>JBKPRZ010000047.1:0-25743 GCA_046734815.1 Myxococcota bacterium | reverse complement strand
GCTGGCGGCCGAGCCCCCGGCCGGGCCCCCGCCGCCGCCCGAGCCGCCCCCGGTCCGCACCGCCACGCCGCTGCCGCCGCCCACGTTCCCCGGCGGGCAGAGCGATCCGATCTATTGCCCCATCCCCATCGAGGCGCCTCCCCGGCACGAGGTGCTGCTCCGCTGTGCCGTGCGGCCCGATCTGCGCTCGGCGCGCCTGACCCTGCACTACCGGCCCTCGGGCAGCGAGACCTTCACCGCCGTGTCGATGCCCCGCTCGCGCAACGGCGTGTTCCAGGGGACGGTGCCGGTGGATGCCACCGAGGGCAAGTCGCTGCAGTTTTTCATCGAGGCGAGCGGACCGCAGAAGCACACCTCGGGCAGCGCCGACAGCCCCAACGTGCTGGTGCTGCGCGAGGGCGCCACGCCGGTCGGGCAGCAGCCCACCGCCGCCGACGAGCCGGCCGCGGCGGCGAAGGCCGACGAGCCCGAAGAGGCCGCGGCGCTGGCCGAGAAGATCCGCAAGGAGGACGACGACCCGCTGGCGGCTTCGGAGCTGCGGCACGAGCTGTCGGTGGTCCGCCGGCGGCCCGCCGGCAAGCTGTGGATCGCTCTGGGGGTGGGCAGCGGTTACGGCTACCAGCCCGGTTCGCAGCTCGAGTTCCGGCAGAACAAGAAGGTGGACGCGGGGCCGCTGGCCGGCGGGCTGGTGCACGGCCTGCCGGAGATCGGCTACCAGCTGACCGATCGACTGTCGCTGTCCTTGCAGGCCCGCTTCCAGTACGCCCCGGTCGATGGCTCCGGCGATCCGCTGCCGGGCAACCCGCCCCAGTCGGCCACCGCCTTCTTGCTGCGCGGGATCTACAACATCGGCGAGGGACCCCTGCACGCCTTCGTCAGCGTCGCCGCCGGCGGCGGCAAGGGCGGGGCCTTCCGGCTGGTGGTCCCGGCGGACCCGGCCGCCGAGCGGCCGCGCAGCGACACCATCCGCAGCGGCCCCTTCGTGGCGGGCGGCGGCATCGGGGTGGCCTACCACTTCACCCGCCGCATCGCCTGGCCGCTGGAGGTGCGCACGCTGGTCGGCTTCCCCGACTTCGCCGCCGTGCTCGAGGCCGGCACCGGCATCGCGGTATCGTTCTGATCGGATCGGCCCGGTCCGGTTTCGGCTAATCTGCGCCGCATGCGGCGGCTCTCGATGCATCTGGGTCTGATCGTCGGAAGCGTGCTGGTGCTGGCGGCGTCGGCTGCCCGCGCGCAGCAGGACCACACCAACTACGACGAGGACAAGGCCGGCGGCTACACCTTGCCGCCCTTGCTGACCACCGCCGACGGCAAGCCGGTGCGCACGTCGCGCGAGTGGACCAGCAAGCGCCGTCCCGAGATCCTGAAGCTGTTCCAGGAGAACATGCACGGCCGCACGCCCACCGCGCGGCTCAAGGACCTCCAGTTCAAGGTCATCGAGCAGGACCCGCATGCGCTGGGCGGCACCGCCTTCCGCAAGCAGATCGAGGTCCGGTTCGCGAAGAAACCGGATGCCCCGGTCATGCACATTCTGGTGTACACGCCCGCCGGCGCCAGGGGTCGGGTGCCGGTGTTCGAGGTGCTGCACTTCAACGGCAACTGGGCCATCGTCGACGACCCCGGCGTCCTGCTGTACGACACCTGGGACCGCAAGACCCGGCAGCGGCAGAAGACGCCCGCCGACGTCAAGCGGGGCACCTCCAAGGAGTGGGACGTGCCGCTGGTGCTGTCGCGCGGGTACGGCATCGCCGCCATCTATTACGGCGACATCGAGCCGGACTTCGACGGTGGGGCGGGGCTGCCCTTCGGGGTGCGGCCGCTGTTCTGGAAGCCGGGGCAGACCGAACGTGCACCCGAGGACTGGGGCGCGATCGGCGCCTGGGCCTGGGGCATGAGCCGCGGGCTCGACTACCTGCTGACCGACCGGCAGGTCGACGGCAAGAAGGTGGTGGCGGTGGGGCAGTCGCGGCTGGGCAAGACCGTGTTGTGGGCGGGGGCCCAGGACCAGCGCTTCGCCATGGTGGTGGCCAGCTGCTCGGGCGAGGGCGGGGCGGCGCTGGCCCGGCGGGACTACGGCGAGAACCTGGACAACATGAGCTCGCGCTACCTTTACCAGTTCAGCGAGAGCTTCAAGCGCTTCAACAAGCACTGGAACGACCTGCCCGTCGATGCGCACATGCTGGTGGCGCTGATGGCGCCGCGGCCCCTGCTGCTCAACACCGGCAGCGAGGACCGCTGGTCCGACCCGAAGGGCGAGTTCCTGGCCGCCCAGGCCGCCTCGCCGGTCTGGGAGCTGTTCGGCAAGAAGGGACTGGCCGGTGAGCCGCAGCCGCCGCTGGACACCCCGCTGCTGCGCGATCTCGCGTTCCACGAGCACACCGGCCGCCACGCCATCCTGGCCACCGACTGGAAGGTGATCCTGGACTACGCCGACGCCAAGCTGACCGGGCGATCCAGCTCGCCCACCGGACCGCGCACCCAGCGCTGACCTGCTCGTGTCTGACGCCCGCCCCGCCGACCTGCTCGGGCTGCACCGGCAGAACAACCGCGAATCGGCCGAGCTGTGGCAGCGGTTCGCGCCTCACCGCGAGCGGGTGACCGCCCTGGCGCTGGCGGGCGATCCGGTGGGCGGCACCGTGGCGGTGCTGGGCGCGGGCAACTGCAACGACCTCGACCTTCCGCAGCTGGCCGCGCGCTTCGCCGAGATTCACCTGGTGGACCTCGACGGCGAGGCGCTCGAGCGCGCGCGCGCCCGGCAGGCGCCCGGGGTGGCGGCGCGGCTGGTCCTGCACGCGGGCGTGGACCTCAGCGGCGCCTTCGACCGGCTGCCCGCCTTCCGTGCCACCCCCGCCACCCCGACCGAGCTGGCCCTCCTGCCCGGCAGCAGCGTGCAGGGCGTGCGGGCGGCGCTGCCGCGGACGTTCGACCGGGTGATCTCCACCTGCTTTCTCAGCCAGCTGCTCCAGAGCGCGTTCGTGGCCCTGGGTCCGCGCCACCCGCAGTTGCAGATCATCGCCTGCGCCCTGGCCGTGGCCCACGTGCGATCCGTGGTCGGGCTGCTGGCGCCGGGCGGGGTGGGGCACCTGGTGACCGATGCGGTCTCGACGGAGACCTACCCGATCGACGAGCTGTGGGACGCGCAGCCACCTCTGACTCTGCTCGAGAACCTCGAGCGGGCGGGCAACGTGTTCTCGGGGACCGGCCCGGCCTTCCTCCGGCGCATCCTCGCCACGGACAAGGAGGTCGCCCCGGCGCTGCGCGGTCCGGCGCGGATCGTCGAGCCTTGGCGCTGGCGGTTCACCGACGATCGCACCTACCTCGTCTATGCCTTGTCCTTCGCGCACGCCTGAGGCGGCGCGAAAAATGGACGGTCGGGGGCCCGAACCGGCACTTTCTGCCAAAGGCACCGTTGCGTGCCGAGCTTCAGCGTCGGATCGAGGCCCCAAACCCTCGGTCGAGTGGTGCCCATCCGGGAGGTTTGAATCCATGCTGCGATCGGTGAGCGCTCGAGGTGTCGCTGTCTCCCTGCTGGGGGCCGCGGTCTGGGCGCTCGGCTGCAGCGGGAGCATCGGTGACGCGCCTGGCACGGGCAGCACGTCGGGCGACCCGTCGTCTCCCGGGGCCGGTCCGGGCGGCGGGCCCAGCACCAATCCGGTCGTCCCGCCGGTTGGCGCCCAGTGCAAGGCCGCGCCGCCGCTGCCCGCCCGCCTGTGGCGGCTGACCCACGCGCAGCTGAAGAACACCGTCTCCGACACGTTCGGATTCACCGTCCCCGTGCTCGACACCTTGCCGGCCGAGTCGCGGCTGGACGGCTTCGCCAACGCCGCCGAGCGGCTGGGGCTGTCCTCGACGCTCTTCCAGTATTACGCCCAGACGGCAGAGGATATATCCAGCGAGGTGGTGAAGCGCGGCGGCTTCATCAAATGCGCGGTGGAGGCGCTGGGCGCCGGCAGCTGCCTGGCCGACTTCCTCGCGGGAACCGGGCAGAAGGCCTGGCGCCGCCCGCTGACCCAGGCCGAGGTGGCCCGGTTCACCAGGCTGTTCACCAGCGCCTCGCAGGCCGCCGGTCCCGAGGTCGGCTTCCGGATGGTCGTGCAGGGGCTGTTGCTGTCGCCGAACTTCCTGTTCCGCACCGAGCTCGGCGACAAGCCGGGCCCCGACGGCACCATCACGCTGACCGACCTCGAGCTGGCCTCGGCGCTGTCGTACATGTTGTGGGACGCGCCGCCGGACGCGACCCTGATGGGGCTGGCCATGTCGGGCAAGCTCCACGACCGCGCCACCTTGCTGACCCAGGCGCGCCGGCTGCTGGCCAGCCCCGAGCGCGCGTTGCCCGCGCTGGCCTCCTTCGTCCAGCAGTGGTTCGAGGCCGAGGACCTGACCACCAAGCCCAAGGACACGGACGCCTTCCCGTTCTTCACCCCGCAGCTGGAAAAGGACATGGAGGAGGAGACCCGCCGATTCATCCAGGCGGTGGTGTTCGACCCGGGCGGCGACCGCAGCCTGCGCACGTTGCTGACCGCGCCCTACGGCTACGTCAACAGCCGGCTGGCGAAGCTTTACGGCGTGCCCGCGCCCGCGGGCAACGACTTCGTCAAGACCGACCTCGACCCCGCTCAGCGGCGGGGACTGCTGACCCAGACGGGCTTTCTGGCCTCGCACGCCGAGCCGGCGCTGACCTCGCCGGTCTCGCGCGGCCGCTTCATGCGCGAGCAGGTGCTGTGCGCCTACGTGCCCCCGCCGCCGGGCGACTTCAAGTTCGACGAGAAGATCATCACCGACGACATGACCGCCCGGGAAAAGCTCACCGTGCACTCCAAGAACCCGATGTGCGCGGCCTGCCACTCGCTGTTCGACGGGATCGGCTTCGCCCTGGAGAACTACGATGCCCTGGGGCAGTGGCGCACCACCGACAAGGGCAAGACCATCGACCCCTCGGGCGACCTGTCGCTGCCCACCGGTACGTCGATTCACTTTTCCAACTTCATCGACATGGTCGACCAGCTGGCCAAGGCGCCTGATCCCTACGACTGCTTCTCGACCCAGTTTCTGGCCTACGCCACCGGGCAGCTGAAGGTGGACGACTGCGAGCGCGAGGCCTTCGCCAAGGCCTTCGCCGACGCCGGCTACCGGCTGGATGCGCTGGCGCTGGCGGTGGTGGGCTCGCCGGGGTTCGCGATCCGGAAGAACTGACATGACGGGAAAGACGATGCGCCCTGGAAAACACTTTTCCCGACGGTCGATCCTGCGCGGCCTGGGGGCCGGCAGCGTGTTCTTCTCCGGCATGTGGCGCACGGTCAGCGCCCAGCCGGCCGCCCAGCCCACCAAGGTGGCGTTCTGGTACTTCGCCAACGGAGCCCACCCGAACTGGGCGCCCTCGGGTTCGGGCAGCAACTTCGTGCTGACGCCCCACCTGGCCGGGCTGGAGCCGATCCGCAACGACGTGATCATCTTCAGGCAGCTGATGGCCCAGCGGGATATGAAGCTGAACCCGCACAAGGGGGCGACCCTGGACCTGTCCGGCCCGGGGATGCCCACCACCTTCGATCAGGTGCTGGCCCAGTACGTGAAGTCGACCGCGGCGACGCCGGTGCCCTCGCTGGAGCTGGCCATCGGCCGCTCGGGCGGGGGCGGCGGGGTGGTGCCCTCGCTGTCGCGGGTGAACAACCAGTTCCTGCCCGGCATCCGCAACCCGCTGTTCGCCTACCAGCGGCTGGCCGGCAGCATCGTCCCGGGCACGCCGATGTCCAAGGACCCGACCGGCGGCGAAGCCGAGAAGATGCTGACCGCCCGCAAGAGCCTGCTCGACTTCCTCAAGGAGGACGCCTCGGTGCTGCAGGCCCGGGTGGGCGCGCCCGAGAAGCAGAGGGTCGAGTCGTATCTGGACGCGCTCCGCGACCTCGAGCGCCAGCTGGGCGGCTTCGGCCAGGAGGTGCGCGCCACCGCCAGCTGCACCAAGGGCACCCCGCCGGCGACGGCGATGGACTACGAGGCCCACCTCAACGACCTGCCCAAGGTCAACCGCATGTACATGGACATCGTGGCCCTGGGCTTCGCCTGCGGTGTCACCCGGGTGGCCTCGATGATGTGGGGCGGAGGTGAATGCCCCGAGCCGCTGGCCTGGCTGGGCGTGGGCAGCTGGCACTCCACCTCGCACGGGAATCCGGCCGGCAGCGGGCAGCAGGCGCTGATCAAGCTGCACACGTATTTCACCGAGGAGTTCGCCTACTTCGTCGGCAAGCTGAAGACGATGGGCCTGTTCGACAGCACCGTCACCTTGCTGGCCACCCAGAACGGCAACAGCACCGAGACCGGCTTCTCGAAGGAGAACCACGACCGGCACAACGCCCTGTTCGTGCTGGCGGGCCGCGGGGGCGGCTACTTCAAGAGCCTGGGCAAGGTGGTCGACTGCAACGACCTGGCCCACAACGATCTGTACGTGCACATGGCCAAGGCCATGGGCATGAACGTCGACATCATCGGCAACCCGGCCTGGTGCAAGGGCCCGCTGCCGGGCGTGGTCTGACGGCGCGGCCGATCAGCGCGGCCGCGAGCCGACGGAAGGGGATCCGGGGACCAGGCGCAACTCGCCGGTGGTGTGGTCGATCTCGATCGCGCTGGCGGCACCTGGCATGATCTCGCCGATCAGCAGGAAGCCGCCGCTCGCATCGAGGCTCACCGAGCTGACCGGTCGACCGAGGTTCAGCGGCTGACCGGAAGGGAACAGTTGCCCGTCGGACGGATCGATCCGGTAGACCTCGATGCGGCCGGTGCGCCGGGCGGCGACCACCGCCCGCTCACCGTCCGGTGCGAGCAGCAAGGTGTCCGAGCCGGCCGCGAGCGGGAGCGACGGCGTCGAGGCCGGCGCCGGGATCCCGGTCTCCGGGTCGAGCGGCAGGACCGAGACCAGCGTCGGAGCGTCGGAGGGCTGGGAAAAGCCGTTCGCCAGAACGTAGAGATATCGGCCTGCCGGATGGATCGCGAGGCGGGACAGGCCGTGGTTGGCCGCGGGCGCGCGCGGGTAGGGCGAGCCTTCCACAGGGGTGAGGGCGCCGGATTCGGGATCGATGCGCAAGGCGCGCAGGTTGGGGGCGGTGTTGTCGTCGTTGCCGGTGTTGTCCGCGACGTACAGGAAACGGCCGCCGGGATGGACCGCGACCGACCAGCAGTTGCTGCCCATCATCTGGTAGGGCGAATCGGCCAGCTTGCCGAGGGCGCCGGTGTGGACATCGATGCTGAAGGCGAGGAGGCAGGTGCTCGATTTATTGGGCTGGACCGCGGCGTAGAGGAACCGCCCGCCGGGGTGGGGCGCCAGCGACAGCGTGCTCGGCGCGGCCATGAACGGCGAGGCGGCCAGGGCGTGTATCTCCCCCGAGCGGGGGTCGAACTTCAGACCGACGATTGCCTCTGACTGCGGGGGGGCCAGCAGGGCGTAGCCGAAGCGGCGGTCGGGCGTCAGCACCGGCGCGCCCTCGGCGGGCACGAAGGGGGAGCCCGGCACCACCTTGAAGCGACCGGCGGGCTCCAGCGCCACCGTCGAGATGCCTCCCCCGGTCAAGACCGGCGCGAAGGTCGGCGGCAGGGCTTCGACCACCTCCGCTTCACAGGCGGCCAGGAGGAGGGCCGCGGCCAGGCACGACCAGACATCACACGCACGTGTGTAGCTCATGATCTCTGGACGGCTTCTCCCACCTCGAGTCGCGCTGGTCCGTGCCCGGGCTCACGCGTTTTCAGCGCGCTGGTCGAGCCGCCGGAATGATCGGCCGGGGCGACGGTTGTGGGGGCAGCCGACGTTCGGTTACCGTACGGTCGTGAACGCGTCCTGGCATAGGGCCCACGTGTTGCCCCGCAAGGCCACACCCGAACAACGGCTGGCCTGGCATCGTGCCCACCAGCAGGCCTGCGCCTGCCGTCCGGTGCCGGCCAGCCTGCGGGCGAAGCTGGCCGCAAAGGCTCCCGCTCCCGCCGAGATGGACCCGCGGATGGCCAGACTGGTGCGGGCGTTCGCGCGCGATCGGCAGGTGAGCCACGGCGGCAAGGGCTTCGGGTCCGCGGCGCTGAAGGTGGGCGGCAAGATCTTTGCCATGATCGATTCCCGTGGAACGTTCGTGGTCAAGCTTCCCGCCGACCGCGTGGCTCAGCTGATCGCGCAAGGCCAGGGCTCCCTCTTCGATGCGGGCAAGGGCAAGCCGATGAAGGAGTGGGTGACCTGCACTGGGCCGCCCGCCAGCTGGCTGGCGCTCGCGCGCGAGGCCTGCGCATTCGTGCGGGGCTAGGCGCGAGCAGGCGGTCAGGAGGGCCGGCTCAGGCGGTCGAGTTGCAGGCGGATGTGGGCGGCCTCGGCGGCGGTGTTGGCCAGCGCGATGGCCCGGTCGAAGGCCAGGCGCGCCTCGGGCATCCGGCGCAGCTGCATCAGCAGCGCGCCCTGCAGGCCGTGGAAATAGAAGTAGCCGTTCAGGTCGGCGGCCAGCGGCTCGATCAGCGCCAGCGCCGCGGCGGGGCCGCGCAGCTTGGAGACGGCGACGGCCCGGTTGAGGGTGATGACCGGCGAGGGCTGCAGCCCTTCCAGGGCGACGTACAGGATCTCGATCTCTCCCCAGTCGGTGTCCTGGGGGCGGGCGGCGCGGGCGTGCAGGGCGGCGATGGCCGCCTGCACCTGGTAGGGGTCGGGCTGGCGGTGGCGCAGGGCCTTGTCCAGCAGCACCAGCCCCTCGCCGATCATCTCGCGGTTCCAGTGGCCGCGGTCCTGGTCCTCGAGCAGCACGATGTTGCCGTCGCCATCCAGGCGCGCCGGCGTGCGCGCGTGTTGCAGCAACATCAGCGCCAGCAGCCCCATGATCGAGGGCGCGTCGGCGAACAGGCGCAGCAGCAACCGGGCCAGCCGGATGGCCTCGTCGCACAGCCCGGCGCGCACGTGGGCCTCGCCGCCGGTGGCGGAGTAGCCCTCGTTGAACATCAGGTAGACCGCGGCGGCCACCGCGGCCAGGCGCTCGCCGCGTTCGGGTGCCCCGGGCGTCTCGAAGGCGACCGGGGCGGCGGAGGCCTGGCGCTTGGCGCGCGTGATCCGCTGCTCCATCGCCGCCTCGCTGACCAGGAAGGCGCGGGCGATCTGCTTGACCGTCAACCCGCAGACCAGCCGCAGGGCCAGGGCCAGCTGCTGGATGGACGGCAGGTCCGGGCGGCAGCAGATGAACAGCAGCCGCAAGATGTCGTCCCGGTAGTGGGCGTCGTCCAGGCGCTGGGCCAGCGACGACTCGGCGTCGTCGAGATCCGACAGCTGTTCGTCGGCCGGCAGCCCGCGCTCCTTGCTGCGGCGGCGGGTGGTGTCGATGCCGCTGTTGCGGCCGACGAAGATCAGCCAGGCGGCCGGATCGCGGGGTGGGCCGTTGCAGGGCCAGTTCTTGAGCGCCTCGAGGCAGGCCTCCTGGAAGGCCTCCTCGGCGGTGTCCAGGTCGCGGAAGTACCGCAGCAGGGCGCCCACCGCCCGCGGGCGCGCGGCACGCAGGGCGGTGTCCATCCAGGCGCTGTCGATGAGGTCGTTCATGTGGCGACGCTTCCTGGCCGGAACAGCCGCAACGGCCGGATCTCGTACGACCCGTTCGAGCTGCTGGCCCGGCCGAGATCCTTGGCGGTGTCGATGGCCTGCTCCAGCGTTTCGCAGTCGACGATGAAGAACCCCAGCAGCTGCTCCTTGGTCTCGGCGAACGGGCCGTCGAGGATGACCACCTCCTTGCCCTTCTTCAGGGTGGTGGCGGCGGTGGTCGGCATCAGGCGCGCCACCGGGCCCAGGCGGCCCTGCGCGGTCAGCTTGGCCTGGACGACGTCCAGCTTGGCGATGGCGGCGTCGTCCTGTTCCTTGGTCCAGGCGCACACGACGTCTTCGTTGTCGTAACAAAGGATGGCGTAGAGCATCAGCGGTCCTCCCGGTTATGGGGGAGACGTTGACACGACGGATGGCGGGCGTCGCTTCCGACAAAAAAGTGGGGGCGGCGGGCGGTGCTAGCATGCCGGCCGTGTCCAGCCGAACGTCCCTGCGCCCGAGCATCGGGGCCCTGCTGATGCTGGTCCCATCGATCGCCGCGGGGCAGGAGGCCGAGGTGCGCGTGGGCACCGCGCGTTTCCAGGCCCACCGCATCGACGCGTTCCCCGGCGGCTACCAGGTCAGCGTCGCCGACATGAACGGCGACGGCCGGCCGGACGTGATCGGCCTGTCCGAGCACCCGGCCGCGCTGGCCTGGTACGACAACCCGGCCTGGACGAAACACCCGATCGCCGTCGAGGGGCACGCCTTCATCGACCTCGCGCCGCTGGACGTGGACGGCGACGGGCGCATCGACCTGGCGCTGGCCACGGACTTCGATCTCAAGGGCGGCGAGAGCGGCCGCCTGCATTTTCTGACCCGCGGCCGCACCGGTGAGTCATGGACCGTGCGGCCGATCGGGGACGAGCCCAACAGCCACCGCCTGCGCTGGGCGGACACGGACGGTGACGGCAAGAAAGAGCTGGTGGACGTCCCCATCACCGGCCGCGGCTCGAAGGACCCGCGCTACGACGCCGTGGCGGCGCGGCTGGTGGTCTACCGCCCGCCCTCCTGGCAGCCGACGGTCATCGACCAGTCCAGCCACGTCGTGCACGGGGTGCGCATCGTCGACTGGGACGGCGACAAGGCCCAGGAGATCCTCACCGCCAGCTTCGAGGGGGTGACCCTGTACGACTGGCGCGCGCGGGAAAAGCACTGGGAGAAGACCCGCCTGGGCGAGGGGGATCAGCGGCCGGGCCCCAAGCGCGGCGCCAGCGAGGTGGCGCTGGGGCAGCTGCGGAAGGACCCGGCGGGGCGCTTCTTCGCCACGGTCGAGCCGTGGCACGGCAACCAGGTGGTGGTCTATCGGCCGCCGGCGGGGGCCGGGCTGTGGCGGCGGCAGGTGATCGACGACAGCCTGGTGGAGGCGCACGCGCTGGCGGTAACGGACCTGGATGGCGACGGGCGCGACGAGATCGTCGCCGGCTTTCGGGGCAAGGGGCGCCGGCTGCTGGTGTACCGCGCACGGGACGCCGCCGGGGCGGACTGGGAGCGGGTGGTCCTGGACGATGGAGACATGGCCACCTCCAGTGTGGTCATCACCGACCTGAACGGGGACCGCCGGCCCGACGTGGTGGCGATCGGGAGCGCCAGCGGCAACCTCAAGTGGTACGAGAACCGCGCGCCCGACCGGGGCCGATGACGCAGTCGGCTCGTTTCGGTGAGTGACGGCGCGGCTTTCCCGTCACCTTCATTAGAAGTCGTGTACGCCGCCGTTTGTTCACAGGAAGTCGGGCGTCGCTCGAATTACCTGGTGGGATGTGTCTTCACCGGCGTGCGTTCGAGGAGACCCCATGATTTCCAAGGCGTCCGTGGCCTTTAGCAGACGCGTCAGAATGACGCTCGTGGCGATGGCTCTGGCCGGGCCGGGATGCTCGGGCAGCATCGGTGATGGTCCGTCCACGCCGGGCGGTACACCCGGGGGGCCTCCCGGTCCCGGCGGTACTCCCGGCGCGCCCGGCGGTGGCAAGCCCGGCGGCACCAACCCGGGCGGCGGGCCGAACCCCGGCGGAGCTCCGGGCGCTGGCGGGCCCGCGATGATGTTCGAGCCGCTGCCCGGGCACACGCCGCTGCGGCGGCTGACCCGCACCCAGTACGACAACACCGTTCGCGACCTGCTGGGCGTGGCCGGCGATCCGGCAGGCGCGTTCGGGGTCGACGAGGAGGACACCGGCTTCGCCTCCAACGACCGGGCGCCGCTGACCGATGGGCAGATCGAGAAGTACCAGCAGGCGGCCGACACCATCGCCGACAACGCCGTGGCCAACATCAACGGCCTGCTCGCGTGCCCGCCCGCGAGCGCGGAGGCGGCCTGCGTGGACGGGTTCATCCGCGGCTTCGGCCGGCGGGCCCTGCGGCGGCCGCTGTCGCCGGCCGAGGTGGGCCGCTACCAGGCGCTGTTCGAGCGGGGCAAGACCGACGGCGGCCTGCCCGGCGGGATCTCGCTGGTGATCTCGGCGATGTTGCAGTCGCCCTATTTCCTGTACCGGATCGAGCTCGGCGAGCCCGGGGCGGCGGCGGGCAAGGAGACCATCCCGCTGACCGGGTACGAGGTGGCCACCCGGCTGTCCTTCTTCCTGACCGACAGCACGCCCGACGACGCCCTGCTGGATGCGGCCGAGGCGGGCAAGCTGCGCGCGCCCGAGGGCATCGCCGCCGAGGCGCAGCGGCTGCTCGGCAGCCAGAAGGCGCGCGACACGCTGGTGTCCTTCTTCCAGCAGTGGCTGGGGGTCGACGACCTGCTGACGGTCGAGAAGGACACCAAGGTGTACGACGTCTTCAACCCGACGGTGCGCGCGGCCATGCGCGACGAGGTGCTGGAGTTCGTCGACCAGGTGGTGCGGCTGGGCGACGGCAAGCTGCAGACCCTGCTCACCAGCCGCAGCACCTGGATCCGCGGGCCGCTGTATCCGATCTACGGCATGGGGACCGCCAGCAACGCCGGCGGCTCGATCCTCAAGAAGATCGACCTGCCCGCTGACCAGCGCGCCGGGGTGCTGACCCTGTCGGGCGTGCTGGCGAAATACGGGCACGTCGACCAGAGCTCGCCGGTGGCCCGGGGCAAGCTGGTGTCCGAGCGGCTGCTGTGCGTGGTGCCGCCGGATCCGCCGCCCGGGGTGGCGGCCAACGTGCCGCCGCCCGACCCGAACGTCCCCACCCGCGTGCGCTTCGAGAAGCACCGCAACGACCCGCAGTGCTCGGTCTGCCACGCGCTGATGGACCCGCTGGGGGTGGCGTTCGAGAACTACGACGGCGTCGGCCGCTACCGCACCACCGACGGGGGCAAGCCGGTGGATGCCAGCACCATGTTGACCGGCACCAAGGGCAGCGACGGGCCGGTCAAGAACGCCATCGAGCTGGTGAGCAAGCTGGCCGGGGCGCAGGAGACGCGCGACTGCTTCGCGCGGCAGATGTTCCGCTACGCCTTCGGCCGTTCGGAGGGCGACTTCGACAAGCCGGTGCTGGCCGACATGCAGGCGGCGCTGGGCAAGACCGACCGCATCCCCGACCTGATGATCGCCATCGCGACCGCGCCCGGCTTCCGGACGCGCATCCCCGTGGACCTCCGGTGAGTGCAAAGGAGACGATGATGCGTTCACGTCGGGATTTCCTGGGCAAGGTCGGAGCGGCGGCGGCGCTGGCCCCGTTCGTCCCGCTGCTGGGCAGCGGCCGGGCCCGCGCCCAGAGCAAGGCGCCCGTGCGCCTGATGTTGCTGTTCACCGCCAACGGGTCGGTGCCCAGCCGTTACTGGCCCACCGGCGGCGAGACCGACTTCACCTTCCCGGCCGGGCAGATCACCGAACCGCTGGCCCCCTACCGGGCCAAGATGATCTTCCCGATGAGCATGCGCCGGCCGCGCGGCGGGGGCGGCGGGCACGAGTCGGCGCTGCGGACCATGTGGACCGGCGCCGGCCAGACCGGATCGGGCGGCGGCTTCGGCGGGTACGCCAACGGCCCCTCGGTCGACCAGATCATCGCCAAGGCGCTCCCCGCCGGGCAGACCACCTTTCCCAGCTTGCAGTTCGGCGTGCAGCACGACGGGCCGGGGGCCAACCCCTCGGTGCTGACGGTGATGACCTACGCCGGGGCCAACCAGCCGCTGGCGCCCGAGTCGAACCCCTACACCATGTTCGACCGGCTGATGCTCGGCAGCGGCGGCGCGCCCACCGGCATCACCGGCGAGCAGCTGCAGAAGATCCGCGCCCGCCGCCAGAGCGTGCTGGACCTGGTCCGCGAAGACCTGCGCGCGCTGGGGCCGAAGATCGATCGCAGCGACCGGATCAAGATCGAGCAGCACGTGACCGGGCTGCAGGCGATCGAGAAGCGGCTGAACACGCCGTCCGAGGGGGTGGGGGCCAGCTGCCAGGCCAGCCGCGCCCGCATGGGCATCGATCTGAAAGCCAATGACAGCTTCCCCGAGCTGCTGGGGATCCAGAGCGCCCTGGCGGTGGCGGCGCTGGCCTGCGACCGCACGCGGGTGGCGACCTTGCAGTGGTCGCGCGGGTTCAGCCAGGTCCGCCACACCTGGGTGGGGGTCAACGCCGAGCACCACACGCTGTCGCACATGACCTCGGCCAACAACACCAACGACAAGTACAAGATCGAACGCTGGTACCACGAGCGGATGGCCGAGCTGCTGCACCAGATGGACAGCATCCCCGAGGGGGACGGCACCCTGCTGGACAACACGATGTTGATCTACGCCAACGACCTGGCCGAGGGGGCGCCGCACTCGGTGGCGCCGGCGATCTGCTGGGTGGCGGGGCGCGCGGGCGGCAAGCTGAAGACCGGGCGCTTCCTGAACCTGCCGGGCAACGACTTCACCCAGCTGCTGGTGAGCGCCTGTCACGTCATGGGCGCGAGCAACGTGAACCAGGTGGGCGAGCTGGGCAAGCCGGGGGACATCCCGGCGCTGTTCGGGTAAGGGAGCGAACGTACCGGCGGCGCCGGATTGGATATGGCTTGCCTGTGCCGGGGGGCTGCCCGATACTCGGCGACAACTGGGGAGGGCGATGACCGGATCCGTGCGCTCGATCCGAACCGCGCCGTTCAGAGCGAGGCGGTGGCTCTGGTGACGATGCCGTCGTGTGCACCTTCAGCGACGCGGGTGGGGCTCGTGGTCGTTGTGGCCGGGCTGGTGCCGGTCGCGGCGGGCGCGCCGGCGCTGGCGGCGGCCGATGAGGCGGCGGGGATCGACTTCTTCGAGAAGCGCGTGCGGCCGGTGCTGGTCGAGCACTGTCTGTCCTGCCATGGGCCGGCCAAGCAACGCTCGGGGCTGCGGCTGGATCGCCCGGGGGACATCCTGAAGGGCGGCGATCGCGGGCCGGCGGTGGTCGGCCACAGCCCCAAGGACAGCCCGCTGGTCCAGGCCATCCGCTATGACGACGCCGACCTGAGCATGCCGCCCAAGGGGAAGCTGCCGGAGCGGGCCGTCGCGGATCTGAACGCGTGGGTCGAGATGGGCGCGCCGATGCCGCGAGCGGCCGACCCGGCGCCGGCGGTGGCGGTGGCGGAGTTCGATCTGGCCAGGCGCCGCCAGCACTGGGCCTACCAGCCGATCCGCGCGGTGGAGCCGCCCGCGCTCGCCGATCCGTGGGCGGCGCACTCGCCGATCGATCGTTTCCTGCTGGCGTCGCTGCGCAAGGCCGGGCTGAAGCCGGCGCCGGCGGCCGATCGCCGCACCCTGATCCGGCGGGTCACCTTCGATCTGATCGGCCTGCCGCCCACGCCCGACGAGGTGGAGGCGTTCGTCGCCGACCGTTCGCCCGACGCCTTCGCGAAGGTGGTGGACCGGCTGCTGGCCTCGCCCCACTACGGCGAGCGCTGGGCCCGGCACTGGCTGGACCTGGTCCGTTACACCGAGACCCTGGGCTTCGAGTTCGACTTCGACCTCTACAATGCCTGGCGCTACCGCGACTACGTGATCCGCGCCTTCAACGCCGACCTGCCCTACGACCAGTTCCTCGTCGAGCACATCGCCGGCGACCTGCTCGACCACCCGCGGGTGGTGGCGGAGCGGGACGCGCCGGCCTGGAACGAATCGATCCTGGGCACGGCGTTTTACACGATGGGCGAGGGACGGCAGACCCCGCTCGACATCCGCCAGGAGCAGGTGGACCGCATCGACAACCAGATCGATGTGCTGGGCAAGACCTTCCTGGGCCAGACCATCGCCTGCGCGCGCTGCCACGACCACAAGTTCGACGCCATCTCGACCCGCGACTACTACGCGCTGGCCGGCTACTTCAAGAGCTCGCGCTTCCAGCAGGGTTTCCTGGACCCGCCCGACCGGTCGGCGCAGACGGCCCGGCAGACCACCGAGCTGCGCGGGCAGCTGCGGACGGCGGCGGTGGCGCAGCTGGGTCCGGCCTGGCGGGCGCAGGCGGGCGACGTGAGCCGCTACCTGCTGGCGGCGCGGAGGGCGCTGATGACCGGCGCCACCTGCTCCGAGAGCATCGCGCGGGAGGCGGGGCTGGACGGCGGGCGGCTGGAGCGCTGGGTGGACGCGCTGAAGGACAGCGCTGCCGGGATGGACCAGCCGTTCCACGCCTGGGCGGCCCTGGCGGCGGCCGACACCGCCGCGGCGCCGGTGTTCCAGCAGCGGGGCACCGCCCTCTTGCGGAGCCTGCGCGCCCAGCCCGACCGCACCGGCAGCGGCGAGCTGTTCGACGATTTCCGGCGGCCTGCCTTCGATGGCTGGACCGCCACCGGCGACGCGTTCGGCCCGGGGCCGGCCCGGCGCGGGGATCTGCTGCCCGGGTCGGATCCCGACGGCGGCTGGCGCTTCCGGCTGGCCGAGGTGGGCGCGGTCAGCGCACTGGTCTCGCCGCGGCTGCAGGGCGAGCTGCGCTCGCGCAGCTTCACGATCGGGAGGCGCTACGTTCACGTGCGGCTGTCCGGCCGGCGGGCGCGGCTGAACCTGGTGATCGACGGCTACACGTTGATCATGAACCCGATCTACGGTGGGCTGAAGATCGAGCCGAAGAGCGAGCGGCCGGCCTGGTACACGATGGACGTCGGCCTGTGGAAGGGCCACCGCGCGTTCCTCGAGCTGACCGACAGCACCATCCCGCCCTACGGGCTGAATCCACCGGCCTGGACCGGCAAGGTGCCCGAGACCGCGCCCGACGCCACCCTGGGGCTGCACGAGGTGCGTTTCTCCGACGAGGCTACCCCGCCCGCGACCGCGGCCAGCCCGTCCGACCAGCAGGCGCTGATCCGCGGCCGCGCTGGCGGACCCGAGGCGCTGGCCACCACCTACCAGCAGCTGCTGCTGGCCGAGATCGACCGCTGGGGCAGCAGCGCCGACGGCGACATCGAGCTGCTGAGCTTCTTGCTGGACCGCCGGCTGCTGGACAGCGGCGGCGTGGAAGGGCAGGGGAGCCTGGCGGCGCTGCTGGCGCGGGTGCGCGCGATCGAGGCGGCCGGCGCCCATCCGGCGCGGGCGCCGGTGGTGGCAGACGGCAGCGGCGAGGACGAGCAGCTGCTGCTGCGCGGGAACCCGGAGACGCCCGGCCCCCCGGTGCCGCGCGGCCCGCCGCAGGTGATGGCCGCGGGGTTCCAGCTTCCCGACACCGGCTCTGTTGGCAGTGGCAGGCTGGCCTTTGCCCGCCACCTGGTCCGCGGCGACAACCCGCTGGTGGCGCGGGTTATGGTCAACCGGATCTGGCAACACCACTTCGGCGCCGGCATCGTGCGCACGCCGGACGACTTCGGGCGCATGGGGCAGCCGCCCAGCCACCCCGAGCTGCTGGACTGGCTGGCCTCGCAGTTCATGGCCGCGGGCTGGTCGATCAAGAAGATGCACCGGCTGATGTTGCTGACCAGCGCCTACCAGATGCAGAGTCAGGCGCCGGCGGCGGCCGCGCGGGTCGACCCGGACAACCGCCTCCTGCACCACATGCCGGTGCAGCGGCTGGACGCCGAGCAGATCCGCGATGCCATGCTGGCGGTGTCGGGTCGGCTGGACCGCACCATGTACGGCCCCAGCGTCCTGCCCTTCGTCACCGAGCACATGGAGGGGCGGGGACGACCCGAATCGGGGCCGCTGGACGGCGGCGGGCGGCGATCGATCTACATCAGCGCCCGCCGCAACTTCCCCGTGCCCATGCTGGTGGCGTTCGATCTGCCCAGCCCGGCCAGCACCCTGGGGCGGCGTGGGACCTCGACCGTGCCCGCCCAGGCGCTGACCCTGATGAACGATCCGTTCGTGGTCCAGCAGGCGCGGCGCTGGGCCGAGGGCGTCCTGCAGGCCGGAGGCGACCCGGGCCAGCGCATCGAGCGGCTGTGGCGGCAGGCGTTCTCCCGTCCGCCGCTGCCGCTGGAGCTGCGCCAGGCGCAGGCGTTCCTGGCCCGCCAGGGCGGCCAGTACCGGGGCGGCGGCGATGACGTGCGGGCCTGGGCCGACCTGTGTCACGTGCTGTTCAACCTGAAGGAATTCATCTTCTTGCCGTGAGGTGCTGGCATGTCTGCTCCTGACCATCTCGCAGGGCTCTCCCGGCGGCGGCTGCTGTGCCGCTGCAGCACCGGCTTCCCGGCGGCGGCGCTGACGGCGCTGCTGACCGAGTCGGCCTTCGGCAAGGTGCTGTCGGCGGCCGGCGGCAAGCTGCCGCGCGGGGCACGCGGCCTGCACCACCCGGCGCGCGCCGACAGCGTGATCTTCCTGTACATGGACGGCGGGCCCTCGCAGGTCGACACCTTCGACTACAAGCCGCGGCTGCAGACGGAGGCGGGGCAGCCGATCAAGATGCAGGCGCCGCCGACCCAGTTCATCGCCCGCGACACGCCCGCCAAGGTGCTGGGCTCGCCCTGGAGCTTCCACCAGCACGGCGAGAGCGGGGCCTGGGTCAGCGAGCTTCTGCCTCACACCGCCGGGGTGGTCGACGACCTGTGCATCGTGCGTTCGATGGTGGCGGACTTCACCGAGCACGCGAACGCGAACCTGTTCCTGCACACCGGCTTCAACCAGCAGGGGCGGCCGTCGATGGGCGCCTGGGTGACCTACGGGCTGGGCAGCCAGGCGAAGGACCTGCCCGGCTACATCGTGCTGCGCGGGACCGGGCGGATCCCGGCGGGCGGGCCCGACAACTTCCAGAGCGGCTTTCTGCCGGCGGCCTACCAGGCCTCGTTCTGGAAAGGCAGCGCCACCCCGGTTGCGAACCTGGACCGGCCCGAGGGCGACGAGAAGCTGCAGCGGAACAAGCTGGACCTGATGGCCAAGCTGGACCGGACCGCGCTGGGGCGGCTGGGGCACGACGACCGGGTCGAGGCGGCCATCGCCAACTACGAGCTCGCCTTCCAGATGCAGGCCGCCGTGCCCGAGACCATGGACCTGGCCGGCGAGACCGCCGCCACCCGCAAGCTGTACGGGATCGACGACGAGGCCACCCGGGTGTTCGGCACCCAGTGCCTGCTGGCCCGGCGGCTCGTCGAGCGGGGGGTGCGTTTCATCGAGCTGACCCCGCCGACCCTGGACGGAGCGAACCGCTGGGACCAGCACGACAAGCTGGCCGACGGGCACGGCAAGAACGCGCGCGCCACCGACCTGCCGGTGGCCGGGTTGATCAAGGACCTCAAGTCACGGGGTCTGCTGGCCCGCACCCTGGTGGTGTGGGGCGGCGAGTTCGGCCGCACGCCGACCGTGCAGGGCAAGAACAGCGGCCGCGACCACAACCCGTACGGGTTCACCATGTGGCTGGCGGGCGGCGGCGTGCGCGGCGGCCTGGTGTACGGCGCCACCGACGACTACGGCTTCCGGGCGGTCGAGAACAAGGTCCACATCCACGATCTGCACGCGACGATGTTGCACCTGCTGGGCATCGACCACAAACGCCTCACCTACCGCTACGGCGGGCGCGACATGCGGCTGACCGACGTCCACGGCGAGGTGGTCCACGACCTGATCGCCTGATCGGCCTCTGCATTCCTGCACAGGCGGTGTGCAGGCCTGCAGAGCCGCCCGGCCCGACTCACGTGTTAGCGTGGCCCCATGTCGTCGAGAAAATTGACCCTGTTCGCGGATCGGTTCTGGGTGAGCCCCTATCTGTTCAGCAGCTTCGTGGCACTGAAGGAGAAGGGGCTGGACTTCGACGTGCAGACCATCGACCTCACCGGCGGCAAGCACCGGGGGACCGACTGGGAGACCCAGACCATCACCGGGCGGGTGCCGGCCCTGCAGCACGGCGACTTCTGGCTGGGCGAGTCGAGCGCCATCGCCGAATACCTGGATGACGTCTTTCCAGAAGGCACCCGGCTGCTGCCCGCCGATGCCCGCCAGCGCGCGCGCGCCCGGCAGATCATGGCCTTCTTGCGCAGCGACCTGGGCCCGCTGCGGGAGGAGCGCTCGTCCGAGACAGTGTTTTACCCCCGCACCGGCGACCTGCCCGCGCTGTCGAAGGCGGCCCGGGCGGCGGTGGACAAGCTGGTGCGCGTGGCCGGTCAGCTGATCCCGGCCAGCGGCGATCTGTTCGGCAGCTGGTGCCTGGCCGATACCGACCTGGCCATGATGCTGCAGCGGCTGGTGCACAACGGCGACCCGGTGCCCGAGCGGCTGAAGGCCTACGCGCAGGCCCAGTGGCAGCGCCCCTCCGCCCGCGCCTTCCTCGATCAGCCGCGGCCGCCCTATTCGCCCTATAACTACTGACGCGGCGGGGGCTCGGGCGCGACGGCGCGGAACTGGGCCAGCAGCAGCAGGTCGTAGATGGCCTTGAGCAGGCCGGCGCAGATCAGCGGCCAGCCGAAGGTGGTGCGCTCGAGCATCAGGCCGGTGAGGAACGGCGGCAGGGCTGCCGCCAGGCTGCGGGGGACGTTGGTCAGGCTGGCGGCCGCTGCGCGCTCCTCGGGCGGGACCACCGCCATCACGTAGGCCTGGCGCGCGGGCACGTCCATGGACGACACCGACGCCCGCAACAGCAGGAAGGCGACCGCCAGCGGCAGGGTCGGCATCAGACCGGCGGCGATCAGGAACAGGTTCGCCGGCAGATGGGTGTAGACCATCGTCCGCACCAGGCCGATGCGCCGGGCAAGCCGCGGCGACAGGAATTGCGACAGGGCGCCGGCCAGGCTGGAGACGAAGAAGATCGTGCCGGCGGTGGCCAGCGACAGGTGGAAGCGGCGGAACAGCCACAGCGCCAGCAGCGACTGGACGACGAACCCGCCGCCGAAGGAGTCCAGGCTGAACAGCACCGCCAGGCGCACGACGATGGACCGCGCCTGCGCCAGCGGGGCGCCGGCGGCGCGCGTGCCCCAGGCCGGGGTCAGGCGGCGGTAGATCAGCGCCGAGACCAGGCCGATCGCGGCATACACCAGGAAGACGGTCCGCTCGGCGGCCGACAGCGAGGTGTGGCCCCCGCGCGCGAGCATGTCGGGCAGGCCGGCCGCCAGCGCGCCGAGGGCCCCGGAGAAGGTGCCCACCACGTTGTAGCGCGCGAACAGGGCCGTCCGCCGGGTGTGCTCGGGCGCGGCCTGGGCCAGGGTGGCCTGCTCCAGCGGCAGGAAGACGCTGACGTCGCCGCTGGACGGATTGAGTGTGCCCACCACCGCCACCACCAGCAGCGGCCAGAACCGCTGGATGCCGGCGAACCCCAGGCCGGTGCCGAACATCAACAGCGAGGCGGCCAGCAGCAGCCGGCGGCTGTCCAGGCGGTGGGCGTGAAGGCCCACGGCGACGGTCAGCGCCGCCGACCCCAGCATGGTGCCGGTGACGATGGCGCCCACCTCGGCGCTGCGGAACCCCAGGCGCAGCAGGTAGCCGGCCAGGATGACGCTGACGACGCCATCGGCGAAGCCGCGTAGCCCGCGGGTCAGCAGCAGCCTTGCCGGAGCGGCCATGGTCGGGAGATTGTTGCTGCTCCAGCGAGGAGGTTCCATGTCACTGAGGCAGGAATTTCGAGAGTTCGTGTTCCGGGGCAACGTGGTCGACCTGGCCGTCGGCGTGATCATCGGCGCGGCCTTCGGCAAGGTCACCACCGCATTCGTCACCGATCTGATCATGCCGATCGTCCAGAAGCTTTTGCCGGGCGGCGACTGGCGGAAAGAATTCTGGGAGCCGATGCCCGGGGTGAAGCTCCTGTACGCGGACTTCCTGGGGACGGTGATCGACTTCGCGATCACCGCGCTGGTGCTGTTCATCCTGCTGGTGAAGCTGGTCGGGTTCATCAACCGGAAGCCGGCGCCACCCAAGCCTCCCGCCACCAAGACCTGCCCGGAATGCCTGGAGACCATCCCCGAGGCGGCCCGGCGATGCCGCGCGTGCACCACCGCCCTCGTTACCGCGCCCGCCCGCACGCCCTGAAGATCCGCGCGGTCGACGCGCGCCGTCGTCCAGGTCCTCCATTCTTCAGGGTGCTCACCCGGCCGCGAACGCGGCATAATGGGGAGGTTGCGTTCGTTCGCCTAGGGCAGTTTCGGGACGTGAATCGCGGAAGGAGGCTCGATATGGCGCAAACTCACGATCGGGGCGATATCCTCGATATACTCGAGGAGTCGGTGACCACGGGTGGCTTTGTCGAGGTGGAGCTTCGCGACGGTAAACACTTCGTGGACCACGCGCGTGACGTGGTGACGAAGAACGGCGAGGACTTCGTCGACTTCGTGGCCGAAGGTCGGCATGGAGTCAGCGAGATAAGCGATTGCGCGCGGGCCGCGCGCCCCAACAGTCACTGACCGCACCGGTCCGGGAGTGCCCCGCGCGGGACCTGGACTAGCTTGCGATGGCGGGCCGGAGCCGGGATCAGAACCGGCACCCACCACGTGTATCCGTCGAATGCGCCTGTCCAGCGCGCACCGGACGGCGGACGATCAGTTCGAGCGTGGCGCCGGCGGTTTGAAAGTATCCAGCGTGACGGGCACCGAGCGTGCGGGCGCACCGGGCGACTCGACGATGAACGTGATCGTGCTGCCCGGTTTGCCGGTCGACAGGTAGCTGATCGCGCCGTTGCCGAGCTGGGCGGTCGAGACGCCGTTGATGGAGGTGACCAGATCGCCCTTCTTCACGCCGGCCCGGGCCAGCGCGCCGTCCCCGCGTAGGCCCCTGACCGTCACCTTGCCGCTGTCGATCCCGATGTTGGCGCCCAGGTCGCCGCGTTCGCTCCGGTCCCCCATCATGCGGTCGCGCATGTTGCCGGGCAGCAGGTGGATGGTGCCCGCGTCGACCTGACGCTGGCCGGGCTTGACCTCCACTTCCTTGAACTCCGGGACGTAGCGGTTCATGTCCGCCCGCGCGGACACGCGCACCGTCTCGGCGACCGGGGCGCCGTCCACCACGAAGCTGCCGTCGGGGCCCACGTCCACCTCGGCCCGGGCCTCCCCGCGGCCGGTGACCGAGACCGAGCTGCCGGGGATCGGCTTGCCGGTGCCGTGCTCCACCAGGCGGCCGGTCACCCGCAGGGCGGCCTGCAGCTGGATCTCCACCCCGGTCTTGCGCTCACCGGCCTGGACCGTCACCACCTGGCTGCCGGTCTCGCCGCTGGCGGCGCTGACCTGCAGCTCGTGGGTGCCGCCGGCCAGGTGGCGCAGCTCGAAGCTGCCGTCGGGGCTCTGCACCCGCTGCGAACGGGCGTCGAAGGTGTCCATGGTCCGACGGCGCTTCTGTTCGGGCGTCTCGTCTGGCTTGGGGCCGGGCAGCACCATGACCGCGTAGTGCGGGGCCGGTTTCCCGTCGGAGGTCGTCACCCGGCCGGCCACCGAGGTGTCGGGCGGGAAGGACAGCCGGACCGGGGCGCCGCCGGCCACCGCGCCCTTCAGCTCGGCCTCGGGGTACTCCGGGTGCGAGGCCCACAGGGTGTAGGTCTCCTTGTTCAGATCCTCGAGCGTGAACTGTCCGTCCATCTGGCCATAGGCGCGCAGCTCGCGCGAGCCGCCGCGGAAGGCGCGGCCGTTCCATTCGGGCGAGGCGGTGACAACTGCGCCGGGGACCGGTTTGCCGTCCGGGCTCTGCACCGTGCCCCGGATGGCCAGGCCGGCTGGCCCCACCACCAGGTCGACGCCGGTGCGCTCCTCGCCGGCGGCCAGCTCGAAGGTCTTGCGATTGGGCTTGTCGTCGGTCGGATCGAACTCGGCGCGCCCCGAGCGCGCAGCGCTGACGGTCACGCGGCCGGGGTTGAGGTTGTCCAGGCGGTAGCGGCCGTCGGGGCCGGTCAGGTCGGGGCGGCCGCCCGCGACGATCATCGCCGGCGATCGGATGGTGACCCCCACGCGGACGTTGGCGGCGGGGCGGCCGTCCTCGGTGCGCACCACGCCGCTGATGGACGCGCCCTTCTTCAGGGTCAGATCGATCACCTTCGGCTCGCCGGTCTTGATCTCGATGGGGCCGACGCTGGCGGCGCCCTGCTGGTCGTGCTGCGCGCTCAGCTGCAGGCTGGTGCCACCGGTGACGCGCCGGAGCTCGAAGCGCCCATCGGCGTCGGTGCCGGAGCTGTCGCCGCCCACGCTCATCCCGCCGCTGCGGCGCGATTCGATCCGCGCCTGCACCGTCGCACCCTCGACCGGTTTGCCGTCTGCGCTGGTGACCCGCCCGGTCACCTTCACCGCGCTCGGGAGCAACAGCTCGACGTTGCCGACGTCGGCGGAGATGACCCGGGCGCGCGCGCCGGAGAAGCCGAACCCCTCCTCGTAGGCGTTCAGACGGTAGCTGCCGGGCAACATGCCCTCCAGGGCGAAGGTCCCGTCGGGGTTGCTCCGGGTGCGCGCGGCCTGGCCGAAAGGGGGCGTGTCGCGGGACGCGCTCACCCGGATGTCGGCGAGGGCGCGGCCGTCGGCCTCGGACTTGACCCGGCCGCTCACCACGTAACCGCGGTCGACCGGGACCACCACGTCGGTCGCCGCCCCCGCGACGGCCAGGGCCACGACGTCGCTGGTGCCGATCTGCATGCCCTTGCGGGCCATCACCTCGAAGTTGCCCGGCTCGAGGCCGTCGAACTGGAAGCGGCCGTCGCCGTCGGTCCGGGCGTCCCGTGGCTCGCGGAAGTCCATGCGCAGGGCCGAGGTGACCGACACCTCGGCGTCCGCGATCGGCTGTCTGGTCGCGCGGTCGATGACCCGGCCGGCCAGGCGCCCGCCGGGCACCAGCCGCAGATCGCGGGTGAGCGGACGAAGCAGCAGCACTTCGGAATCCGTCAGCGGGGCATAGCCGTCGGCCTCCGCCCGGATGCTCAGCGGGCCGCGGGGCAGCAACAGCCGATACTGGCCCTCGCTGTTCGACCGGGTGAAGAAGAAAGTGGGCGCGCGGCCCGCCCCACCCACCGAGCGCGTGAAAACTGACAACCGCGCGCCAGAGATGCCGCCGCCGCCGACGTCCAGCACCCGCCCGCTGAGCACCAGCCCCTCCCGGGCGAGGCGGATCTGCACCCGCGCGGTCTCGTTCGCCTTCACCTCGATGGAGCGGACCAGGCCCGGCCCCACACCCTCCCGGGTGGCGGTGGCGGCGTATTCGCCGGGCACCAGGTGATCGATGCGGAAGTGGCCCCCGCCCGCGCTTGTGGCCAACCCCTTGGGCAGCCAGTAGGTGGAGGTGACCGTGTCCTCGCCGCGGCCGCGGGCGCGACCCAGGGTCACCTGGGCGCCGTCGACGGGCTTGCCGTCGGCGTCCAGGACCAGGCCCTCGATGACGCCGGAGGAATCGCGGACGGCGTCCTCCTCGCGCCAGGTGGTGCCGGTGCCCTTGACCAGCCGCCGGCCGGGCGCGCCCGCGCCATCACCGGCGGCGGTGTCGTCGGAGTCAGCAGGGCTGCGGCCGTGCTTGCGCAGCTGCCAGACGCCCAGGCCGCCCAGCCCGGCCACCAGCGCGATCAAGACGAAGAAGACCAGGCCGCGCGAACGTCCCTCAGACATGACGCCTCCTCCTTGGTGCCAGCCATGCTCTCGGTGGCAGCCACGCTCTTGCGGCCAGCCACGCTGCGAAACGAGATCATGCTAACCCGCGGCGCGCGGATCCGATCCCACCGGGCTCGTTTTCCGAGCTTTCACGGAGCGGGCGTGGGCAGAGTCACGCCGGGTGGTGGTCCTGGGGCCGGCCAGGTCACTTCTGTTCCCATGCGCGCTTTCCGAGGTGACCTCCGCGGCCTGGCCCCGCTGTTCTCGATTCTGATCGGTGCCGCGACCGCGGGGTGCACGCCCGACCAGGAGCCCGCGCCCGCACCGACCCAGCCCGGGGCGCCGCCTGCGAG
>JBKPRZ010000046.1:0-9739 GCA_046734815.1 Myxococcota bacterium | reverse complement strand
CCCCCCGCCCGGCCGCCGCGGCGGGTGGCGCTGGCGCCCGCACGCGGACCGGCGCCGCCCATCCAGCGGCCGGGCGAAGACGAGCTTTATCGGGAGGCCCACAGCGCGCACTTCGTCCGCCGCGACTACGCGGCCGCGCTGGTCGCCTGGGACCGCTACCTGGCGCTGGATCGTCCGGGTCGGCTGGCTCCCGAGGCGCGCTACAACCGGGCCATTGCGCTCTACCGCCTGGGCCGCCGCGACGAAGCGGCGCTGGCCCTGCGGCCGTTCGCCGACGGTGAATACGGCCCGTATCGACAGGAGGAGGCGCGGGCGCTGCTCCGGCGGCTGGCGCCGCCTCCCTAGCCGCCACCCCCTGCCCGGTTTCCGCCTGCGCTGCCGCCCGTCGCTGCGGGTGATGCGGCAGCTGCGTCCTCGTCCACCCGCGAAAGGAGTCGATCATGTCCATCCGTCCGCCCTCCTCTGCACCCCGGCCGCCGGCCGCCCTGCTGCTGCCCGCGCTGCTCGTGGCCGGCTGCTACATCTACGCATCGGACACGCCCGCCGAGCCCGGTTACGGGCCGCCGCAAGCCGACCCGGGCTATCCGTCATCGCCCGCGTGGCCCGCGCCCCCGGCACAGCCGCCCAGAGCCGGCCGGCGGCCCGACGGCGGACCCTCACCCGATCGCGGCGCCATGCCGGGCGCCGATCCGACCTGCCCCGGCCCCACCGTCGACCGCTGGAAGGAGCTGCTGATCGTGGACGCCACCGTGGTGGGCGACCGCCGGGCCGCCAGCGATCAGCCCGACGCGCCCTGGAGCTTCCGGCGCCACCTGGACGACCTGGCCGGCCGATCGGCCGCCGCCGATCTGGCCTGGACCTGGCTGAGCCAGTGGCGCTGGGGTTACACCGTGACCACCGCGCCCGGCATCCCGGAGGCTCCCCGCGCCGTCGTCACTCCGCGCCCCAGCGTCGACGACCAGCTGATCTGTCCCTGGCTGCGCCTCAGCCCCGCCAACGGCTGCACACCCACCTGCACCAGCTGCAGCGACCGGCGCCTGGACCTGGCCCGCGCCCCGTTCCGGCTGCTGGCGATCGCCAACCGCGCCGACCTGGGCCAGGCGGCGGGCCCGTGCGGACGCGACGGCGGCGAGCTGCGCTTCATCTACACGGCGCTGTCACCGGCAACGATGGCGCCCCTGCCCTTCACGGTGATCTTCGAATACCGGGTGGCCTTGCCGCCGGGGCAGGACCGCCGGACCTGGGCCGGAGCCTGGCGGGCGCTCGGCCAACTGCCGTTCGGTCCAGACTTCAACGCGCGCCTCGATGCGCTGGTGGCGCAGGGCCTGCGCGGCGCCAGCCTGAAGAGCGTGCGCACCAACGAGGTGGCGCTGGGACAGCCGCTGGGGTTGCCCTGGGAGCTGCGGCAGTTCGTGCCGCTGGCGGGCGCGCGCGGCGGCGTCTCGCTGGAGGCAACCGCTCCGCCGCACACCCCACGCCTGTCGCTGGACGGGACGCCCGAGCTGGCCGCCTGGCTGCGCGACAACCGCCTGGCGATCCTGGACGGCGACAACCGGCTGCCGCCGGACATGCTGGCCGGCAGCGCGCTGCTGGAACGAGCCGACTTTCGCTGGCAAGCGCCCGGCGTCGAGCCGGCCGTGATGGACGCCTTCAATGCCGCGACCTGCAACGGCTGCCACGGCGGCCGCAGCGACGCCGACGACCTGCCCTTCGCCCACGTGGCCGCCGCGGGCGGCGCCTACTACGAAGGCAGCCGGCCCGGCCCGGCCCGCGTCTCCCGCTACCTGCACGACCCGCAGGGCGGCGACGACGAGCTGGGCCGGCGCGCGCTCCTGCTGGAAGCCACCGCCTGCGGCAGCTGCCCTGGTTACCCGGCGCCCTGACCGGCGGTCACTGGGTTTCGCAGAAGCCGTAGTTGCAGGCGGGACGGTTCGAGGGGCAGTCGCCGGGGCCGTTGCACGGGGTGCAGGTCGAGCGCCCGTTGACCAGGCTGTCGTAGTAGCAGCCGCAGCCGAAGGAGGGCTGGTACGCCACCACCGGGCCCATCTCCTGGTCGCGCTTGACCCGCATGGCGCAGTGGGGGATGTACCCGCCGGACACGATGGCGTCCAGCAGCTTCTGATCCAGCTTCGGCACCGCGAAGCGGGTGACCAGCGCATCGGCCGCCGGCGAGGGCACGCCGTTGGTGGTGGGCGCGAACAGGTGGATCGGCCCCCAGATCGGGTAGTGGCCGTCGCGCACGTTGGCCTTGTCGTAGTTGGACGGCCCCGAATCGGTGAGGTAGCCGCAGGTCTGGCCGGCGGCCTGGAAGTAGAGCTGCTTCAAGCTGCCCCGGGCCTGGTCGGCGAAGTCCGAGGACAAAACGCCGATGGCGCCCTCGGCCGACATCGGATCGATGCCCTCCATCGACTCCTTGACGTTCTCGGAGGACAGCCAGTCGAAGCCCCACCAGCTCGCCGGGGGCACGGCGATCGCGCGCGAGGTCAGCTGGATCGTACCGGTGGTCGGGCCGCGCACGAAGAACAGGTGGGGGTCGGTCCAGGGTGCGACCATCCCGCCGGCGCCGAAGACCAGGTGGGCCGCCTCGGCGCTGATCGCCGTCTGGGTGGACATCGACGGTACCACGAAGGTGAACGAGAGGATGGGCCCGAGGTAATCGGCCACCCCCTGCATCGGCTCGTAACCACAGGTGCGGGAGAAGACGTCCGACTCGCCCACGTCGACGACGTCGCCCTCCGGACGCAGGAAGCAGTAGTGCCTGCCCCCCTTGTCATCGAAGAAGAACGCCCAGTTGCCGGCGATGTCCTTGATCAGGCGCTTGGTGCGGTCCGGGTCGAACATCGTGCCGGCGCCCAGGCAGGAGCTCTGCGGCTGGAACACCACCGTGTAGGCCGGGTTGCGGCTGGCCAGCAGGGGGGCCACCGCCTGCAGCAACGGCGGGAAGTTGGTCGATCCGGTCACGTAGATGACGTTCGCGCCGGCGTCGGCGCACTTCATCGTGGGCATGGGCTGAGGCGTGCTCAGCGCCTTGACCTTCCCGGTGACGGCAGGGGACACCAGCATCTGCCGGATCATCGGGTCGACCTGGCACTTGTTCAGCTTGCCGCAGTTGTCGAAGGGAACGCAGCGGGCGGTGGTGCAGGCGTTGGCGAACTCGGGCGCCGTCTGCGGGTCACCGAAGAAACAGTCCTGCGGGCCCAGCCCCGAGGGCACGCAGATCCCGCGGCTGCACAGGGGGTGGTTGCCGAACTTGGCGCAATCGTCGTCGGTTCGGCACTGGATATTGCGGTCGTCCACCAGCACCGAGCAGCCGCCCAGCGCCGCGGTGGCGACGAGGGCGAACAGGGCGGTCGACCGCAGGGAAAGCCGGTCCGGGTCGCGGCTATGCACGTCAAAGCTCCTTTCTGTCAGAAATGCCCGCTGAGGCCGAGGCCGAGCCCGGCGAGATCGACCTGCACGGCACGCTCGCGCGAGCCGGAGCGCAGGTAAGCGGAAACGCCCGCCGCCGCCAGGGTGCTCACCGCGAGGATGTCCCCCGCCAGCGCCAGCCGGGAGGTCAGGCGGGCCTTGTCGTTGAGCTGGGCGAAGGTGACCGGGTAGTTGGTGCGCAGCTTCTCCAGCCGCCGCGACTCGAGGAAGGCGGCCCCGTACAGGCTGGCGGTCGCGGCTGCGAGCCCGGCGGTCACGATCCAGCCCGCCACCGCACCCCGGCTGGGCCCGGCCTGGGCGGGGGCGGGCGTCAGCGGACGGGTGACGGTCGCCGCTGGCGCCGAGGGGCTGGAACCAGCGGCCATCGCGGACGCCGGCGCGCCGCCGCCCAGCTTCAGCTCGAGACTGACGGTGTCGCCGGCCGGCACGTCCAGGTCGCGCTTGACCGGCTCGGCGCCGGCGCAGGCGACCACCACCCGGCGACGGCCCACCGAGACCAGCACCGGTTCGGGCAGGGGCGTGCTTCCCACCGCCTGCTCGTCGACGGTGACGTCACATTCCGGTCGGTCGATGTTCACAGCGATCTTGCCCACCCGGCCGCGCAGGATCTCGATCGCCTGCTGCACCTCGGCCCGGTGGGGCACGTTGGGCCCGGTCTCGGCCAGGAACTTCTCCAGGGTCTTCAGCGAGGCGGCGTACTCCTGCAGCTGGTACTCCGCCTGACCGATGTTGTACAGCACCGTCGCGCGCGGCAGCAGCGCGTAGGCCCGCTTGAACTCGACCAGCGCGCCACGGACGTCGCCTTCGCTGTACAGATCGACCCCCCGCTGGAAGTGGCGGGAGGCCTCCTTGGCCGGCGGGTCGTTCTGGGCGCGGGCGGCGGGCGCCAGCGCCAGGGTCAGGCCCACCACCACCGAACCGAGGGCCAGGGCGCGACACCGGGTCTTCATCGCAGGTCTCCCGCGTAGGGGTTGCTCGATTCGATCGGACGACGGCTGCTCTTCTCGACGGGGGAGGAGAAGATCGGCGGCAACACGCCGTCGGAGGTGCCCACCAGCGCCCGGCGCGGCTCGGCCGGCGGGGGCTCGGTCTTGGGCGCCGCGCGCGACACCGCCAGCAGCCGCTTGGGGCGCGACGTCGCTCGCGACGACGATGTCGAGGACGCGGACGAGGACGAGGACCGCGCCAGCGAGCGCGGACAGCGGGCCATCAGCTCCTTGGCGGTGGGGTTGTCCGGCTCGAGAGCCAGCGCCGCTTCGGCTTCCTTCTGCGTCACGCGGCAGTCGCCCGCGGCCTGCCGGCTCTGGGCGGTCGACAGGTGCTGGGCGACCAGGTTCGCGCGCGCGGCCGCGCCCAGCACCTGGGCCCGATCGCGGTAGGCGCTCTGCGCGGGGACCGCGGCCACCTGCTCGAGCACCAGCCCGTAGTTCTCGAGGTCCAGCGCGCGTTCGGCCGCCTCGATCGACGCCTGGTGCTTGCGTTCGGCCAGGGTGGCGCGCCGCAGGTTCTCGGCCTGCGCCAGCCCCGGCGACATCGCCGACACGCGCGCCAGCAGCAGCAGCGTGTCCGCCCAGCGGCCGCGGTTGAAGGCCGACTGGGCCTGGTCCATCAGCGAGCTGACCGATTCCACCCCCGGCGCGCCCTTGGGCAAGGCGTTCCGCACTGCCGAGGCGAGGCCGCCCTGGCGCCCGTCGCGGGGAGGCGCGAACACCACGCCCACGATCACCATCACCAGCGCCACCGCGCCCAGGATCAGAGTGCCGCGCAGCCGCAGGATCTGCCGGCCCACGTTCGCGCCGATGGGCGGCGGCGGGAGCGACAGCGGTGGCGGGGGCGACAGCGGTGAGGGAACCGAGGCGCGTTCGCTGGTGCTGAAGCTGCCGCTGATCCGGCCGGTAGGACGGGGCTCGCCGGCGGGCGGGACGGGCGGCGCGCCCGGGCCGCCGTCGGAGACCATCGGCAGACCCAGCAGCGAGGCGGGCGCGCCGTCGGCGACTGCCACCTTGATCCAGGAAGCCAGCGAGCCCAGCGCCTCCAGCGCCGGTGCATTGGGGTCCGTCCAGAATCCTTTCCAGCGCGCGAACAGGGCGGCGGCACGCGCGCCGGCGCTGCGCGCCCACGCCGCCAGCGCCGCGACGGGCAGGCGTCGGGATGCCCGCCGCCGCTCGACCGCCACCGCGTCGCCGCGGGCGATTGTCAGGCGGTACTCGCCGATGACGACCTGGTCGCCCTCGGAGAGCGCGGTGCGCTCGCTGATCCGCGCCCCGTTGACCGTGGTGCCGAGGAAGCTGGAGAGGTCCTCGATGAAATAACGACCCTCTTCGCGCACCAGGCGGGCGTGTCGTCGCGAGACGTTCTGATCAGTCAGGCGGACGACGTTCCCCTTTTGACGTCCGACCGAGATCTGTGCGTGTTGCAGAGGTACGACGATGACGTCCCCCGCCGAATCTTCGATGATCAGCTGATACATTCGGCCGGCCCCCCCGAAAGGCCGAAGAATCTTACGCCTACGGGTAGTAGGTACAAGCAGGTAGTGTTGAAGATCCCGACGTTTCGCCTTACGTCGACCGAGCCCATTCGGATCGCCCTCGCCCGGGTCGACGTGAAGAAAGACGGACGAGCACCTGCTTGTTTCCGGTACGGGCTGTAAAACCGATCGTCCCGGTTTCGGACAGGGGCCAGTCGGGTAGTAGTGGCCCGTCGTGGCCCGCAGTCGCCTGCGAAAGCTCTGCGCGTGTCGCGCGGACGCCGGCGCGCCTGGGCGTATCCATTGCGGCCCGGACATCACCGCCCTCGGCCGGCCGCCGCCGCTTCAGCGTTCCGGGCGGGCGGCGACGGGAGCAGCCGCCGGGGCGCCGGCGGCGACAACCAGATAACGGATCATCGCCGCGGCGGTGACCGGATCCAGGCGGGACCGTTCCTCCATCTCGCCCACGATGCGCGGCCAGGCCGAAGGCGGGAGCTCGGTGGGGCGGTGCAGGGCGTGGCAGCCGGAACAATGATCGATGTAGAGCGATCGCCCGCGGGCCAGCTCGGCCACGGTGGTCCCGGGCCAGCGGACCGACGCCCGCAGGGCGTCCGCCTCGGTCGGCGGGGGCAGCCGGGCGGCGCAGCCGGCGGCGGCGGCCACCAGCGCGACGCATGCGACCAACCGCCTCACGCGGCGCGGGCCCCCGTCCGCTCCGAGTTGATAAGCATTCTCATAATCAATATTACTCGGAAATCCGGTCACGGGTGGGGCATTTCTCCCCGGACCCGTCCAAAGCGCCCCCGGGGCGGTGGCGCCGGGCCGCCCCGTCCCTGGCACACAGCGTGCTGCACCCCGGCCCGTACATGACGGCGCCTTCCCCTCGCAGCGCGGCTGAGCTAGGAACCCTGGGGGAAGACACGGGCATGCGCCTGGCGTGGAAGCTCATCGTGGCTCTGGTGGTCAGCCTGGCGCTGATCCTCGCGATCAGCGGCTGGACCCACGTGCGACGCGAGGTGCAGGTGTTCGAGACCGACATGCGGCGGGACCACGAGGCGGTCGCGCGGGTCCTGCAGCCCACCCTGGCGGCGGCGTGGCGGCGGGGCGGCGAGACGGAGATCCAGCGGGTGATCGGTCAGGGCAGCGACGGCGAGCGGCTGGCGCTGCGCTGGGTGGGTCGGGCGGGCCCCTCCAGTCCCGACGACAACTGGCGGACGCACCTGTTTCCGGTGACCGTCGATGGCAAGGTGGTGGGTGGACTTCAGATCTCCGAACGCCCGAACGAGGAACGCGACTTCATCCGCGCCAGCATCGTGCGCTCGGGGGCGGTGACGCTGGCGCTGGGCGCAACCGCGGCGGGGATCGTCATGGGCTTCACCTTCTTCCTGGTGGGGCGACCGGTGCGGCTGCTGCGCGAGAAGACGCGTCGGATCGCGCACGGCGATCTGAGCGGAGCCCTGGCCATCAGCCAGCGCGACGAGATCGGGGACCTGGCCCGCGACATCGACCGCATGTGCGACGACCTGGCCAGCGCCCGCCAGAAGGCCGATCAGGAGGGGGAGGCGCGCTCGCGCGCGCTCGAGCAGCTGCGCCACGCCGATCGTCTGGCTTCGGTCGGCACCCTGGCCTCGGGGCTGGCCCACGAGCTGGGCACGCCGCTGGGCGTGGTGCTGGCGCGGGCGCGGATGATCGAAGAGGACGGCGCGCTTCCCCGCAACACCAGCAGCTCGGCCAAGGTCATCGCCGAGCAGGTGGAACGGATGAGCCGGATCATCCGCCAGCTGCTGGATTTTTCGCGCAGCGAACGGGATGGCAAGCTGACCCGCCCCGAACCGGTGGAGCTGCGCTCGCTGGCCAAATCGGTGGCCGGGCTGCTGCAACCGCTGGCGCACAAGCGGCAGGTGCGGGTGCTGGTGGAGGACGCCGATCCAATCGTGGCCCGGGGCGAGAGCGGGCCGCTGCAGCAGGTGCTGCTGAACATCCTGATGAACGCGCTGCAGGCCATGGACCGCCCCGGCGAGGTGAAGGTCAGCGCCGACACCACCGAGGCCTCGCCGCCGGCGGGGGTCACCGCCGCCTCGGGGCGTTACGCCCGGCTGCGGGTCGAGGACCAGGGCCCCGGCATCCCGCCCGAGGTGTTGCCGCGCATCTTCGAGCCGTTCTTCACCACCAAGCAGACCGGCGAGGGCACGGGGCTGGGCCTGTCAGTCATCTGGGGAATCACCCGCGACCACGGCGGGTGGATCGAGGTCTCCAACCTCCCGGGAGCCGGTGCCCGCTTCGACGTTTTCTTGCCCGCCGGGTAAGTTTCAAGGCATGTCGGGCAGGGTGTTGCTGGTCGATGACGACCCGGCGATGAACGACGTCCTGGTCGAATCGCTGCCGAAGAAGGGGTATCAGGCGCTGGCCCGCACGTCGGGCGACGCCGCCCTGGCCTTGCTGGACAGCGAGGACTTCGACGTGGTGGTCACCGACCTGCACATGAAGGGGATGAACGGGCTGGAGCTGTGCCACCGCATCGTGGCCAACCGCCCCGACATCCCGGTCATCGTCATCACCGCCTTCGGCAGCCTGGAGGCGGCGGTGGAGGCGATCCGCGCGGGGGCCTACGACTTCGTCACCAAGCCGTTCGACACCAAGACCCTGGTGGTGGCGCTGGACCGCGCCGCCCAGCACCGGGCCCTGCGCCAGGAGGTCCGGCGGCTGCGCGAGCAGATCGACCGGGCCCGCCCCCTGCCCGACCTGATCGGCGAGAGCGCGGCCCTGCGGCCGGTGCGCGAGCTGATCTCGCGCCTGGCCGACTCGGACGCCTCGGTGCTGATCACCGGGGAGAGCGGCAGCGGCAAGGAGCTGGTGGCCACCGCCCTGCACGCCACCTCGCGACGTCGGCGGGGGCCCTTCGTGGCCATCAACTGCGCCGCCCTGCCCGAGCCGCTGCTGGAGAGCGAGCTGTTCGGCCACACCAAGGGCGCCTTCACCGACGCCAAGGCGCCCCGGGTCGGTCTGTTCGTGCAGGCCAACGGCGGGACCCTGTTCCTCGACGAGATCGGGGAGCTGCCGCTGTCGTTGCAGGCCAAGTTGCTGCGGGCGCTGCAAGAACGGAAGGTGCGGGCCATCGGTGCCGAGAGCGAGACGCCCATCGACGTGCGGCTGGTCAGCGCCACCAACCGCGATTTGGAGAGCGCCATCGAGCAGCGCCGCTTCCGCGAGGACCTGTATTTCCGCCTGAACGTGGTGCAGATCGCGGTGCCGGCGCTGCGGGTGCGCGGCAACGACATCTTGCTTTTGGCCCAGCACTTCCTCGAGCGCTTCGCGGCCACCTCGGGCAAGAACGGCAAGCCGGTCAAGGGCATCTCGGCGGCGGCGGCGGAGAAGCTGCTGGCCTACACCTGGCCGGGCAACGTGCGCGAGCTGCAGAACGCGATGGAGCGAGCGGTGGCGCTGACCCGGTTCGAGGAGATCTCGGTCGACGATCTGCCGGAGAAGATCCGGCGTTACCAGCGCAGCCAGGTGTTGCCCGAGGCCTCCGACCCGACCGAGCTGGTGCGGCTGGAAGAGGTCGAGCGCCGCTACATCTTGCGGGTGCTGGAGGCGGTGGGGGGCCGGCGCTCGGACGCGGCCCGGGTGCTGGGCATCGATCGCAAGACCCTGTACCGCAAGCTGGAGATGTGGGGCGAACGCGACCCGCGCCCCGAGAATTAACGTTTGTGGCGGGCGGGCAGCAGCGCCCGGCAGAGCCAGGCCACGATCGCGCCCACCGCCGCACCCACAGGCAAGCCCGCCAGGATGGCGCCGATGGTGGGGCGCACCGCCGTGCGCGGGGTGACCACGCCGACCTCGAAC
>JBKPRZ010000045.1:0-2702 GCA_046734815.1 Myxococcota bacterium | reverse complement strand
CCGCGCCGGACGCGATGGTCCCCGAATGCACCCCCAACGCCGTCGGATGCAGCGCCAACAACCGGCAGGTGCGCACCTGCAACGCCCAGGGGCGCTGGGTGGACGGGCAGACCTGCGCGGCGACGGATGTCTGCAGCGCCGGCGCCTGTCTCTGCGCGAGCCCGAACTGCGAGGACGGGACCATCCGCCGGGTCGATACGCCGGTCTCGACCCTGGTCGGTGACATGGCGGCGGGAACACGTTCGCTGTTCCTGGCCCTGAACGGCGCCTCGTCCAGCATCCTGCGCTTCGACATCCAGAGCCCGCAGAACACGGTCCTGACCACTGTGCACGAGGGCGCGCGCAACGAAGGCGCCACCTACGCGCTGGACGCCGATGCGATGGACAACCTGGTCTGGTGCAGTCTGGGCATGATCAGCGGCGAGATCGTCTACGGCGACAACCCGCCGCTGGACACCGGTCCCTGCACCGACGTTCAGAGGCGGGAAAGCTTCATCTATTACAAGACCACCAGCTTGCACAGGCGCGCCCTGGGCAGCGATCAGCGCGAGACGCTCACCAACCAGACCATGAAGAAGTTCGTGGTCACCGCCGACGCCGTGTATTTCATCGGCGCCACCGACGACGGCAGCGCCCGGGAGACGTTCCTGGGGCGGCTGTCGCTCAGCGATCTCGACAAGGTGGACATCCTGGTGCGGCGGCCGGACAACCTGTTCCTGGATCTTCAGGTCGACGGGACACACGTCTACGCCTGGACGGCCGACGAGCTGTTGCGCGTCCCGCTGGGCGGCGGACAGCCGGAGAGCCTGTGGCACGAACAGGGGCCCGAGCTGTGGTCGGCGACTCAGAGCGATTCGCACCTCTACTGGTCGGTCAACGTGCCGGGCAACGGCTGCGTCGAGGCCCAGGTCTGGCGGCGCCCCAAAGCGGGGGGCGACGCGAAGATCATCGCCTCGCGGAGCGGTCAGTGCGCGGGCCCGCTGGTCCGCCTCGGCGATCGGGTCTACGTGGTGACATGGGTGCCGCCCCCGGACAGCTCGGTGCTGCTGCGCCGGATCAGGCTGTGATCCGGGCGGCCTGCGGCGCGCCGGTCGGCTACCATAGGCGGCTCGATGAGCCGCTTTCACGAGACCGCGTCGCAGGGGGAAGCATCGGGGTACGAGGGGGGCCGGCTTAGCCGCAAACCGATCCTCAGCTGGACCGACGCGCGCGGGCGGCACAGCCGCGAGGTCGCCGAGACGGTGGTGCTGGGCGGGGCCGATGGGGTGGACCTGGTGGTGGACGATCCGGCGGTGTCGCGGCTGCACGCCGAGCTGGAGCTGCTGGACAGCGGCCTGTGGGTGCGCGACCTGGAGAGCCGCAACGGGACCTTCGTGCAGGGCGTACGGGTGAGCCGGGCCTGCATCCCCGAGGGAGGCCAGCTGCACGTGGGCTCGATCGACATCCGGGTGAGCTACGCGCCCGAGGCCACGCCGGTGGAGATCTGGCCCGACGCGCGCTTCGGGCCCATGGTCGGCACCAGCGTGCCGATCCGCGAGCTGTTCGCGCGGCTGGCCCGGGTGGCCCGGTCGGAGGCGACCGTGCTGATCCAGGGCGAGACCGGCACCGGCAAGGAGGTGGCGGCGCGGGCGATCCACGAGGCCTCGCCGCGCGCCGGTGAGCCGTTCGTGATCATCGACTGCGGGGCGCTGCCCGAGAACCTGCTGGAGGCCGAGCTGTTCGGGCACACCCGGGGCGCGTTCACCGGGGCGGTGGAGGCCCGGGCGGGGGCCATCGAGGCGGCCGATGGCGGGACGGTGTTCCTGGACGAGGTGGGCGAGGTGCCCCTGAACATGCAGCCCAAGCTGCTGCGCGTGCTGGAGTCGCGGACGGTGCGCCGGGTGGGCGAGACCGCGCACCGGCCGGTCAACGTGCGTTTCCTGTCGGCGACCAACCGGGACCTGCGCACGATGGTCAACACGCGCGCCTTCCGCGAGGACCTTTACTTCCGGCTGGCGGTGCTGCCGGTGACCATCCCGCCGCTGCGCGAGCGGCCCGCCGACATCCTGGCGCTCGTGCAGCACTTCTTGCCCAAGGAGTCGCTGTCGGCGGTCTCGCCCCAGATGGTGCGGGAGCTGACCGCCCGCCCGTGGCTGGGCAACGTGCGCGAGCTACGCAACTTCGTCGAGCGCGCGCTGGCCCTGGGGCCCAAGGAGGCGCTGGCTCTCAGCGCGCCCGGCGGCGCGGAGGCGGCCGAAGCGGAGTTGCGCCTGCCCGCCGGGCTGCTGACCTTGCCGTACAAGGAAGTGCGCGAGCGGGCGCTGCTGGCCATCGAGCGCGACTACGTCAAGGGCCTGCTAGAGCGCCACGACCGCAACATCTCGGCCGCCGCGGAGGCGGCGGGGCTCAACCGCACCTACCTGTACCGGCTGGTGGCCAAGCACGGGCTGTAGGCCGCGGGCTTCACAGGTCGGGGTCCGTCACCACCGGGCCGCGCTTGGTCCGGGTGGTGCCATCCGCGGCGGCCGGTGCGGGCGGGCGGGCTTCGGGGATCGCGGCCGGCGGGGGCAGCCGCCGGCGGGGGGCGGAAGCGGGCGATCGGCGGACGGTCTCGCGGGAGGACGGTCGCCCGGAGGGGGCCGTCGAAGGGGTCCCGGTGGGGACCGCGACGGTCGCGGGCGCCGGCGTGGGCTTCGGGGGAGCGGTGGGCGGCGGCGGGGTAT
>JBKPRZ010000044.1:0-8752 GCA_046734815.1 Myxococcota bacterium | reverse complement strand
GACCTACACCGACCAGGCCGCCGGTCATCCGGGGCTGCGCGAACAGCTGGCGCGCATGTTGTCGGCCACCCGCGGGCTGGCCGTCACCGCGGACGATGTGTTCGTCACCCAGGGCAGCCAGATGGCGCTGTACCTGCTGGCCCGCGTGCTGGTGCAGCCGGGGGATCGCATCGCTGTCGAGGCGATCGGCTATCGCCCGGCCTGGGGCGCGTTCGAGCGCGCGGGCGCCAGCCTGGTGCCGGTCCCGGTCGACGACGAAGGTCTCGACGTGGCCGCCCTGGATCGGGCGGTCGACAGTCCCGGCCGCCGCCTGCGCGCGGTCTACGTGACCCCGCAGCACCAGTATCCGACCACCGTCACCCTGTCGCCGCGGCGGCGCACGGACCTGCTGGCCCTGGCCCGCCGGCGCGGGCTGGCGATCATCGAGGACGACTACGACCACGAGTTCCACTACGACGGCCGGCCCCTGCTGCCCCTGGCCAGCGACGATCCCGGTGGCCACGTGGCCTACGTGGGCAGCCTGGCCAAGATCCTGGCGCCCGGGCTGCGCATCGGGTTCGTGGTGGCCGCGCGCAATGTCTTGCAGCGGCTGGGCGACGAGCGGCGGGTGCTGGATCGCCAGGGCAACCCGCTGATCGAGGCGGCGGTCGCCGACCTGCTGGAGGACGGCGAGGTGGAGCGGCACGCCCGTCGCGCCCGCCGCGTCTACCACCGCCGGCGCGATGCCTTCTGCGCGGCCCTCGCCCGCCACCTGGGGGGCGCGCTCAGGGTGCCGGTGCCTCAGGGCGGGATGGCGATCTGGGCGCGGGCGGCGCCGGACATCGACGCCGACCTCTGGCACCGGCGCGCGGCTGCGACCGGGGTCCTGTTCCAGAGCGGCACCTCGCTGGCCTTCGACGAGCGGCCCCTGCCCTACCTGCGCCTGGGCTTCGCCGGATGCGACGAGCGCGAGCTGGAGATCGCGGTCCGCCGCCTGCGCCAGGCCCTGCCCCCCCGCGGCCAGCGTCGCTGAGCGCTAGATCCGGATACGCCGAATGAGCCAGTCATGGCGGCGCCAGGGCGTGCGCCCATCGATGCGACTCGCTCATCTGTTGCGGGGGCGAAAGCGGGTATGGCCGGCCTGCTGGTACGCCTCCAGGCCCATGCTCCACGGCGACTTGGCCTCCTCGGGGCGCACCGAGAAATCGCTCAGCTCCTGCAATCCCCGTCGAGAACCCAGTTGACCCACCTGGCTGAACAGTCCCCTGGTGTCGGCGTGCAGGGCTTTGCCGGCGTGCCACAGCTGGCTGAGATGGGCGAGATTTTCCTGGGCGTCGAAGCGAAAGTCTTCCAGGCAATAGGCGGTCAGCCCATCCTCGAGGTGCTTGGTGTCCTTATCGACCAGCGCCCACTCGGCGCAGCGATCGGCCAGTTGCAACAAGGGCAGCCAGTACTCCGTGGGAATCTGGTCGCGAATCTTCTGGCGCAGATCCGGGTCCGCCTTGCGGTAGGCACGCGCAACCTCGCTGAACCCGACGTCCAGCGCAGAAGGCACCTCTTCCGGCAGTCCGCTACGCGCGGCCTCCAGCAGGTCCACCAGAACGAAGAACCCATCGCCCGCGAGATCCAACTTCCCAGCCGTTGCCATCGTGGAAACGCCCCCTTTCGCGATTGCGCCTGCCAGCGCTGGTACATGGTCGCTCGTTTCCGGAAAACAACAACGCGGAATATCCGGGCGGCGGACACGGCCTCGACTACCGATCGAGCCGTCATCGACAAGGCACGAACATGTGCAGACAGTGCGTCTCGGCAACACGTCAAGGACTGTCATGATTCTCGTTGCGGGGGCGACAGGCTCCGCAACGTCTTCCCGAGCGGCCAGGTCGGCATCGGCACCACCTTCGAGCAGCTGACCGAATCCGCCAGTCCTGGCGGGCCCTACTCGAAGACGGGCATCTTCCAGGTGTCGTGGATGCGTTTCATCACCTGGCGGATGCGGGGGACATTCTCGGCGCGCAGGGCGGGGTCGACCAGGTTGTGGTCGCCCAGAGGGTCCTTGACCAGATCGAAGTAGTAGTCGCGGAAGTTCACCGCGTCGGCGATGTACAGCCAGCGGCCCTTGGGACCCAGCACGCCCCAGACCGGGCCGTAGCTGGAGGTGACCACGTGCCAGGGGCGCTCGGGGACCACGGGGGCGCCGGCGCGGGGGAGCAGGGAGCGGCCGAAGGCCTCGCTGGGCGGCGTGGGCGGGTGGCCCAGCAGATCGTAGAGGGTCGGGGTGATGTCCATCTGGAAGGCGTGGCGATCGGGATCGATGGCGCGGCCCTCCAGCAGCGGGCGGGGCACGTGCACGATCAGCGGCACCCGCAGGATCTCGGGGAAGACTGTGTAGGCGTGGCCCCAGCGGCCGGCTTCGCCCAGCGAATCGCCGTGGTCGGCGGTCAGCACCACCACGCTCGAGTCGTACATGTCGCGGCGCTTGAGCTCGGCGATGAAAGCGCCGAAGCAGCGGTCCATCCGGCGCACGCGCGAGGCGTAGGGGGCGTAAAAGCCCGGGTAGGCCTGGCCGTCGATGGCCTGGCTGCCCTGGCGGGCGATGTTCGAGATGTGGATGTTCTGCGGCTGGGTGTAGACGAACAGCGGGCGATCCTTGGGGCGGTTGTCCAGGCGCCCCTTCACCTCCTCCAGGGTGCGGCACAGGTCGTAATCCTTGTTGGCGACGTTCTTGTCCAGCTCCTCCAGCTCGGGCCAGGGGGTCACCGCCGTCGCCAGGATCAGGTCGACGCTGACCCAGGCCCGGTACCCCTCGCGCTCGATCAGCTTCTGCAGGCTGTTCATGGCGTGAAAGGGCGAGATGTACAGCTTGTGGGGGATACGCCCGCCCGCCCAGATCGACGGCTCGGACAGCCCGGTGCCGCCGTAGGGGGTGAAGGTGCTGGAAAAGACCAGGCTGTCGCGGGCGAAGGCGGCCATCTCCGGGGTGAAGGTGACCTGCGGGTTGTAGGCGCCGACGTAGTCGCGCCGGAGGCTGTCGATCACGAAGACGAAGATGTTGGGCTTGAACCCGGTGGTCGGTTTCATGCCCGGCGCGAGCTCCACCTCCACCGGGTTCACCTTGATCTGGCGGGCCAGGTTGCTGTTCTTCTGCAGCAGGCTGTAAAAGCGCGCGTCCTCCTGGCTGTCGGGAGCGCCGTGCAAGGCCTCGCGCAGGGTGCGGTACGAGATCTCCCGGCCGGCGTAACGATCGACCACCTGGCCCAGGTCCAGGCCCGCGTCCAGCAGCCGCGGCTGCAGCTTGATCCGGATGCGCTCGACGCCCTGATAGACCACCACCGACAGCGCTGCCGCCAGCAGGTACAGGGCCCGCGAGGCGGTGGCGGGCCGGCGCGGCGCCGAGAGGTACAGGGTGGCAAACGCGATCACCCAGACCGGCAGCACCGCCAGGGTCTGCACCAGGTAGTTCCAGTCCATGCGGCTGGCCAGCACCACCGCGGTGACGCCGCCGACCGACAGCAGCAGGCAGGCCATCACCCGCGCCAGCCGGGCCGGCCGGCGGACCAGAGCCAGCGGACGCAGGAACCGCTCGACCCCGCTGGCGATCGGCTCGCCGCCCGCTGCTGCGGGCAGGCGCAAGGACACGCCGGCCAGGGTGGCCACCCCGGTGGCGGAGAAAGCGACGGCGATCAGCGCGCTCTTGGCGCCGGTGAACGACACCGCGCCGAGGATCAGCCCCTTGACCACGAGGGAGACCGGCGCCACCGAGGCGGCTGCGAACAGCCAGAACTCGGTGCGCGCGCGGGCGGTCGCGAAACCGGACAGCGCGCGCAGCACGCAGATCGCGGTGAAGACGCCCAGGTACAGGGTTGCGTGCACGCTGAGGCTGACCAGGGCGGCCATCAACATCTGGTCGGGCGGCAACACGCGCTCACCGCCGAACCCCATCACGAAGCGCAGGGCGAAGGCCCCGGAATAGGTGGCCCACACGAACAGCGCGCTCGACCAGGCCGCGCCGAACAGACGCGCATCGTCCTCCGCCGACGCGGTCGGGGCGGCCTCCGCCGACGCGCTCGAGCCGGCCCAGCGCAGGTGCAGACGGGCGGCGCGCACGTCCATCCACACCATCAGGCCGGGCAAGGCCAGGAACATCGCCACCCAGATCAAGGTCCAGTCGTCGCCGCGCAGGTGCTGGATCACCGGGTACACCAGCAGCAGCAACCCCACCGCGCCCAGCACACCCAGGGCCACCCACACACCCCGGCGCAGGCGCGGGTCACGCAGGTCGTCGCGCAGGCTGAAGGCGCCCGCGCCGGCGGCCAGGAAATAGAGGATGCGGTGATGGTCCATGAACGCGCCCTGCCCGGGCAGAAGGCGCAGCTGGACCACCTGGACGTACGTGAAGGGGATGACCGCCATCACCGTCAGGGCCGCGGACAGGAAGCAGAAGACGGAGAACAGCAAGCGGGCGGCGAACGAGAGGGCGGTGGCGGCGGCGCGGGCCGGCGGTGCGCTGGCCGGCGACGCCGGTGGACGATCGGCGGGGGCGGAGGGGCGGGAGGCAGCGGGAGCGGCGGACACGTCAGATCTTCTTCTTCACGCGGTGAAGGGCGCTGACGGCGTCCTCGCTGTCGGGGTTCAGGCGCAGGGCGCGCTCCAGCCAGTCGGCCGCTTCGCGGGCGCGGCCCTGTCTCTCGGCCAGCAGACCCAGCGCCAGCGGGAAGTCGGCCGAGTCGGGCTTGCGGGCCTGGCCCCGCGACAGCCAGGCCTGCGCCTTGTCCAGCTGGTTGCAGCGCAGGGCGGCCAGACCACCGGCCAGCAGGGCGTCGCTGTTGTTCGGCGAGCGCAGCAGCACCGGTTCGACCAGGGCCAGCGCGTCGGCGAACTTGCCCACGCGCATCTGCATGCGCGCCAGACCGAGGGCGATGTCCAGGTAGCGGGGGTCGATGCTGTGGCCGCGTTCGTACAGCTCGCGGGCGCGAGCGGACTGACCCGACCGCTCGAGGGCGTGGGCGTAAAAGAAGATGCCGTCCGGGTCCTCGGTGTCGAACTCGTAGCAGCGCTGGTAGGCGGCGAAGGCCTCCTTGGTCTTGTGGGCTTGCTCCAGCGCGCGCGGCCAGTGGGGGCAGGCCTCGATCGGCAGGGGCGCGAACTCGAGGTAGGCCTCCCAGGCCGATGCCTCGCGCTCGGGGTTGCCCAGCGCGCGGTAGACCTCGGCCAGGCTGGAGGCATAGGTGTGGTTGGTGGGGAACATGGCGTGCAGCTCGCGGAAGACCTTGAGCGCCTCGCGGTAGCGCTTGTCGCGCATGTAGCCCCAGGCCTGCTCGACCGCCTGGCGCGCGTTCTGGGTCAGCGACGAGCTCTGGCTGGCGCTGGGTGGCGGGTAGCGGAACAGGCCCAGGTAGAACACCCCCAGCACCGCGGCGGCGGGGAGCAGCCGGGCCAGCGGTGGAGCGGAGCGGGGTGTGTCGGCCACTGGTGCTCCTAGAAGGCCCAGCCCAGCGAGGTGCCGGTCGAATATTGCTGGAGGTCGGCGCGGTTGATCCGTTCGCTGAGGCTGGCGGTGAAGGAGGCGGTCAGCTCCACCCGCTGGCCCAGCCAGATCACGGCGTCCAGCGCCAGGGTGTTCGAATCGAGCAGGTCGGCGTCGCCGGCGGTCCGGATCTCGCGCGACAGGCCGCGGGCGTAGCGCAGACCCAGGTAGCTGGTCCCCTCGCCGCCGAAGTAGCGGCGGGCGCTGGCGTGGGTCGACACCGACACGTCATGGTCGCGGGGAGCGACGAAGGTGCGGGCGGTGAACAGCCAGGAGCCCCAGTATTTGCTCAGCGCCCCCACGTAGACGTTCACCGGTTCGGTGAAGCGCAGATGGCGCACGCCCAGCGCCGCCTCGAAGCCGAGCCCCAGGGTCTGATAGATGTCGCCGAGCAGGCGCAGCTTTGCGTAGAGGGTGCGGTGGTGAGCTGCGCCCACGTTGACGAAGGCGTAGGTGCCGCTGCGCAGGCGCGGGTAGGCCTCGAGCTCGAACAGATTGTCGGACTTGTCGAAGCGGTAGGCCCGGCTGACGCGGGCGGTGACCGAGCCATACGGCGTCTCGCGCTCGAGCAACAGGGTGTGCTCGCGCCAGGGCCGGGTGCCGTCATCGAACCAGTCGGTGTAAAGGCCCGTGCTCAGCTCGAAAACGTGGGTGCGCTCGTCCAGGCGGCGCTTGAGGGCCAGCGCGCCCTCGTCGGCGGGATCCACCGCCAGCACGCGGTCCACCAGCGGCCGCGCGTCGTGCACCCGGTTCATGGCCGCCAGGGCGCGGGCCTGTGCCACGAACAGCGCGGGGATCACCTGCGCCTGTGCGGTGGTGGCGGCGCGGCCCAGAGCCTCGGCCCGCTCGGGGTGGCCGTCCCACAGCTCGATGTTCATCAGCGCCGGCAACGCATCGCCATGGCCCGGGTTGCGCGCCAGCACCGTCCGCAAGCAGGCGCGCGACTCGTCGTAATGGGCCTGCCCCTCCCAGGACAGGTAGATCCCCAGCAGCAGGCGGGCGTCGCCGTCACCGGGGTGGCTGGCCAGCCGCTCGCGCAGCACGCGGATGGCGTCGGCCCGGCGGCCGCTGACCGCCCAGCCGCGCGCCTGCTCGATGGGGTCGGGCGGACGGGCGGCCCCGGCGGTCGATTCGGCCGCGCGCGCCCGGTGTCCCAGGGCCAGCGCGGCCACCAGACACACGCTGACCGCAGCGGACCTGCGATCCATACCGACTCATTCGGCCAAGCTTTGCGAGGACTTGAACCCCTGCGGTCGGGCATCGCGCGGCCGCGGTGGCGGCGGTTGCACCGTCTCAAATTCCGTCTCTGCCGCGCGCGCGCAAGTCCGCGGATCTGCTGACACCCGCATCGGGCGACACCGCCACCACACGCCCGCCGGCGCGGCGGCGGACCGGGCACAGCCGCGAGATCACGACGGTTCGCCGGCAGAGGGGTTTTGAGATGCCGATCCGGTGCGCGCGTGCGGGGCTGTGTCGGCCGCGCGCGCACAGCGATCGAGAGATTGCGGGCACTTGCGCGCTGGCGCTGACCGCCTGCGGCCTGGCGAAGGGGTTGCTGGATGCCCGGGGCGAGAAAGGTCAGGGACGCAAACGTGAAAGCAAATCAGGAATCGTTCGACGTTCGTTTCGCTCCTTCGTCGTCGCGCCGGAGCTGGCTGCTGGGCGCGCTGGCCGCGCTGGCGCTCGGGTGCGACATGTCCACCGGTCAGATCCTCGACGGCCAGACCGACGACGACCCCGCCTTGCAGGCCGAGGACCTGGGCGACGACGAGGCCGCCGACGTCGAGGTGGCCAGCGCCGAGCTGCGGAGCCGGCGGCTGCCCGACGCGCTGGATCTCCCCGACACCGAGGCGCTGGCCTGGATGGACGGCATCATGCAGGTGGTGGCCACCGAGAACATCGGCGCGCCCGAGGCCTCGCGCCTGTACGGCGCCACCAGCGTGGCCCTGTACGAGTCGGCCGTGCGCGGCATCCCCGGCGCGCGCTCGCTGGGTGGGCAGCTGAACGGGCTGCCACGGCTGAAGGGGCCGGGTTGCGGCCACCGCCGGCTGGACTGGCCGTCGGTGATGGCCCGCGCCACCGGGCTGCTGGCCGCCGACCTGCTGGCGGCGCGCCCGCGCGCGGTGACCACCGTGAACGCGCTGATGGAGCAGCGCCTGGCTGCCCGCGCCGCCGCCGGCGTCCGCGAGAAGGACCGCCGGCACTCGATCGCCTTCGGCGAGCGGCTGGGGCGCCAGCTGATCGACTGGATGCGCGCCGACGGCTTCGTCGCCAACCGGGACCTGCCCTACACCGCGCCGGTGGGTCCGCAGTACTGGCAGCCGACCGGCGGCGCCGCCGCCAACCTGCGGCCGTCCGAGCCGCACTTCGGCGAGACCCGCCCCGGCGCGATGGCCCATTCGAACAGCTGCCTGCCCGAGGGGCCGCCCGCCTACTCCGAGCAGCCCGGGTCGAAGCTGTACAGCGAGGCGCAGCTGGTGCACGACACCGTCAACGGCCTGAACCCCGACCAGAGCTTCATCGCCCGCTTCTGGGCCGACGGCAACGGCACCGCCGGGACGCCTGGCCACTGGATCGCCATCGCCCGGCAGATGGTGGCGGGCGCGTCGCTGGCCCGCACGGTCGAGGCGTTCGTCACCGTGGGCGTGACCCAGGCCGACGCGTTCGTGTCGTGCTGGAACGCGAAGTACACCTTCGCCCACCTGCGCCCCGAGACGTACATCCGCCGGGTGATCGACCCGGCCTGGCTGCCGCTGCTGCCCTCGCCGCAGCACCCGCAGCACACCTCCGGCCACGCCTGCTCGGCCGGCGCCGCCGCCGAGGCGCTGACAGTGCTGTTCGGGACCCGGACCTTCGTCGACCAGACCCACGCCGCCACCCTGGGGACGCGGCCGTTCGACAGCTTCCGGGCGGCCGCCGCCGAAGCGGCGGTGTCGCGCCTTTACACCGGGCACCACTTCCCCTCGGGCAGCGAGGCGGGGCTCGGTCAGGGCAAGTGTGCGGCCCGCGCCTTCTTCAAGCGCGTGTCGCTGTGGCCCACCCACACCGGCAAGGACGACTGAAATGAGCCGGGCGCGGTCACACCGGCGGAGCGGGACGCGGCGTGCGGAAGCGGGCCGGATCCAGCTCGTAGCCCTTGAGCCAGCGCCAGACCGAGGCGGTGTTGCGGCCCAGGCAACGGGCGGTCTCGGCGACGTTGCCCTGGCAGCGCAGCAGCACCTCCTCGAGCTCGGTGCGGCTGGGGGG
>JBKPRZ010000043.1:0-26329 GCA_046734815.1 Myxococcota bacterium | reverse complement strand
GCGTCAGATGTGTATAAGAGACAGGCCACGATGTGTTTCCACACGCGCCGGCCCACGTCCGAATCCTTGTAGCGCAGGTACTCCTGCCCGTCGGAAGCCAGCTCGGACCGCCAGCCGCCGATGGTGGTGCGCCAGCGGGTGAGCGGCACCCGTTCGCCTTGCCAGTTCACGTACAAGGTGAACGAGGGATAGCGCGTGCGCGGCTGGGGAACGCGCTGGCCGCGAGAATCGAAGGGAAAGTCGTACCAGACGGTGCCCCGGTCGATCTCCGCCGTCAGGTCCATCTTCGGTCCGTAATACGGCGGCAGCGGCGGGAAGCGGACGGCCACCTTCAGCCAGGCGAAATCTTCCGCTTTCCTGCGGCGAAAAAACTCCAGCGCGTCGTCGGCGCTGTCGAGGCCCAGCCGCGCCAGCACCGCGGTGGTCGCGTCGCCGACGAGGTTCGGGACTGCCAATCTTTGTCCAGCAGGGCCCAGAAACGTCGGTGCCGGCTGGATAGAGCCATCTTCGATCAGCCCGCCCGCGTGGGAGGCCCGTTCGGTCAGCACCCGGCGCAGCGCCAGGAAGTCGTTCTCCAGCGGCGTCCGGGCCATCGCCTCCAGGGTCGAGCGGGTGATATCGCCCTGGGCCATCACCACGTTCTTCTGCTGGAAGGCCAGCATCGCGAAGCGCATGGCGGTGTCGTAAACGCCCGCGGCGTGGCGAGCGGGATCCATCAGCCCGTCGCAGGCCAGCCGCTTCTCCGCCTCGGCGAAGGCGGCCCGCTCGGCCTCGAAGCGGCGATGAGCGGCGACCTCCCGGGCCAAAGGCGGCTCGGCAGTGGCCAGTTGCTCCAGGGTGGCAAGCGCCTTCGCGTTACGAGCCGCCTCCAGTTTTTCGAATCGTGTACGAGCGCGGGTCAGCTCTTTCTTCTCGGTGGTCGAGCCCCACACCGTCACCGAGTCGACGGCCAGCAACCTGGCGCGATCGATGGTGGCCATGCAGGGGCGGTCACCGTCGGCGGAGAAGCGCTGGTACAACACCGACAGCGACGGCGGGATGCCGTAGAGCTCGAGGTAATTCTTCTGTCCGGGACGCAGCGGCTGTCCGTCGCCGTCGCTGCGGTCGCTGGCCAGGCCGGTGAAGATCGGGCGGTAGTGGTTGGGCAAGATCTTGCCGCCCGCACCGGTCCCGTCGGCGAAGATCACCGGGGCCCATCCATCCGTGAGATCCACGATGGTGAGGCCGCGCTCGCGAGCCAGGTCCGCGTCCACCACCCGCTCCTCCCCGTGCACGACCTGGATCGCGCGTCGCCGCGGCGGAAGGTTGCGCGCCACCGGCAGGGCGTCGGGGTCGGGCGCCAGCGGCGCGCGCGGCTTGACCTTCACCGGCGGTTTGCTGCCGTCGCCGTCGCTGGTCTGGCCGCAACCCAGCGCCAGGGTGCCAGCGAGGTTGGCCATGACAACGAGCCAGAAAATTGCCGGAGGCGCCCCGACGGGTCGTACTATACGCGCCATGAAACGCCCTGCCCTCGTTGCAATTTTCTGTATCGTGCTCACGACTGGTATCGGCGAGGCGTACGCCACCGAGGTGGGGAGCGCCCGCCGGCTGGGGCTGGGCTTTGCAATCGGAGAGCCGACCAGCCTGGTAGGCAAATACTTCCTCAACTCGATCAACGCCATCGATTTCGGGCTGGCCTTCACCCGCTTTCGGAGCCGGAACTGCGCGCCGGGGGAGTCCTGCGGGCGGGGCTACCTCAGTCTCAACGGCGACTACTTGTGGGAGGACGTGCTGGCGCGCGAGCGTTTCCGGCTGGACTGGCACATCGGGCCGGGCGCGCGCCTGTCCTTCTTCGACGAGTTCTACGGGTACAGCGAGCAGGTGCTGCTGTTCGCGCGGATGCCGGTGGGTCTGGACTTCACCTTCGACCGGCCCGATTTCCTCGAGGCGTTCGTGGAGCTGGCACCCGCACTCTTGCTGCTGCCGGCCCTCAGACTCAATCTGGAGGCCTTCGTCGGCGTGCGCTTCTACTTCTGACCGGGGTCAGCGGGCCGGCTGCGTGTAGTCCTCGAAGTCGCCGTCGTCCAGGTTCACCTCGGCGACGACGTTGCCGGACTCGCCGCCCTGGTACGGGTTCATCACCACCTGCGTGGACTCATCCGGGGGCGGGCTGACGGTCACCACCGGTTGCGGCCGGACCACCGGCGCGGGCAGCTCGTGACCGTGGATGCGTGCCTTCCAGCGGGCCAAAGCCCGATCGAGCTCCTCCTGGGGGACCATGCTCAAGGTTAGCAGCCCCCAGGTTGTATTTCCGCTTACGCGGGTTAGTGAATCAGCTTCTTGTAGCGGATGCGATGCGGCTGGTTGGCCTCGGCGCCCAGGCGGCGGCGGCGATCGGCCTCGTAGTCCTGGTAGTTGCCCTCGAACCACACCACCTCACTGTCCCCTTCGAAGGCGAGCATGTGGGTGGCCACCCGATCCAGGAACCAGCGATCGTGGCTGATCACCACCACGCAGCCGGCGAACGACAGGATGGCGTCCTCCAGCGCGCGCAACGTGTCCACGTCGAGGTCGTTGGTCGGCTCGTCCAGCAGCAGGACGTTGCCTCCGCTGCGCAGGAGCTTGGCCAGGTTCAGCCGGTTGCGCTCGCCGCCCGACAGGTCCTTGACCCGCTTCTGCTGGTCGGTGCCCTTGAAGCCGAAGCCGGCCACGTAGGCGCGGGTCGGGATCTTGCGCTTGCCGATCTCCAGGTATTCGGCGCCCTGGGCGATCTCGTCGAACACGGTCTTGCTGCCGTCCAGGGTGCCGCGGGTCTGGTCCACGTGGGCCAGCTTGACCGTGTCACCCAGCCGCAAGGTACCGGCGTCGGGCTTCTCGTCGCCGGTGATCATGCGGAACAGCGTGGTCTTGCCGGCGCCGTTGGCGCCGATGATGCCCACGATCCCGCCGCGAGGCAGGTTGAAGGACAGGTTCTCGATCAGCACGTTGTCGCCGTAGGCCTTCTTGAGGTTTTCGGCCTTGAGCACCAGCTCGCCCAGGCGCGGCCCGGGCGGGATGCTGATCTCGACCGTGTCCTCGCGCTTCTGCGTCTCCTCGTTCAGCATCTGCTCGTAGGCGGCCAGACGGGCCTTGGACTTGGCCTGGCGGGCGCGCGGTGACGCCTGCACCCATTCCAGCTCGTGGGCCAGGGTGCGCTGCCGGGCCGATTCCGCCTTCTCCTCGGCCTCCAGCCGCTTGCGTTTCTGCTCGAGCCAGGACGAATAGTTGCCCTGCCAGGGGATGCCGGCGCCGCGGTCGAGCTCGAGGATCCAGCCGGCGGCGTTGTCCAGGAAGTAGCGATCGTGGGTCACCGCCACGATGGTCCCGGGGAACTCTTGCAGGTGGCGCTCCAGCCAGGCCACGCTCTCGGCATCGAGGTGGTTGGTGGGCTCGTCCAGCAGCAGCAGGTCCGGTCGTTCCAGCAGCACCTTGCACAGGGCCACCCGGCGCCGCTCGCCGCCCGACAGCTTGCTGACGTCGGCCTCGGCGGGCGGCAGCCGGAGCGCGTCCATGGCGATCTCCAGGGTGCGGTCCAGCTCCCAGCCGCCGGAGGCGTCGATGGCGTCCTGGAGCTTGGACTGCTCCTCGAGCAGCTTCTCCATCTCGGTGTCCGAGGCCTCGCCCAGCTTGGCGTTCACCTCGTCGAAGCGGACCAGCAGCCGCTTGATCGGCGCCACCGCCTCCTCCACGTTCTGCAGCACGTTCTTGCTGGCGTCCAGCTGCGGCTCCTGGGGCAGATAGCCGATGCGGATGCCGTCGGCGGGCCGGGCCTCGCCGAAGAAGTCCTTGTCCACGCCAGCCATGATCCGCAGGAGGGTGGACTTGCCCGAGCCGTTGGCGCCGAGCACGCCGATCTTGGCACCGGGGAAAAACGAGAGATAGATGCCCTTGAGGACCTCCTTGTTCGGCGGATGCACCCGCCGCAGGTCCTGCATGGTGAAGATGTATTGGTGAGCCATGTGAGAAGGGCGGGGATTTTACCCCGCCCTTGCTTGGAACGCTTCAGCTTTTGTGCAGGTTTACAGACTGCTGCAGGTCGGATGGGACGGATCGCAGCCGTAGGCTTCGAACTCCACGAACTGGCCGCCCTGGATCACCCAGTGCACCTGCTCGGGGAACATCTCGCCGTCGCTGGCGCGCAGGTCCATCGAGCTGGCGGCGCCGTCGTAGTTGATGGCCTTGTGCGACTTGATCTCCTTCGAGGCCGTCTCGAAGCCCGCGGGCGTGGCGCCGACCAAGGTGCCGGCCGGATTGCTGAGCAGGGCGAAACCGCCGCGCAGCTGCTCGGGCGTCAGGCCGTCCAGGTTCCCCTGGTTGTCCTCGTTCTGCGCCGCCGCGGTCAGCACCGCCAGAGTCTGGGCGGCAATGGCGTCGTACATGAACGAGGCGGTCAGCTCCGGGTTCTGGTTGCCGTTGGCCGCCCGGTACGACGACAGGAAGGCCTGGCCCGAGGCCGAGGCCGCCACCACGCGCACCGAGTTGCCCTCCAGCCCCTCGCCGCCGTTGGCGACCAGGGTGCCGAGCAAGAAATCACGCCGGGCGCCGTTGTTGGCGGTAGCCGGTGGCTTGGGCGAGATGGCGTAGGAGGAATAGTCGCCCAGCGACTCGGCGAAGTTCTGGGGCAAGAAGGCCAGGTAGATCGAGTCCGGGGCGCCGTCATCCAGGCCAGTGCTCTCGTTGTGGTTGTCGAACACCTTGTTCAGCTCGCCCGCGCGGGTGGTCGGCGAGCTGGGGAAGAACTTGGCGATCCGCTCCACCGAGTGGGGGATGCTGCCGTAGATCTGGTCCATCAGCCCGGTGAAGGTGTCCGCCGCTGACTGGTGACCGACATCGTAATAGACGACGATCTTGGTCTTGCCGTCCCCGTTGAAGTCGCCGTTGTTCGCGCGGTTGAGCACCAGGCGCACCTGAACCGCCGACTCGAACCGGGCGTTGAAGAACGTCCGCCACAGCCAGTTGTCCGGATCCTTGAAGCCGAGGTCGGTCTGGGCCGGATCGTTGAAGAAGGCCGACGAGCACTGGTAGCAGGTCACCGGGATCTTGTGGTTGATCGCGCTCGGCGATTCGTAGTTCAGGCGGTTGACCGACACCGAGCCGGTGAGCCCGTTGATGGCGCCGCTGACGTCGCTGACCACGCCGTGCACGTTGCTGGTGTTGACCAGCTCGATGGCCTTGGTCCGCTGGGTCTGGCCGCCGGTACCGGCGCCGTAGTAGCCGACGATGACGTCGAGGTTGAAGATGCTGTTCGCGGCGGTCAGACCGGCGTTGATCTGACTCTCGGCCAGCAACGCCGCGTTCGTGAAGTTCGCCTTGGCCGGCGAACCGTTATCGATCAGCACCCCCACCCGGATCGTCTTGTCCACCGCCTCCGTCCTGACCGCGCGGGTCACGCTCTCGGGGCTAGTACTTACCGCCGATCCGTCGCATGCGACCGGCAGCCAGGCCATCAAGATTGCCGATGTGGCCAGTGTTGCTCGTCCCATTCACGTACTCCTCGTTCTGGACGCCGCTTTGGAACCGGCGCGCGCCACCACGGCTCGCGAACGTTCCCGAGCGGCGTACGGACTAAATTGTACGATCCGGGGAGCCCCCTTAGGGGACCCCTGAATCTGGGTGCGAGTCGTGAAATGTTTGCGACGTACGGACACCGGGGCAGCCGCCGACATGTGGCGGCGACCTCCCTGTCCGCGTACGTCGCCGGATCTGTGCGCTCAGGCGGCGCGGGCGAGCAGCGTCTCGGCGTATTTTTCCAGCTTGCGGGCGTCGGCGTTGAAGCGGCGGATGCCGTCGGCCAGCTTGTCGGTCGCCATCGCGTCCTCGTTGTGCTGGAAACGGAAGGTCTTCTCGTCGAGGTGGATGCGGTCGCCCGGCGTCGCCTTGGCGCTCTCGGGTGAGAGCTTGCGCGCGATCTCCCCCGGTCGGCCGTTCAGCTCCGCCAGCAGCTCCGGACTGATGGTGAGGAGGTCACAGCCGGCCAGCTCGACCACCTGGTCGGCTTTGCGGAAGCTGGCTCCCATCACCTGCGTCTTGTAGCCGAACTTCTTGTAGTGGTTGTAGATGCGCACCACCGACGACACGCCCGGATCTTCGGCGATGGGGATGTCCTTCACCCCGCGCTCCTTGATGAAGTAGTCGTAGATCCGGCCCACGAACGGGGAGATCAACGTGACCCCCGCCTCGGCGCAGGCCACCGCCTGGGCGAAGCTGAACAGCAGGGTCATGTTGCAGTGGATGCCCTCCTTCTCCAGCTTCTCGGCGGCGCGGATGCCCTCCCAGGTGCTGCCCAGCTTGATGAGGATCCGCTCGCGGTCGATGCCCTGCTGCCGGTAGAGATCGATGAAGGCGCGCGCCTTGGCGATGCTGCCCTCGGTGTCGAAGCTGAGCGTGGCGTCCACCTCGGTCGAGACGCGGCCGGGGATGATCTTGAGGATCTCGCAGCCGAAGCTCACCGCCAGCTTGTCCATGAAGGCCATCGTGCGGGCGGCGCGATCCCCGGAGGTCTTCTCGGACGAGCGCAGGGCTTCTTCCACCAGCGGCCGGTACTGGGGCATCTGCGACGCCTTCAGCAGCAGCGACGGGTTGGTGGTGGCATCCTGCGGGCGGAAGGTCTTCATGGCCTCGAGATCCCCCGTGTCGGCGACCACGGTGGTGTACTTCCGCAGCGATTCCAGGTTGTTCATGGGCGGGAGCTTACTCGACCCGTCGGGTGCCCCCAAGCCCCGGCGACTCCCGTCCGTGATACGTTGCGGTTACCAGTGAAGACCCTAAAGCCGGTCGTCATCGTCAACCCACGCTCGGGCGGAGGCCTCAGCGATCGACGCTGGGCGGCGCTGGTGGCGCCGCTGACTGACGGGCTGGGTCCGTTCGACACGCGCTTCACGGAGCGACGCGGAGACGGCAAGCGCCTGGCCCAGGAGGAGGCTGCGGGCGGCCGCGGGCTGGTCATCGCCTTCGGCGGGGACGGCACCATCTCCGAGGTGGTCGACGGGCTGGTGGCCGCGCGGGGCGAGACGCAGCTGGGGATCATCCCGCGCGGCACCGGTGGCGACTTCCGCCGATCGGTCTGCGTGCCCAAGCAGGTGTACGAGGCGGCCCGGCACCTGCAGTCCGCCCCTCCGCGTCGGATCGACGTCGGGCGCGCCTCCTTCGTCGCCGACGACGGCACGCCGTTGGACCGCTGCTTCGTCAACGTGGCCTCCTTCGGCTTCTCGGCGGACGTCGCCAGCCGGGCCAACCGCTCGTCCAAGAGGCTGGGCGCCAAGCTGTCTTTTCTGGGGGCTACCATGTCGTCGCTGATCAGCTACCAGAACGTCGAGGTGATGGTCCGGGTGGACGGGGGCGAACCGCAGAGGCGCACGGTGCTGCTGGGCGCGATCGGCAACGGCTGCTTCTTCGGTGGGGGCATGAAGATCTGCCCCGACGGATCGCTGGAGGACGGCATCCTCGACCTGGTGCTGGTGGGCGACCTGGGACGGCTGGGCGTGCTCAGCAAGATCGGCAGCCTGTACGAGGGCACCCACGTCAACCTGAAGCAGGTCAGCAACGTGCGCGCCCGGAAGGTGGAGATCACGCCGGTGGACGCCGCCGCGGAGATCCCGATCGAGCTGGACGGCGAGACGCCGGGCCGCCTGCCGGCCACCTTCGAGGTGATGCCGGGGGTGTTGCCGCTGCGGTACTAGGCGACGGCCCGCCCACCCAGGATGTGGCGCCGGATGTAAGCGACGGTGTCGAACAGCGTCTCGGCGGCGTCGCGCACCGAGAAGCCCAGCTCCTCGGCCGCCTTGGTCGAATCGAAATACCAGAAGTAGCTGGCCATCTGCACCGCCGTGGGCTCGACCGGGGGCGTGCGGCCGATCTTGCGGTACACCGCCGCCTGCAGCTGGGTGGCGTAAAAGCTCAGCGGCCCCCTCGGCGCGCGCAGCAACGGGGCCGACACCTTGGTCAAGCGGGCCAGCCGCCCGAAGTAGTCGGCGAAGGACCAGTTGTGGCCGCCCAGCAGGTAACGCTCACCGGGTCGCCCGCGCTCCATGGCCGCGGGCAGGACCGCGGCGACATCGCGCACGTCGACCAGGTTCAGGCCGCCGGCCGGGGTCATCGGGATCTCGCGGCTGAGGAACGACAGCACGTCGCGCGTGGAGGACAGCCGGTCGTCGCCGGGGCCCAGCAGCAGGCTGGGGTTGACGATCACCAGCTCGAGGCCGTCGCCGCACTCGCGGCGGGCGGCCTCCTCCTGGTAATACTTGCTCGCGTAGTAGGGCCAGCGGCCGATCAGGGCCAGCGGGGCGGGACAGGTCTCGTCCAGCTTCTCGTCGGCGCTCTCGGAGACGGCGATGGTGCCGCTGGTGGAGGCCAGGACGATCCGGCGCACGCCCGCGGCGCGGGCGGCGGTGCACAGCAGCCGGGTGCCCTCCACGTGCACCTCGTACATGCGGGGGCCGTCCTCGGGCTTGCGCGAGACGAAGCCGGCCAGGTGGTAGATCTGCCCCACCCCGTCGACCGCCCGGGCCACCGCCGCCGGATCGGTGACCGAGCCGGTGACCACCTCCACCCCCTGGGCGGCCAGCGCCTCGGACCGCGACTGGGAGAAGACGCGCACCCGGCCGGGGGCGCCGCGCGCGCACAGCTCGCGCACCAGGTGGTTGCCCAGAAAGCCGGTGGCGCCGGTGACCAGGACCTTCACTCGCGCCCTCCCTTGTGGACCAGCCGCAACGGCGGCTCGCCGGAGGCGGACGACCCGGAGCTCGCAGCCGCCGCCGGCCGAGGATGCCGGACCGGGCGGCCCACCACGATGCCCAGCTTCTCGCCGTTCCAGGCGGCGCGGATGGCGCCGGCCTCCAGGGTGACGCCCTGGCCGTCGCGCAGCTGCTCGACGATCCGCTGGGTCAGCGCCGAGCACAGCCGCCAGGCCTCCTGCTGGGGCAGCCCCTCGGTCAGGCCGCGCAGGAAATCGAGGGACAGGAAGGGGCCGAACCGCACCCGCAGATCGCGGCTCTTCGGCAGCGCGCTGCCCTTGGGGAGGGCCTCGTGCGATCCGGCGATGTGCGCCGGCAAGATGCCGGCCTCGGCCTTCAGCGCCAGGTAGCCGAGGCTGGGAAGGAACTCGGCCATCTGGCCGGTGGTCGAGCGGGTGCCCTCGGGGAAGACCACCAGGCTGCGGCCCTGCCGCAGCACCCGCTCGGCGATCTCCATCGACTTGCGGATCGAGCCCACCCGTTCCATCGGCACCAGGTTGGTGAAATTGCCGAAGTAGGCGCGGCGCCAGCGATCGGAAAAGAAGTAGTCCGCCGCCGCCAGGGAGGCCAGGTCCTTGCCCGCTTCGCCCAGCGCCACCTTGACCGCGCCCATGTCCAGGTGCGAGCAGTGGTTGGCCGCCACCACGAAGTGGGTGTGGCTGGGGATGTGCAGCGCTCCTTCCACCTTCGTATCGAGCACCTGTCGGTAAAAAAGCTTCTGCGCCAGCCCGATGCCGGTCTTGCCCAGCTTGGCGATCACGTCCGGCACGCGGATGTCGTCGTCGTCGCGGAACAGCTCGTCGACGGTGCGGCTGCGACGCTTGCGCAGCGCCCGGGCGGCCTCGGGGCTGTGGCCGCGGTTGACCAGGGCCAGAAGGCCAGCCACGTCCTGGGCGGCGGTGAAGTCCACCTGCTCGGGTACGTGCACACCAGCCGCCTCGATCCCCTCGGCCAGCTCGTTGTAGGCCAGGCTGTCGAAGCCCAGGCTGCTGACGCGGGTGGAAAGGTGGATGTCCGTCCGGGGCTTGCCCGTGGCGGCGGCCACGATGTCGAGGAACCAGCCCACCCCGTCGTCCTTACCGCCGGCCGCCACCGCCTCCTCTCCGCCGCGCTTGCGCTTCTGCATCTCCGCGACGATCTCGCGCCGCTTGACCGAACGTTTGGCGGTCTTGGGCAGATCGGCCTCCCACACCTCCAAGGTCTTGACCCGCTTCCAGAACGGCAGCCCCGACGAGACGCTGCGGAAGTGCTCCTCGATCTTGGCGGTCACCTCGGCCCGGGACAGCGCCGGCTCGTGCTCGAGGTTGGGCACCACCGCGCAGGCCACCTGCTCGGCCCCGGCCTCGGGCAGCCCCACCACCGACAGCTCCTTGACGTAGGGGCTGCCGCGGTACAGGTCCTCGACCTCGTCCGGGTAGACGTTCTTGCCGTTCGAATCGATGATCACTTCCTTCGAGCGGCCCACGATGTAGAGGTTGCCGTCCTCGTCGAAGCGACCCAGGTCCCCGGTGTGGAACCAGCCGTCGCGGATGGCCGCCTTGGTGGCCTCCTCGTCCTGCCAGTAGCCCAGCATCAGGTTGCGTCCGCGGGCGATCACCTCACCCACCCCCCCGGCGTCGGGGTTGTCGATCTTCACCTCCACCCCGGGCAGCGGCTTGCCCACCGACCCGGGGAGCGGCGGGCCGCTGGCGGCGGTCACGCTGAGCACCGGCGCGGTCTCGGTCAGCCCGTACCCCTCGTAGAAGTTGAAGCCCATCCCGTGAAAGGTCTTGAGCACGTCGGGCGGCAGGGCCGAGCCGCCGCTGATGAGGTAGCGGATGCGGCCGCCGAAGCCCCGGTGCACCGGGAAGAAGAGCAACATCCCCAGGTCCACCCCGATGCGCGCGCGCAGCTCGTAGTTGCCCGCGGCCAGGGCCTTCATCAGCGGCTCGAGCAGCGGCGAGCGGTCGCTCATCTTCTGCATCACCCGCCGGCGCAGCAGCTCCCACAGGGCCGGCACGCCCACGATGGCGGTGACGTGTCCCCGGTCCAGGGCGCCGGAGATGGATTCGCCATTCAGCTCGGTCAGGTAGGTGATCTGGGCGCCGCGGGCCAGCGGCATCAGCAGCCCGGCCGAGAACTCGAAGGTGTGGTGCAGCGGCAGCACCGACAACATGCCGTCGTTGACCCCGAACTCGAAGGCGCGCGACAGCTCCGACACCATGAAGGTGAAGTTGCGGTGGCTCAGCATCACGCCCTTGGGCTTGCCGGTGGTGCCGGAGGTGAAGATCAACGAGGCCAGGCTGTCCGGCTGCACGCGCGCCAGCAGCGCCTTCTTGCGTTCCGCCTCCACCGGCTCGTCCAGCAGGGCGAAGGCCTGTTCGAAGCGCCAGACCCGGGTGGGCAGCCCGGCCTCGCGCAGCGCCCGCACCAGCCCGGCCCGCTTCTCCAGCAGGTCGTCGCCGATCAGGATGCCGGCGGCGTCCGAGGCCCGGGCCACGTTCACCACCTCGTCCACCGAGGACTCGTGGGCGATGGGCACGGCGGTGGCGCCGACCTTCAAGATGCCGAAGTAGGCCATCGCCCACTCGGGGGCGTTGCGGCCCAGCAGCAGCACCCGTTCGCCGGCGGCGATCTCCTCGCCCACCAGGAAGGTGCCGACCCGGGTGGCCAGCTCCTGCAGGTTCTCGTAGCTGTAGATCTCCTCGCGCTTGCCACGCTCGATGCGCATGGCGGTGCGGGTGGCGTGCAGCTTGGTGGTGGTGTCGAACAGCTCGAGCAGGTCGCGGTAGGCGTAGACCGACTTGGGCTTGGCGGCGTAGGTCTCGTCCAGCTCGGGCAGCACCCACTTTTGCAGCCCGGGGAAGTGGACGTTGAGGAAGTAGTCGTACCAGTCGATCGATTCGGGCGACCAGGTGACCTCGGCCTGCTCCTTGCTGGGCAGCCGGTCGCGCAGGGCCCGGATGTTGTCGGCCCGGAACACGCATTCGTTGTCGTGGATGAACGGCATGAACAGGTCGATGTTCTGGTGGGCCTCCTCGGTCACCCGCCGCAGGTCGTCCACCCGGCCCTTGACCCGATCCACGATCTCGGCGAAACGCCCGCCGCCCCAGCGGGGGCGCACCTTCTCCAGCCCTTCCGAGGTCCGCCGCGCCAGCCGGTTGAGCAGGGGAATGGAGGTGCGGCTGTAGGTCTCGTAGGTGACTGGCCGGAACTCCATCCGCGCGGCCAGCGCGTTGATGAAGCGGTTGCCCGCCTCCTTGGTCTGGAAGCGCTTCCGCTTGTACAGGCCCGTGAGGGTGACCACCCGGCCCACCCGCCCCGGGTTGAGGTCGCCGCTCGACAGCTGGTGCACCAGCTGCGGCTGCTCGACGCAGGCCTGCGCCGCCACCTGGATCATGCCGGCGGCGATGTGGTCCACCGGCACCATGTCGAGGATCAGCGACTCGGACACCGGCAGCACGTTCTGCCCCTTCAGGGCCAGGTAGACCAGCGGCGCCGAGGTGGTGAAGCCCTCGTTCCAGCCGGGGAACGGGTACCGCTGGGCGCTCTCGACGATGGCCGGACGCACGATCGAGCGCACGATCCCGGTCTCGCGGGCCACCAGCTGGTCACCCATGCTCTTGGTGTAGGTGTAGATGTTGGGCCAGCCCCACTCGGCGGCCCGCTTGACCCCGCGGTCGGTCAGCTCCTGGCGGATCCAGTCCTTGCGCTCGCGCGCCACCGCCAGCTTCAGCGCGCCCTCGTCGTCGGGGTCGCGCCCCTGCTCCTTCAGCCGCGCCCGGGCCTGCTGGCGCAGCCGGGCGGTCACCTGAGCGTCGTCGGCCTGGGCCCGCACCTCGAGCGCGATCCGGTCGCTGTCCGCGATCTCCTGCTCGACCGAGAAGTGGGTGCCGGGCAGCTCGCGCCGGCGCGGGAAATACCCCACCAGCTCCTCGTTCTCCCAGACCTCGTCGGACCGGTTGCCGGCCACGAAGCAGGTGCTGGTGTGGATCAGCGCCGGGCGCTTCATCCGCTTGGCGAAGGCGATGACGTTCCGGGTCCCCTGCACGTTGGTGCGCAGGGCCGATTCGAGGGGCGGGTTGAAGGTCACCTTCCCCGAAGAGTTGACGACCACGTCGATGTCGCCCGCCACCTCGGCCGCCGCCTCCTCGGACAGCCCCAGGTTGGCCTCGGTGATGTCGCCGTCGACCACCCGCACCTTGTCGCGCAGGAAGGCGGCCAGGCCTTCCGACCCGCCGTGGGCCTCGCGCAGGGGATCGAACACCGGCGAGGTGACGACGTTGTTCCAGAAGCGGTCCTCGCTGCTGGTGCCCGAGCCGCGCCGGACCATCACGTACACCCGGCCCAGCTCGGGGAAGCGGTGCAGGAGCATGCTCAGCAGCACCTTGCCCACGAACCCGGTGGCGCCGAGGATGAAGACCCGACGCCCGCGGTAGATGTCGTGCAGTGAGAGGGGGTCGGTCACTCGACGTCCGTCATGACGATGGGAGGGTGGTGCATCATGGTGATGGAGGCCGACGGCCCGGTGAGGCTGCGGGCCATGGCGATGGCCTCGGTCAGCGAGTCGGCCCGCTCCCAGCCCAGCCGGGCGGGGACATGGGCGTTCTCGGCGCCCGCCACGATCACCTTGCCCACGTGCTGGCGGCCGTTTTCACCCCAGTACCACATGAAGAAGGGGTGGGCGCCGTGATAGGCGTGCCCGCGCCGGTACATCTCGATGTAGCTGGGGTTACGGGCGAACTCCTCTTCGTACTTGTGGCGCAGCACCATCGCGTCGCGGGTCTCGGGCAGCAGCCGGTTGAAGAACTCGATGTAGCTGGGGTGGTGCTGGTGGTCGAAGCTGTCGTAACAGGGGTGGCAGAGGATCATCACCCCGCCCTTCCGCAAGATGGGCTTGCCCCGGTAAAAGTTGTGGAAGTACCCCAGCCCCATCACCTGCACCAGCAGCGGGTTGAGGATCGAGTTGACGTTGTAGGGGGAGATGAAGGGGACCGGGCAGATCAAGATGTCGGCCTGCCCGCGCAGCTGCACGTTGTACTGCTCGAAGTTCTTGGCGACGATGGTCTTGTGCACCGGCTCGGTCTTGCCGGCGGCGCAGGCGATCAGCTGGTACTGGGCGGGGATGGAATGGAACAGCTGCCGCTTGGCCGCCGCCGGCAGCTTGTTCAGGCTCCAGCGCATGGCCTCGAACTTCAGCCGGTCCAGCTCGGTGAACTCGTCCTCGTTCTTGGCCAGAAAGGCGGTCGGACCGGTGAACATCCGGTTGTTGAGCGCGGTCTCGATGTGAAACACGTTCATGTGCCGGGCCACGATCTGGCCCATCCGCTCGACCTTGGTGTTCAGGGCCGACCGCGCCGGATCCATGTAGCTGTCGGAATCGCGGATGGTCTGCGGCTCGTGGTGCGGGCGCAGGCTCTCGTAATCGCACAGGCCCACCGTGACCGACTTGTGGCCGCCGTCCATGGGCACCAGGTTGATGTTCACGTAGATGAGCAGATCGCTCTCCACCGCCCGGCGGTTGATGTTCACCGGCTCGTTGTGCTCGGTCTTGCCCAGGTGGACGATGCCGTCGGGATCCTCGGCATCGTGGTTGTAGAAGCGGTCGGGATAAAAGGCGTCGAAGATCTTGCGGCCCACCGCCCGCTTCATCTCGGCGCCGGTCATGCGCCGGTGCAGCGAGTTGGCGACGATGATGTGCACGTCGTCCACCCCGTTGGCGTCCAGCTGCTCGAGCAGGATCTCCAGCACGGTCTGGCGGATGTCCGGGGTGGCCATCGGCGGCAGCGGCAGGCTGATGTCGTCGATGGCGATGGTCACCCGCATGCCCGGCATCAGCTGGGCGTACAGCGGCTCGGCCTCCAGCGGGTGGTTGATGGCGTAGCGGATGGCGGCTCCGGGATTGACCAGCCCCTCGATCGGCGGCTTGGGGTAGATGACCCGCGTGCCGATGGGCAGATCTTCCAGCAGCAGGTCCTCGCCCGAAAACAGGATCCGCGGGGCCGAGTTGGTGTCGATGTAGACGACCTGGTCGTCTTCTTTGTGGCGCGGTGTCGGCCCGCGCAGGAATCTGGGTTCACGCTCTCGCATAGGACACCTGTTACCTCAGATCGAGGATCGGCCAGTCGTGTTGCAGGGCCGTGTTGCGCAGCCGGTAGTCGGGGTTCACCGCGGTGGGGTGGCCCACGATCGACAGCATCGGCAGGTCGCTCATGCTGTCCGAATAGCTGTAGCAGTCGGACAGGTGCAAGCCCTCTCGTTCGGCGTAGACCCGGATCCAGCTGGCCTTGGTGGCCGCCGCCATCACCGGCGGCAGCAGCCGGCCGGTGGCCTTGCCGTCGACGTACTCCAGCCGGTTGGTGACCCAGGCATCCAGGCCCATGTGGCGGGCCAGCGGGATCACGGTCAGGTCCAGCGCACCGGTCACCAGCACCTGGCGCAACCCCAGGCGCTTGGACTTGTCTATCAGCTCGTAGGCCCCGGGGAAGATGGACGGGCGGATCACGTTGTCGAACAGCTCGTCGGCCAGGTAGCGAAGCCGGTCCTCGGACTCGCCCCGGTAGCGGCGGAAGAAGACGTCGTTGAACAGCCGCCGGCTGTAGAAGTCCGCCGCCGCGAACATCGGCACGCTGAGCGCGGTGGTGGCCGTGCGGACCAGGCTGGACAGCAGGCCCTGCTGGTTGCGGGCGTTGTAAGCGAAGGCATGCACCAGGTTCGTGCGAACCAAGGTGCCGTCCAGATCATAAAACGCGGCGGCGGCGCCCATCAGCGGAGCCAGCGTATATCATTGTCCTGGGGACCCTCAAAGGGTCCCCAAACCCCCCCGCGAAGGGCCGCCGAACACTGCGGCGTAGACCCTGCGGTTACTTGTCCTTCTTGCTCTTGAAGTCGGCGATCATGGCGTCGCGCTGCTGCCGCGGAACCTCCGCGTAGCGCTTGAACTCCATGCTGTATTCACCCTTGCCCTGGGTGGCCGAGCGCAGGTCGGTCGAATAACCGAACATGTCGTTCAGCGGCACCTCGGCCTGAGCGACCACGAAGCTCTCCTGCTTCTCCGACGACATGATGGTGCCGCGGCGCTGGTTGATCTGGCCCATGACCGCGCCCTGGAACTCCTCGGGGAACTGCACCTCGACCAGCATGATCGGCTCGAGGATGGTGGGCTTGGCCTTCATGTAGGCCTCGCGGAAGCCCATCAGCGCCGCGGTCTTGAAGGCGATTTCCGACGAGTCCACCGGGTGGGAGGCACCGTCGTTGAGCACGCAGCGCACCCCCACGATCGGGAACCCGATCAGAGGACCCTTCTTGACCGCCTCGCGGAAGCCCTTGTCACAGGCCGGTATGAACTCGCGCGGGATGGAACCGCCGGTGATCTCGTCCAGGAACTCGTAGCCGGTGGCGTGATCGGAGGGCAGCGGCTCGATGTAGCCGGCCACCTTGCCGTATTGACCGCTGCCGCCGGTCTGTTTCTTGTGGGTGTAGTTGTATTCGCCGCGCTGGGTGAGGGTCTCGCGGTAGGCCACCTGGGGCTTGCCGGCGATCACCTCCACGCCGTATTCGCGCTTCATGCGCTCGATGTAGATCTCGAGGTGCAGCTCACCCATGCCGCTGATGATGGTCTCCGCCGACTCCTCGTCCCGGCGGACGCGGAAGGTGGGATCTTCCTTGGTGAAGCGGTTGAGCGCCTTGGAAAAGTTGGTGGCGGTCTGCTTGTCCTTGGGGGACACCGCCAGCGAGATGACCTCCTGGGGGACGTGCATCGAGGTCATGGTGTAGTTGACCGCGCCGTTGGTGAAGGTGTCGCCCGAGGAGCACTCCACCCCGAACAGCGCCACGATGTCGCCGGCGGTGGCCTTCTCGATGTCCTGCATCTCGTCGGCGTGCATGCGCACCAGCCGCGGGACCTTGACCTTCTTCTGGTTGGCCGAGCAGTTGACGATGAAGTCGCCCTTGGCCACCTGGCCCTGGTAGATGCGCATGTAGGTCAGCTGGCCGTAGCGCCCGTCCTCCAGCTTGAAGGCCAGGCCCACGAACGGCTTCTTCGGCTCCGTCGACAGGATCACCTTCTCCTCGTCCTTGTCCTGGTCGAGGGCGATGTTGGTGACCTCGGTGGGGTTGGGCAGGTACATGTTGACGCCGTTGAGCAACAGCTGGACGCCCTTGTTCTTGTAGGCCGAGCCCATGAACACCGGGGTGGCCTTGAGCGCGATGGTCGAACGGCGGAGCGCGTCCCGGATCTCCTGGGTGGTCGGGTCCTGCTCCAGGAGGAACTTCTCCTCCATGGCGCTGTCCACCTCGGCCAGCGAGGTGATCATCTCCTTGCGGGCGACCTTCGCCTCCTCCAGCAGCGGGGCGGGGATCTCCTCCTCGCGCACGTCTTCGCCGTTGTCGCCGTCGAAGTAGAAGGCCTTCATCTGGACCAGGTCGATGATGCCCTCGAAGCGGTCCTCGAAGCCGATCTGCATCTGGGTCACCACGGTGTGGTGGCGCAGCTTCTCCTTCAGCTGGTCGGCCACGCGCTTGCCGCTGGCGCCGGCCCGGTCGAGCTTGTTGACGAAGGCCAGACGGGGGACGTTGTACCGCCGCATCTGCCGATCGACCGTGTAGGACTGCGATTGCACGCCCGCCACACCACAGAGCACCAGCACGGCCCCGTCGAGCACACGCAAAGCCCGCTCGACCTCGATGGTGAAGTCGACGTGGCCCGGCGTGTCGATGAGGTTGATGTTGTGGTCGTCCCACTCGCAGTAGGTCGCCGCCGACTGGATGGTGATGCCCTTTTCACGCTCGAGGTCCATGAAGTCCATGGTCGCGCCCACGCCGGACTTCCCCTTGACCTCCTCGATCTTGTGAATGCGTCCGCTGTAAAACAGGATCCGCTCCGACAGGGTGGTCTTGCCGGAGTCGATGTGCGCCGAGATACCGATGTTGCGGACCTTGTCGATGGTGATAGCGGCCATAGGGTCGTGTTCCTCTCGAAAAAACCCCGCCGGAGCGGGGTGCAAAGGCGCGGTAGTTTAAGACCGGCCTTCGGTCTGGGCCAGAAAAAAGGTGCACCGTTTCCAGACCGTCAAACGGCGCGGCCCGGTGCGCCTGGGCAGACCCATCGGCGCCGCCTCAGCGAACCTGAACCAGCTCGACGTCGAAAACCAGGGTGGCGCCAGGCGGGACCGCGGCCCCCTGCCCGGCCGCCCCGTAGGCCAGCGCGGGCGGCACCACCAGCGTGCGCTTGCCCCCCACCCGCATGCCACGGAGCCCCTGCTCCCAGCCGGGGATGACCATCTTCTGCCCCAGCACGAACTGGATCGGCTGGCCGCGCTGATACGAGCTGTCGAACGACCGGCCGTCAGCCAGCCGCCCACGGTAGTGCATGACCACGGTCCGACCCGGCAGCGCCTCGGCGCCGGTGCCCACCAGCTGGTCGGTGACCTGCAGGCCCGGCGCCGGGGCGGGTCGCTGGCAGGCCAGCAGCAGGACACCGAGGAGGAGGGGGGAGCGCGCCACTAGAAGCGGGTTCGCTCGCAAGCTCGCGCTCGCCTGAGAACCGGACCGGAAAATAGGCGGGTTCGCTCGCAAGCTCGCGCCCGCCTGAGAACCGGACCGGAAAATAGGCGGGTTCGCTCGCAAGCTCGCGCCCGCCTAGTGGGAAAATCCGCTGTGCGCCGGGGCGTCGCCCGCCCCGGGGTGCTGCAGGTCGTGGGCGTGGGTGATCATCTCGGACAGCAGGGTGGCGACCGCGCAGAATTCGCCGGCCTTGCGTTCGGCCGCGATGTGCACCGCCCGGTGGACCAGGGCCCGCACCAGCGCCCAGTCCGAATCGCCGCCCCGTCCGGTCAGGCCCGCGAGCGTCGGCGCCAGCACCTGCTCGTGTGCCTTCTGTAGATCATCTATGGTTGCCATGGAGCTTCCAGTTTAGATGCTTTCGCCCCCGGCCACGACCGTCCCCCGCCCGCGCGCGACGCCCGCCCGGGCGGCCCGGCCCTTCCTCAAGTGGGCGGGCGGCAAGGGCCAGCTGCTGGAGGCGTTCGCGTCGCTGTACCCGCCGGCCGCCTCGGTGAAGGGCTATCACGAGCCGTTCGTCGGCAGCGGGGCGGTGTTCTTCGACGTCAAGCGCCGGCTGTCGCCCCGGCGGATCGTGCTCTCGGACAGCAACGCGGATCTGATCGAGACCTACCAGGCCATCCGCGACCAGGTCGATGAGGTGATCCGCGAGCTGGAGCGCCACGCCCGGCGCCACGGCGAGGCGCACTACTACAAGGTGCGCGACCAGCGCACCGCCGACCTGTTCCCCGCGGCACGGGCGGCCCGCCTCATCTATCTCAACCGCACCTGCTTCAACGGCCTTTACCGGGTCAACAGCCAGGGTCAGTTCAACGTGCCCATGGGTCGGTACGCGAACCCCACCATCCTCGACGCCGACAACCTGCGGGCGGTCAGCGCGGGGCTCAGGCGGACCCAGCTGCACACCGGTCCCTTCCGCGAGGTCCTCGAACGGGCGCGCCCGGGCGACTTCGTCTATTTCGACCCGCCCTACGTGCCGGTGTCGGCCACCGCGAACTTCACCGGCTACACCCGCGGCGCCTTCGGCCCGGCCGACCAGGAGGAGCTGGCGCAGGTGTTCCGCGCGCTGGACGGCCGCGGCTGCCAGGTGATGTTGTCGAACAGCGACACCCCTGACGCCCGCCGGCTGTACGCCGGGTTCCGGATCGAGCGTCTGAACGCCCGACGGGCCATCAATTCGAAGGCCGACCGGCGCGGCCCGGTGGGCGAGCTGGTGGTCCTGAACTACGGCTGACGCCGGCGAACCCCGGCGGGCCGGCCCGTGCTATCTCGATCGCATGGTACGGCTCAACCGGATCTACACCAAGGCGGGCGACGGCGGGCAGACGCGGCTGGTGGGGGGCCAGAAGGTAGGGAAGGACTCGCCCCGCATCGAGTGTTACGGCACCGTCGATGAGCTGATGGCGGTGATCGGGCTGGCGCGGACCGCGCTGGCCGAGCCGTCCGCGCCCGCGGGGGCGGCGGAGCTCGAGGCGGTGCTGCGGCGGGTGCAGAACGAGCTGTTCAACCTGGGCAGCGACCTGGCCACCTTGCCCGAGGACCGCCGCCCCAGCCAGCCGGTGATCGAGACCCGGCACGTCGAGGCGCTGGAGGCGGCCATCGACGGCTGGAACGAGTCGTTGCCCGAGTTGCGCAGCTTCGTGCTGCCCGGCGGCGGCTGGGTGGCGTCGTACCTGCACCTGGCCCGCACCGTCTGCCGGCGGGCCGAGCGCCTGGCGGTGCGGCTGGCCGCCAGCGAGCCGGTCAGCCCGGCGGTGGTCCCCTACCTGAACCGGCTATCGGATGCGCTGTTCGTGATGAGCCGCCACGCCTCGCGGCTGTACAACCAGCCCGAGCCGCTCTGGGAGCCAGAGAAGACGTAGCCCCGGGGATTACAGCCGATACGCGAGGCCGATGTTGAGGTCGAGGTTGTAGGCCGTCGACTTCAGTCCGACCAGCGAGCTGAGCGCGGCGGTCAGGCTGAGCGCCCCGTTCAGGTCGTAGATGAAACCGGCCGCCGGGCCGACCAGGAATCCGCCCCCCGCGACGGTGTCCTTGCAGGTCTGGTTCTGCTTGGGCCCGCAGTCGGCCGGCAGGGGCATCTTCTTCAGATCCACCAGATAGCGGATGTAGCCGCCGCCGGCGGACAGCGAGACGTAGGGCCGGAAAGGCTGCCCTGCGCGCATGATGTAGGTGCCCTTGCCCAGCACCGCCACCGCGCCCGAGGCCGGCTCGCAGACGCCGGTCGGCTGACAGCTGACGTGACGGACCTCGGTGGCGCCGGTGGTCAGCTGCAGACGGCCCTGCACCGACAGCAGCAGCCGGTCGTTGACGAAGAAGCCGACCTCGGGGACGAAGTGCATGAGCCGCGCGGGGGCCATGTCGTTCCACACGATGTCGTGCACCTGGTGCTGGGCATCCTGGTAGTTGCGGTTCACCTCGGGCCGGCCCTTGACCAGGCCGCCGCCCACGCCGAGGCCCATGCCCAGCCAGAACTTCGCCGGGCCGCTGGGAGTCGCGGCCGTCCGGCGCTCCCGAGGGGTCTCGACCTCGGTAGCCACGGGAGTCGAGCCGTCGCCGGTCAGGCGCACGACGTGCGGCTCGTCGGCCGTACCGCTGGTGGCCAGCGCCTGTCCGTTGCGCGCGCGGGCCTCGACGTAGTAGGCGACCGTGCCCCCGTGGGTGGCCGGCTCGGGGATGCGGGCGACGTATTCGCCGCTCTCGTCCTTCTCCATGTCGCGCGCCAGGAAGTCGGTGGCGCCCTCGGGCCGGTAGGCCAGCACCAGCCGATCGAAGGCGAAGCCGGAGGCGAGCCGGGCGGTGACCGGCAGCGCTTCACCGGCGCGGGCCGCGGTCAAGGTCTTGTGGCTTATGGCATCGGCCGGCGGCGGGCCGCCCGTGCCGGCGGGCGGTGTCTCGGCGGGCGGCTGCGCGGCCACCGGAGGGGTCTCGGGCGGCGGCGTCGCCGGGCTGGGTCCGACGTTGCCCATCTCCTTGATCGCGCTCTCGAAGGCGGACTGGATCTCGGGGTTGGACAGCCGCTTGGGCACCTTGATGTTGGCGTCGATCTCCAGGGCGCGCTGGAACTGCTTGATGGCAGCGTCCCGTTGCTTGAGACCGCCCACCAGCACCACCGCCAGGTTCACGTGGGTCTGCGCCTTGAGCGAGTGGCGGTTGAGCCCCTCGGTCGCGCACAGCTCGAGCGCCTGCATCAGGTTCTTGCGCGCTTCCTCGAGGTCGAGGTTCTCGTAGGCCTCGACCGCCTTCTTGTTGAGGTCGCGCACCTTGGCCAGTGCTTCGGGCGTTTGCGCACGTGATGTCCCTGACAGTGCAGCCAGCAGACAAACGGCGGCAGCAAAGGGGGCGAAAACCCTACCGCAGGTGCGTGTCATTGGAACGCAGCTCCTCCCCACTTTCTATTCCTCCTTTGAACCAGCGGTCAAACCCATTGCCTATAGCTCGACGCCGAGGGAACCGCACTGCCCGCCAGGATAGGTTGGTGCGAACCCCAGGCGGGTCCTATACTTTCAGCCAAGATGCGTAAAAGTGCGCCGTGGCTTCTGGTTTCCAGGGCAATGGCTCCCTGGCTGCTGTTGGTGCTGACGGCCGCGGTCGTCAGGATGTCCTGGTCCGGCGGTGCGGACAACGGTTCCGGATCGGCGGGTGCCGCGTCGGCTGGTGAATCGGCCGACGATCTGGCCGACGACGAGGCGGCCGAGGCCAGCGACTTCGATCTGCTGGTCGACTTCCGCGACGACGTCAGCCCGGCCACCCTGGCGGCCACGCCCTGGCAGGAGGAGGCGATCAGCGACTTTTCCCCGCACGATGGCCTTTATCGCATCCGCTTCGACAGCGCCGCGGACGCCCGGCGCGCGGCGCTGGACCTGCGCCGCAATCCTGCCGTCGAGTCGGTCGACTGGGATGCACCCGCTGCGCTCCCGCCCGACGAGACCTTCGATGCCGAGATGGCCGGGCCGCCGTCGGTGGCCTGCGAGGATACATCGTCCGACACCGACACCGAGGCCGATCCGGGCGATGCAGCCGAGGGACTGCACAAGGGGTTCCCGGACGACCCCTGTTACAAGTACCAGTGGCACATGCGCCAGGTGGGCCTGCCGGCGGCCTGGAAGCTGGGCCAGGGCGAAGGCGTGGTGGTGGCGGTGATCGACACCGGCGTCACCAAGGTGCCCGACCTCAAGGGCACCGAGTTCGTGCCCGGCTACAACTTCGTCGCCAACAACAGCAACGCCGCCGACGACCACGGCCACGGCACCCACGTGGCCGGGACCATCGCCCAGGCCACCCACAACAAGCTGGGCGTGGTGGGCGTGGCGTTCGGGGCGAAGATCATGCCGCTGAAGGTGCTGTCGGCGCAGGGGTCGGGGACCATGGGCGCGATCGCGGCGGCGATCCGGTACGCGGCCGACCACGGGGCCAAGGTCATCAACATGAGCCTGGGCGGCCCGATGCCGGTCAGCCCCATCCGCAACGCCGTCAAGTACGCCCACGACAAGGGCGTGGTGGTGGTGGCGGCGGCGGGCAACGACGGCCGCGGCCGCGTCAGCTACCCGGCCCGCTATCCCGAGGTCCTGGCGGTGGCCGCCACCCAGTTCGACGAGAGCACCACCTTCTATTCGAACTGGGGCAAGGAGATCGACATCGCCGCGCCGGGCGGCAACGTGCGCGTCGACCAGAACGGCGACGGCAAGCCCGACGGGGTCCTGCAGAACACTGTCGTCCCGGGCAACATCGGCAAGACCGACTACCTGTGGTTCATGGGCACCTCCATGGCCTCGCCGCACGCGGCGGGCGTGGCCGCCCTGGTCGTCGGGGCGGGCGTGACCCGGCCGGACGCCGTGGAGAACCTGCTGCGCGCCACCGCCCGCAAACCCAAGAACGTGAAGGACACGGTCACCGGCCGGGTGGACGACCACTACGGCGCGGGCATCGTGGACGCCGGGGCGGCGCTGAAGAAGGCGCGCACCGTGAAGGGCGCCGGCGGGCTGGGCCTGGGCGCGGCGCTGGGCCTTGTCGGCCTGGCCGGTCTGCGCCGGCGGCGGCAACTGGCGGGGCTGGGCTGGGGCGCGCCCGCCGGGCTGGTGATCGGCGCCAGCGGCCTGTTCTTCCTGCAGGTGCTGGGCATCCTGCCCGGGTTCCTCTCTTTCCTCGGGGTGGGCGTCACGGAGATGGTGCCCGCCACCTTCGTCGGGGTGGGGGTGGGCAATCCGCTGCTGCTCAGTGCGGCCGTGCCCTTCGCGGCGGTGGCGCTGCTGTCGGGCGTGCGGCGGCTGCGGCCGCTGGTGGGCGGGCTGGCCTTCGGCGTGGCCGGCGCGCTGGCGGTGCTGGCGCTGACCAACGTGATCGACGTGCGCTTCGTGCCGGATGCGGCCGACCGGCTGTGGCTGGTGCTGAACGTCGCCCTGTGCGTGCTGCTGGGGCGCGCGGTCCTGCGGAAGTAAGGTCAGGCCCCCTTCTTCAGCTCTGTCAGCACCGACTTGGCGACGGCCTTGAGGGTGTCGAAGACGCCGGTGCCCACCGTGGCGCTGGCCTCGAAGTCGGGCACCTTGGTGGGGTTGAGCAGCTCGCGCAGCTGCTCGACCGGGGCCGAGTTGGGCAGGTCGCGCTTGTTGAACTGGATGACGTAGGGGAGCTTGTCCAGGTTGTAGCCCTGCTCGCCGAGGTTGGTGCGCAGGTTCTCCAGCGACTCGATGTTCGCCTCCATGCGCTCGACCTGCGAGTCGGCCACGAACACCACCCCGTCGACCCCCTTGAGGATCAGCTTCCGGCTGGCGTCGTAGAACACCTGCCCGGGCACGGTGTAGAGGTGAAAGCGGGTCTTGAAGCCCCGTATCTCACCCAGCGACAGAGGCAGGAAGTCGAAGAACAAGGTCCGCTCGGTCTCGGTGGCGAGCGAGATCATCTTGCCCTTCGCTTCGGGGCTGGTCTTGGCGTAGATGTACTGCAGGTTCGTCGTCTTCCCGCACAGGCCGGGACCGTAGTAGACGATCTTGCAGTTTATCTCTCGCGACGAGTAGTTGATGAAGCTCATCGGCGACTTTCGCGTCGGTTAGGCGTTCGACTCGTTCAGTCGTTGAACAGGTTGTCGATGTCGCTGTCGGTGATCTCGCTCAGCACGGACGTCCCGTGACGGCTGGCCGCCTTCTTGGTCACCAGATCGAACAACCTCGTCATCTCCTCCGTCGCTTTCTTCACCCGCAGCCGGACCAGCCCCAGTGACGACCGTTCGTCGAACAGCACCACCAGAATGGCCCGCCCCCCCACCAGCGTGATGTGAACGTGGGTTTTTTCGCCCTCGTGAAACTGACTGGTAAAATCTTTCTCGCGCAGAATCTTGGAAATACCGCCGGTTGCGGCGACGTTCCCCGCCGTCAGCGACGACAGGGAGGTCACGTCCAGCTCGGCGACGTCGCCGGCGTCGGCGATGGGTTGGCCGTCCCGCCCGATGAGGAGGACCGCTTTGGCGTTGGCATCCCGGTGCAGGCGCTGGCAGACGTTTGCGATCAGCTCCTGCTCCTCGGGAAACATCACATCGGGGCCGCTCATCTTAGGCGCTCAAAGTAGTCAAGATCTGAAGCCCACCATTAACATCGGAGGCTCGTTCCTTCAAGTTCAGGTCCGGTGGACGTTTTCTTGGTGGGGGCGACGGTGGCAGGGGCGAAAGGTCCTTCATATCTCCCGCCTCCCCTCGATGGCCCGGGCCAGGGTGAGGCGGTCGGCGTATTCCAGCTCGCCTCCCATTGGCACGCCGGTGGCGATCCGGCTGGTCCGGATGCCCAGCGGGCGCAGAAGCTTCGCCAGATAAACCGCTGTCGCCTCTCCTTCTATACTGGGATTGGTAGCCACGATGACTTCTTTTACCTCCCCGCTCCCACATCGTCTGACCAGCTCGTCGATGCGCAGATCTTCAGGCCCTGTCCCGTCCAGCGGCGACAGAACGCCATGCAGGACGTGGTAGCGACCCCGGTACCCACCGGTACGTTCGATGGCGACGACGTCCTGAGGCTGTGCGACGACACACACGAGCGCCGGTTCCCGGCGGGCGTCGGAGCAGAGCGCACACGGGTCCGCCTCGGTGAAGTCCCAGCACAGGCTGCACAGGCGGATCCGCCGGCGCAGCTCCACGATGGCCTGGGCCAGCGCCTCGGCCTCGGCCGCGGGCGCCCGCAGGATGTGGAAGGCCAGGCGCGCGCCGGTCTTCTGTCCCACCCCGGGCAGCTTGGCCAGGTGCTGGATGAGACGGGCGATGGGCCCCTGGGAAAAGCCGTTGCCGGTCATCCGCCGAACATCCCGGGCGGAAGCTGCAGGCCGCCGGTCGCCCGCATCACCTCGTCCTGAGCCATCTGCCGGGCCCGTTCGAGGGCCAGGTTCACCGCCCCCACCACCAGGTCCTGCAGCATGCGCTGGTTGTCCGGGCTGAGCAGCGAGGGGTCCACCTTCAGGCTGACCAGGTCGCCCTTGCCGCTGGCGGTGCACTCGACCAGGCCGCCGCCGGTCTCGGCGCTGACGGTCTTGCTGCCCAGCTCGTCCTTGACCCGGGCCATTTCCGACTGGATCCGCTGAGCGGCCTCGAACAGTCCCTTGAGGTAGTCGCCGCTCATGACACCTTGATCTCACGGGGGGCCACCCCGAACAGTTCCTGCGCCTTGCGGATGATGGGGTGCTGTCGGGCCTCTTCCTCCCGCCGGCGCCGGTCCTGGGCCGCCGTCTCGGCCTCCCGGGCGGTCTCGGCCTGGACCAGCGGGGCGGTCGGGCTGGCGGCGCCGAGCGAGCAGCGCAGGCCGGTGGGTGACCCGGTCAGCTCGGCCAGCGCGTCCTCGATCAGCTTCCGGTGCTTCTCGGTCCGCTCCATCATCAGCCGGTCCCCGAAGACCAGCTGCAGGAGCCCCTGGGCCCACTTGTCGACCGCGCCGTGGTCCAGGGCGGCGGCCAGGGCGGGCCGGTCCTCGCAGCGCAGCCGCAGCCGCCGCCAGTGGTCCTCGGCCGAGGCGGCGGGCGATCGCGGCGGCGGCGCCGGCGGGGGCTCGGGGGCTCGCGGGGGC
>JBKPRZ010000042.1:0-8655 GCA_046734815.1 Myxococcota bacterium | reverse complement strand
TCGGTGGTCCCGGGCGATGCCGCCCGGGCATCCGACAGCAGCAGCCCGCCCGCGCCCGATGGCGCGCCCGCCGCCGATGCGGCGCCGGATGTCTCCCCGCCGCCGCCCGACGCCGCCGCAACCGGCGCGGTGGTCATGGTGACCGAATGCGCCCAGATCAACTGCCCGCAGCTGACCGCACTGGCCAGCCAGTGCGCGGCCAGCGAGAGCAGCTGCATCAGCAACGACGTCTCCAGCACCGAGACCAACTACTGCCACGACAACGGCGTGACGAAACACTCCACCCGCGTCTTCTCGGGCGTCGACGGCACCGACTACACCACCACCATGCGGGTCAGCACGGCGGACGGCGACGACTGCTACACCCTGGTGATGTCCGGCAGCGAGAGCGGCGACGTGGAGAGCTGGGTCTTCAAGAGCCCCGCGGGCGTCGAGGTCGCCCGCGGCGAGTGGAACAAGGACGACGACCAGCTGACCTTGATCTGCGGCGGCAACCGCTACGTGATCGGCCCGGTCGGCTGTCCTGGCACCGACGGCGAGCCTGGCGTCGACCAGTGCGACCCCGGCGACTGCGAGCCCTGATCGGTGACCGCGCTCGGCTGTACAAGATTCGACGGCCTGCGGGCGCTGGCGTAGATCTGCCCGGAACGGACGCCATGGTACCCGACCGCAGCGAAGCGACCGCAGGCATCGCCGAGCTCAAGCAGAGGCTCCTTCACTGGATCGAGCGGCGGAGCACCGTCGACCACGTGGCCCATCTCGCCGGCCTCAGTCCGGACGCTCTGCACGACCTGCTCACGACGCGCGCCCCTCCCAGCCGGGAGATCCTGGACCGCCTGGCCAGCGTGCTACGAAATCCCCACGTCGAGATCGCTAACGGGAAAAGTCGCCCGGGCTGACGCGGTCGCTGTCCGTCGCGCCGGGGTCGAGAGGCGAGGTCTCGGGACGGATCCCGAAACGGAAGAGCAGCCGCATCAGGCACACCGCCGAGCACACGGTCATCCGGATCGAGCGTGTGCCACAGGGAATCGAGGCCGCCAGCGGATACCAGCCCGAGCCGCGAACGACCCTTCCGCAGAGGTCACATCGGCGCCGCATGCCAAGACCCAATGTTGCCGGGGTTCGTGACCGGCGGCCATCGAGGACGTTGCGCGAAAGCCCCCTGCGAGGGCACCCGGACCGATGTCAGTTGCGCGGATACACCGTCACCGAGGCGACGCGGTGCCGGAAGAGGTCGGCGCTGCCGGCCAGGCCGTCTTCGGCGGCGGTCTTGGCGTTCGAGGTGACGTCGCTCAAGGTGGTGTCGGCGTTGGGGGAGCGGGCCATCAGGGTGATGCGGATGGCCTCGGCCCGCTTGCAGCCGATGGGCGGGACGTCGCCGGTCTCGTTGTAGGTCCACTCGTCGGCCACCCGGTCCGAGGGCGTGGTGCCCTCGGTGAGGATCCCGTCGGGCGCCGCCACCGGCTGCAGATCGCAGGCGTAGGCGATCTGCATGTCCTCGATCCCCTCGGCCAGCACCTGGGGGCCCTGGGTGCCGGTGAGGATGTTCATGGTCAAGGTGGGCGGGTTGACGGCGGTATCGACCGCGAACTGGACGTAGGTCAAGGTTCCGAAGCTGCGCACGCCCGCGGTCGCCACCAGCGGATCCGGGTCGCCGTTGAGGGCGAAGGGGACCATCGATCCGACGTTGGGCAGCGTGTTCCAGACCGAGTCGACCCCGGAGTGAATCAAGGTGTTGGTGGCCGCGTCGATGGCGGTGATCTGGAACAGCATGCAGGCCGCGCCGCCCGGGGCGAGGTTGGCCGCGCTCCAGTCGACAAGCAGCGCGAACTCGTTGGGCCGGAAGCTGGCGGTCTGACCGGCGCGCAGGACGATGGCGCCGGTGGACTGTCCGACGGCGATGTCGTTGGCCAGGTTGGTGTCCACGTAGGCGCCCGAGGCGCCGTCGCCGTAGGCGATGGTTATGGTGTCGGGCGCGCCGGAGGCGCCGTTGCGGATCCACAGCGGGGGAATGCGCGAGAAGGTGCCGGCCTGCCAGACGCGCAATCCGGTGGCGGGCGAGGCGGCGCCGCCTGGCACCGGGTCGCCGGTGTCCGCGCCCGGGCCGTCGCTGTCCGGGCGCACGCATCCGGCCATCCCCGATCCGGCGGCGCGGGCGTAACGGGCCAGGGTCTCCATCGAAGCCCACAGGTTCTGCTGGACGTTGAGCACGTCGCCCTGGACCTCGTAGATCTTCTGCTGCCCCGCGAAGAACAGGAAGGTCGCCGCCGAGACCACCGAGGCAATGGCCAGGGTGATCAGCAGCTCGATGATTGTCAGACCAGCCTGACGGTCCCGCGCGCGCCTCACCAGGTCTTCCTTCGCTCGACGTCCAGCTGGACGGTCTTGGTATCGCCGCTGTCCATGTTGTAGCTGACCCGCACCGAGATGTTGTAGGGCCGCGCCCGACCGGTGTCGTTGACCTTGGTGGTGACCGCCCAGCGGGCGGTGGCGGTGCGGGTGGCGCTCGAGTGCCCGGACGAATCCAGATAGACCGGGTCGGTCCAGGTGTCGGTGGCGATCGGGTCGAGCATGTCCACGAAGGGGATCTGCTGCGTCTTGCGGATGTTGAACTGCTCCATGGTGGTGACCGCCAGCCGCATGGCCACCTGGGCGTCGTTGACGTTCATGGCGGCGTTCATCCCGCTCTGCTGCACCGCCACCGTGCCCAGCAACCCCACCATCGCCACCAGCATGGCGATGAGGATCTCGATCAGCGTGAAACCCGCCTGCCGCGAACGTCTGCGCTTGATGCAGCTCATGTCAGTTCCATCCACTGTGAACGGCCACGTGGCCGGTCAGCGACCGCACGTCGATCCGGAAGTATTTCTCCTTGGTGCCGTCGGGCATGTTCGTGTTCCGGATGAACAGGAAGGCCGAGCTGCCCGCCGGCTGACCCGAGAACTGCATCTGCCCCTGGGCCACGAAGTCGATCTGGGCCGACGAGGTGGTGCTGAGAACCTGGCCGGTGGGCGGGGTGGCGGGCGAGGTCAGCACGTTGACGACGTCGGTGCCGATGGCCGCGGGGATCACCTTCAACAGCGGATCGGAGGTGAGGGGGGCCCGGTTGGGATCACTGGGCCGGGTGCCGGCCACCCAGCTGCGCAGCTCGATCCGGTCCCGATAGATGAAGGCGCGGATCGGCAGCCGGTTCGCCACCGCCGCCGCCCGGGTCACCTGCAGCTCGCGCCCGACCTGGTTGGAGAAGTCGCGGGTCTGCCGGTTGCGTCGGTCCGCCCCCACATAGGGGTAGGTGATGGCCGACACCACGCCGATGATGACCACAACCACCATCATCTCGGTGAGGGTGAAGCCCCCCTGCCGCCGCCGGGTCCGGTCCGCAAAAATGTCAGCACCTTTTTGCCTCATGGATACTTTTTACTCTTTTTCCGTGAGGTAAATTACGTACCCACAGACATCACAAGTTACATCGTCGCTCGCCGGTTTTCTCTGAAGGGCCCCGCAAGCGGGCGCGCGCAACCGGTGGATTGCCGCCGACGGTCTGGGTCCAGCGGCCGCTGGCACGGCCCTTGGAGAGCTGGATCGCCATGAGGTGCACCAAACGTTCGAAGGCCGTCACGCTGGTGGTGTTCGGCGCCTTCTTCTCGCAGTTACTGACAACGATGGTGCCGGCCCCCGCCTATGCGCGGGTGGATCCACTGAACGTGATTGTGCGCCAGCTGCACAAGCCCAACATGCTCATCATGCTGGCCAGCTCGGGCACCATGACCGGCGTACCGGGCGGCCTGTTCGACTACACCAAGGAGGTGGGCGTCGACTGCAACGACGGCCAGTCCTGCCGCGGCGGCATCTCGGTGGGCGTCTGCTCGGCCACTGACAAGGCTTGCTCCGGTGACTTCCAGTGCAGGGCGGCCACCTGCAAGAGCGGATCGCAGCCCTGCACCACCGACTCGAACTGCTCGCCCATCCCCGGCACCTGCGACACCGGCGAGACCTGCCTGGCCACCGCCGACTGTCCCGCCCCGCCCGACGGCAGCTGTGCTTTCACGGGGGCCATCTGCAGCCTGACCCAGAAGTGCAGCACCCGCCTGCGCTGCACCCGCACGGCCATCGCCTGCGCCGGGGACGTCGACTGCAAGTCCGGCACCTGCGCGGACAACATGACCGCCTGCAACAGCACGAACGACTGCCCCTACTCCGCCTCGAACGGCACCTGCCAGTACGGCGCCACCCCCAGCGGCGGCTGCAGCGTCAACTCGGACTGCCCGCTGCGCGCAAAGGTCTGCACCAACAACTCGGCCATCGCCTGCGTCACCAGCGCCGATTGCGGCATCTGCGAGATCCGCAAGACCGCCTGCAAGAAGCAGGGTGACTGCCCCGGCGCCGAGAAGTGCATCGCCGGCGGCATCTGCACCAACCCGGCCAACGTCTGCGTGTTGCCCCGCCAGGCGTGCACCACCAAATACACCGACAACAGGTGCGTCGACACCAACACCTGCGTGCCCAAGGTGAACAACTGCAACGGCGTGACCGCCAACCGCTGCGCGGCGGGCGTGGACGGCGACACCTGCAATGCCCCTCACGTCAGCACCGGCGTCCGCATGTGCCGGACCATGCAGACCCTGTGCGACGAGGACCGCGACTGCACCAGCACCGCTGACAGCTGCGGCCCGGCCAGCTCGCGCATGACGGTCGCCAAGCGCGTCTTGCGTAACATCGTGTCCGCCAACGCCAACGTCGTGAACCTGGGTTTGATGACCTATTACCAGAAGGGCTACTTCCCCTACTATCCGATCCCCAAGCCCACCACCACCACCACCGGCACGGTCAACCTGCACAACGGCGCCCTGCACGCCAACAAGTGCTACACGAAGCAGACCGGCCTGGAGGACATCTGCGTGGTCGACGGAGCCACCTACAAGCTGCGCGGTGGTAACAACACCAAGTACCTGATCAAGGCCCACGGCGCCACCGGCGCGGACAAATACGTCGATGCCCCTTATTGCGGCTGGTTCTGTGACATCGACGGCGTGGGCACCGGCGTCTTCTCCGGGGCCTACTACGACTTCGTCGACGTGCAGGGTGATCCCGGCGAGATGCAGCGGTTCGACACCTACATGGGCAAGACCTTCACCGACGCCAGCGGCGTCACCTGGCGCTATTACGACGCCGCCCCTGACTACTACAACGGCGGTACGCCGCCGCCCATCGACGTGGTCCCCTCGAGCTGCAACGTCTCCACCAGCACCTGCAGCGCGAGCTGCGGCGCCCGCTGGGACACCCAGCTGTCCCCTTTCCTCACCGCCGACGATAGCCCGGCCAACCTCGATCGGGTGATCGGCTCGATCAACCAGGCCCTCGAGCCGGCCAGCTACGGCGGCATCATCGCTTACGGCAACCAGCCGGTGGGCTGCTCGCTGCTCAACGACCAGGCGCCCGACCGCAACCACAGCGCCTATCACTACATGCGGGACGTCAAGGCGGCCGACAGCCTGCAGTGCCGGCTCAACTACGTCCTGCTGATCACCGACGGCGAGGCCAACGGCCCCTCCGACTACAACTGCGGCGGCTCGGCCTGCAGCGCCGACGACCCGCTCGCGGCCGGCTGCACCTGCCGGGCGGTGCTCAACGCCTACAAGATGCGCAAGGACCTGGGGGTCAGGACCATGGTGGTGGGCTTCTCCACCAACGGCTCGATCGGCTCGGGCATGGCCGCCAACAACAACATCGCCAAGGCCGGCGGCACCGACGTGGGCAACGACGCCAAGGCCCCCTACGCCTACGCCGCCCAGAACGAGCGAGCCCTGCAGGCCGCCATCCAGGACGCGATCTACACCGCCGTGCAGGGCAGCTACGCCACCTCGCCCTCCACCGCCTCGCAGGGCGCCCAGCAGGGCACCAGCTACGCCAGCGGCAACTACGTGCTCGACTCGCGCGTCGACTTCCCCTCCTGGCGCGGGCACCTCATCGCTTACCAGCTGACCGACACCGGACCGGTGCTCAAGTGGGACGCCGCCACCAGGCTGGAATCGATGGACTGGAAGCGGCGCCGGGTCTTCACCTCCGACAACCTGAACAACATGATGATGATCGACGTCGACCCGTCGAGCGGCGCGATCCGGAACGCCGACAAGCTGTACGGGCTGGGGCTGGGCGGCAGCGTGGCCGAGGCCGAGCAGATCGCCCGCTGGATGCTGGGCGATCCCGCCCTCAACAACCCGGCGGTGCTGGGCGCGATCATCAACTCCACCCCGGTGGACGTGGGCCCGCCCATCGACGGACCGCTGCCGGGGCAGGGGCACTTCCACGAGACTCAGAAGGACCGGCCCCACATCACCTACGTCGGCTCGAACGACGGCATGTTGCACGCCTTCTTCACCCAGGACGTCTCGCTGGGCGGCAGCACCTACGCCGGCGGCAGCGAGGCCTTCGCCTACCTGCCGCCCAACATGATGCGCATGGTGACCAAGCTGTACGCCCAGGGCGGGCAGCTGGCCGACCCCAAGCAGCACATCTACGGCGGTCTGGCCAACTCGCCCAAGGTCAAGACCCTGTGCGTGAGCAACTGCGACAGCGACACCGCCGCGGTCTGGAAGACCTTGCTGGTGGTGACGCAGGGCTGGGGCGGCAACGAGGTGTTCATGCTCGACGTCACCACCCCGATGCTGCAACCGAACCTGTACTGGTCCTCCATCATGCAGGGCTGGCCGGCCGCTTACGACCGCGCCCTGGGCCTGACCGTGTCGGTGCCGGCCTTCACCTTCCACAAGACCGACGGGCACGACGACTACCGGCTGCTGCTGGCCTCGGGTTACAAGGTGGATCCCAACTCCACCACCCAGGGCCGCACCTTCCTCTCGGTCTCGGTGGTCAACGGCACCGTCATGGACGAGGAGGTGCTGCCCGGCAGCGGCTGGTGCCCGCAGGAGTACACCCTGCTGGCCGACGTCGCCACCAGCCGCAAGCAGTTCACCAACACCGACGGCGTCTTCGACGGCCGCAAGGAGTTCCTCACCGCCTACGTGGGTGACACCTGGGGCAAGCTGTGGCGCTACGGGCCCGACTCGGAGCTCATCTACGACTTCGGCTGCCAGCAGCCGCTGCACTACTCGCCCACCATCGTGCAGCTGGACGCCGACGACCCCAACAACCCGAACGGCGGCGACACCTACCTGGTGCAGGTCACCAACTCGTCGCTGGACGACGACACCAAGGGCTTCGCCCCCTCGAAGATGATCATCATCAAGGAGACCAACGCCTCCGGCCGCCCGGTGCTGGACACCAGCTACGGCGTCGAAGGCAAGATCGAGCTGTCGACGAACGACCCCAGCCAGCTGTGCGGGGTCACCGACGCCACCGGCACCAGCTGCCTGCAGCCGCTGCCGTCGGGCGCGCGGCCGCTCAGCACGCCCATGGCGATCATCAAGGGCGACGGCACCGGCTTCTTCCTGATGTCCAACTGGTACAGCCCCGCCGTCAACGGCTGCGGCAAGGGCGCCACCTACTTCCTGGTGCACGAGGTGTCGGCGGGCAACCCGGTGCTCAAGCAGGCCAGCAAGGTGGCCGATGAACCGGTGCTGAGCCCGGTGATCGTCGGTGGCAAGTTGATGATCTCCTCCTCCTCCGGTCCGATGATGGTCGACGCCAGCGTCACCATGAACATCGTCAACGCGCGCCCGCCGGCCGAGCACAACGGCGACGTCTTCCAGTCGGGCGGCTGGACGGAGGTGCAGTGATGAACCTGTGGACGCAGCTGGCCCGGCGCTGGCGACGCCGCCGGGCGGCCGCGGGCGAGCGCGGCGCGGTGTTGCTGGTGGTGCTGCTGGTGATCTTCACCCTGCTGACGATCGGGATGCTGTCCATCACCCTGACCGGCGGCAACCTGAACGTCGCCTCCAGCATGAACCTGCGCTCGCAGGCGCTGTATTGCGCCCAGGCCGGGATCGAGCGGGCCCGGTCCTACCTGAACCTGGCTCCGCCCGACGACGTGACCGGCTTTCTCAGCGCGCTGCTGCCCTCGCACGGCCAGGCCCTCGACGACGCGCCCAAGGCGCTGGACGACAAGGGTGTTCCCGCCGGCGTGGGCTCGATCCTCAACGACGGCACCGGTCCGCTGGTCGACGTCCCCTATCCGCCCAACTCCTTCGACCGCAGCGGGGGGCTGGCCACCCGCATGGGGAGCTACACCGTCTGGATCCGCAACGACACCGCCGACGCGCGTCTGGGAAACCTGCTGGCCGACACCAACGGCGCGGTGGTGATCCGGTCGCGCTGCGTGGCTCCCGATGGGCGCACCAACGCCACGCTCGAGCTCACCTTCTTTCCCCGCTCCAGCGGTCCGGTCACCTACATCGACGTCGAGTGCTCGGACACCGGCAAGAACGTCGACGACGCCAACACCAACACCGTCCACTGCAGCCGCGCCAACTGAGCGCCGCGCCAGACATCTCCGGCCAGACTCGCCGCTGGCCTGGCCGCCCGGGCCAGGCGGGGCAGCCCATCGCTACAGCTTCCGTGCGAAACTGCCGATGAGGTGAAACCGAAATGGCGCGCTTCCGTCTCGGTGCCCCGACGCGCGCCCGGAAGGAGTCGCGCATGAGACAGTCGTTCTGGCGGATCGCACAGGGCTTCACGGTGTTCCTCGCTGCGCAGGCG
>JBKPRZ010000041.1:0-7773 GCA_046734815.1 Myxococcota bacterium | reverse complement strand
GGCGCGGATCACGTACCTGCGGGTGGGCAATCTGGCTTCTGCAGGAGGACGAACAGGCGTTCGCCAATACCGGACGGCGCATCCGACGTCGAGATCGCCGTGACCACGGGGCGCAAAGACGACGCCTTCCTTCCGCCAATCCCTGCGGGCCGACCTGAACACACCGCCCAAGGTGGCGTCCAGCGTGAGCCTGCGTGTCCCCGTTCCTGGCGGTCTGAGGGGTGCGGCCAGGCGGCTCGCCTCCAGGCGCGGAGTGACCCTAGCCTAGGACGCTTACTCCCAGTTCCGTTGGGCTGCGTGCGGTCAGAACTGCGCTCGCAGGCCGAATGAGGGCACGATCGGGAGGGTCTTGATGGGCTTCTTCTCGGTGAAGTCCTCGTTGTAGCGGTAGTCCATCACCGTGGCGTGAAGGTAGACGTTCTGGACGTCGATGAATCCGCTCAGACTCCAGTCCTTGAATTTCCAGATCCGATCCAGGCGCAGGTCCAGCTGGTGCATGGTCTCCATCCGGCCGGAGTTGACCTCCGCGAATTGCGGCTGGTACCGCTCGAGATCGGTCATGTAGGTGGCGCCGGTGACGGGGGTGTAGGGCTTGCCGGTGGTGAGCTGGAAGCGCCCGCCCAGCTGCCAGCGGTCGTCCTTGCCGAAGCGGCGCGAGCCTACCACCACCAGGTTGTGGGTCTGATCGAAGTCGAAGAGGCGCTCCGGCTGGCCCGGGCCGTCCCGCCGTTGCGAGCGCGACAGAGTGTAGGCCAGCCAGGCGAAGTGCTTGGGACCGCGTGAGCTCAGCATGAGCTCGAGGCCCGAGGTGGTCCCGGTGCCCCGATTCACATAGGCGTCGTCAGCGACCGCCTGGTCCCGCCGACCAGCCTCCATGGTGATCAGGTTGGAGCGGCGGCTGTGAAAGGCGGTGGCCTGCACGTTCAGCCCTTCCCGCAACTCCCGCTCGAAGCCCAGCGCCGCCTGCCAGGCACGCTCCGGCTCGAGCTCGTCCTGGAATACCTCGTCTTGCCAGTAGGGCGGCCGTGTGTACAGCCCGCCCGAGGCGCGTACGGTGTTGCGGCCCAGGTCCAGCTTCAGCTCGGTGCGGGGCTGCAAGACGTGCGCGCTGTTGCGCACGAACCCATCGTAGCGCAGGCCGGTGGTGAGGGTGGTGCTGGCAAGCGGGGCCATCTCGGCCGATACCCACCCGCCCAACGACGCGAGGTCGATGTCCGCGTCTCGCACGACCAGGGGGTCGTGGGTGAAGTTGGGGATGGACGGGTCGCCTTCGCGCTGGGCGCGGGGCATCTTCTGATTGACGCTCACGAACTGATTCAGCACCTCGGCCCCCCCGCGCAGGATCAGCCGCGGGCCAAAGGTGTACTGGGCCTCGTCGCGAAAGGCGATTCCCTCGTTGGCGACCTTCATGTGGCGATCGCTGGACATGTCGAACGAGAAGCGGGTCAGGTCGAGTGAAACCGCCGCCCGGTTCCGGAAGCGCTCGCCCTGGTAGGTGGCGCTGGCGATCGCCCGGGCAAACCGGGTGCTGGTGCCGATGCGACCGGTCAGGGCGGGATCGGCGGGATCGGTGCGCCCGAGGGCGAATTTCGTGGCGTCGTCGGTCCCGAACAGGAACAGCGACAGGCGCCAGCGATCGCGAGGCTGCCAGTCCACTCGGCCCTGCCAGTCGTAGTAGCGGGGCAAGACGCTGAACTCCAGACCGCTGTCCTTGGGAAGGACCGCCGGCAAGATGGCGTCGACGAAGGATCGACGCAACGACAGAGCGAAGGTGGCGCGGTTGGCGGGATCGCCGATGGGTCCTTCCAGGAAACCGGCGGCGTTGATGAAGGACAGCTCGGCAAACCCGCCGTATTTGTCCTTGCCCGGCCGGGTGTTCACCTCGACCGTGCCCGACGAGGCGCGGCCGTATTCCGTGCCGAAGGCGCCCGGGGCATAGACGATGTCCTCGATCATCTCCGAGGGGAGAATCGATTGCACGGCCCCGAAGTGATAGAGCAACGGGATCTCGAAGCCGTCGACCAGGATGCGGGCGTCCGAAGGGTCAGAGCCGCGGATGATGACGCCCGAGGAGAACGGCGTGAAGGTGCCAGTGTTGGCGATGCCGGGCAGCGACTGGAGCGCGGTCAAGACGTCGCCGCGCGACCCGGGCACCTTGGTGATCTCCCTGCGCGTGAGCTGCGTGCCGCCGGGGGCGGGGCTTTTCACCTTCGCCTGCTGCGTGACCTGTATGGTCGCCACCTCTCCGAGCAGCAGCAGGTCGATCGGCGGGGGCGGACGGTCGCGCGGGACGGTCACTGTGTCGCTGGTGGATGCCAGCGGCGGCTTCGAGACCTCGACGGTCCAGGTCCCCGGCGCTACCCGCGGCAGGACGAAACGTCCCTCGGCATCGGTGGTGGCCTTCGCTTTCGAACCCTGGATGCTCACCGTCGCGCCTGCCACGGGCAGAGCCGTGGCGGCGTCGAACACCGTGCCGGTCACAGGCTGGGCGGCCTGGGAGGTACGGGCGATGAGAAGCGCATGGACGGTGATGACCAGAAGGACAGCAACACGGGACAGAGGCATGGGGCTGAGCCCGCACACCATTTGCGGTGCAACCGCAGTTGTCGACCGCAATCAACGGACATCGGGCGGCGGCGTCATCGTCGTCTGCTTACGGGTGCCACCTTTCGCCACACGGGCAGCAGATCGTCGACCAGCACATCACGCCAGGACGGGATCGTGTGCTCGGCAAAGGCGCGGGCCGCGCGGCCCATCTCTTCGCGCCGCCGTCGATCGCCGGCCAGCGCGCGCAGCGCTGATGCCCAGGCCGCTCCCTCGTCCTGGCTGCCGTCCACCACCAGACCGGCCTCGCCGATGGGGAACAGACGGCCGCTGCCGCCGCCGCCAGCCGCGACCACCACCGGCACGCCCGAGCAGAGTGCCTCGAGGACGACGTTCGAGCACTCCTCCATGGCCCCCGGTTGCGCAAAAATGTCGGCGGACGTGTAGGCCAGGGCCAGCTCGTCGGGCGCGAGAAACCCGGCGCAGGTGACGTGGTGGCCCAGCCGTTCGGCCACCGCGGTCCGGTCGGCACCATCGCCGGCGCAGAGCAGGTGCAGGGGCAAGCCCGTGTCGATGAGCGCGCGCACTGCCTCGATCAGAGGAATCACGTTCTTGCTGCGATCGAGGCGTCCGGCAAACAGGACCAGCAGCGGCTCGGTCGGCACGCCCAGGGCGGCGGCCAGTGCGCCCCGGTCGGGCGCGCGGGGATGAAATCGCCGGCGGTCGACCCCGCGGCGAAGCAGACCCACCCGATCGGGCGCCAGCAGCTTGCCCACCGCCCCCGCCTGCTCGGGTCGCGAAACGAAGACAAAGGCGCAACGCCGCTGGTGCCGCTCCAGCTTCCCTTGCATCCACCTCTCCGCCCGCGCGGGAAGACTGCGAGCGAGCACACCGGCCACCGGCCCAAGCCCGACCAGGCGCTCGAGGGTCGCAGCCGTGAACACCCGGGTGTAGCTGGGCGTGTCGGTGTGGACGGAGTTGACCAGAGGGATCGAGAGGCGGTCCGCCATGCGCGCGGCCGTGCGCGAGAAGGCGAAGAAGCCGTCGGTGGTGTGAAGCACGTCGTGAGCGCCCAGGTGGGCGGCCAGGCGGCGGTGAAACGGCGCGAGGTCGGTGTGGGCGGGCACGTATCCCAGGAAGGGCAGCCGGTCCGTGCTGAGCACCGGCCGGTGCTCGAGGAGCTGGACGTTGTCGGCCAATGGCTCGACCCGGTCGTGGGCTCCCTCGAAATGAACGGTCAGGTGGAGATCGTCCCGCAGATCTGTCGCCGCCTCGGCGATGCGCTCCCAGACCCGGACATGGCCGCCCGCCCGGGGACCGCGCAGGAGATCGACCAGCACGCCGACCCGCACCGGGGCGGGCCTGGGAGACGACAGCTCGCCGCTCATCGGGTTCCCTTCAGGGGGTTTTCATCCTCGCCCGGGGCATCCGACCGGCGGAGGATCCGTTCGAACAGGGCCCGCTCGTGAAAGGCCCACAGCACGAGGGCCGGAACGCCCACCACGACTTCACGCAGGCGCTTGACCACCACCAGGCTCACCGCGGCCCCCGGCGGCACACCGTGCGCGACGGCGAGATGCCCGAGGGCCATCTCCTGGACTCCGAGACCGCCCGGCAGGAAGAACGCGGCCGCCCGGGCTGCTCCCGCCAGGCTCTCGATCACCAGCGCCGCCCCCGCGCCGACCGAAACCCCGAGTAGCTGGAGGATGAGCCAGGTCTCTGCCACCTGGGAGAGCCAGCCCAGAAAGTGCCACCCGAAGCAGCCTGCGAGCGCAGCGCGGCGGGCCACCTGTGAACGGAGAGCAGCGTCCAGCTCGGGGCCAGTAGCCGGTGCCCCGGTCGTCTGTGCCCGGGCCGCCAGCCGGTTCACCAGTGCGCGCAGCGGGCGGTGACCGAAGCGCACGGCCGCCAACAGCCCGACGGCAGCGGCGAGGATGACAAGCACGCCTGAAAAAGCGGGGCCGAGGGGCACGCTGCCCGCGCCGCTCTCGGCCACCACCACGGCGACGCCGAGGAGCACGAGCAGCACCTGCGAGGTCGCGCCGGCGGCGATGTCCAGCACCAGGGCGGCGCCGGCGGCGCCCGGCGACACGCCGAGGCCGATCACGGCCAGGCGGGCGCGCGCGAGATCGCCACCGACCTGCATCGCGGGCAAGAGGGCGTTGATGGCCTCGCCGATCCAGCGAAACCGCAGCAGCGGCCCGAAGCGAAGATCCGCCCCGCCCGGCAGCAGCGCCCGCCACCCGAGCGCATGGAACGCCAGGGTCACGGCACGGGCGAGCGAGACGACCAGCAGCGGCCCGAGGCTGGCCGACAGGGTCGTGCCCAGCGAGATGTGCCGCTGCAGCGGCACGAGGGCGAACACGGCCAGCGCCAACCCGACCAGCCCGGCGGCGACGAATCCGGCTATCTTCGACCTGGCCATCAGTAGGGGTAACCCAGCAAGACGTACGCCTTGACCCCCTCGCCTCCCCAGGCGAAGTCCACCCGCCCGAGCACATTCGGCGCCACGAAGGCGCGCAGCCCCAGCCCCGCCGCAAACCTCACGTGATCGAACGGCCCCGCGTCGTCGCCGAACACTTGACCCACCGCCAGGAAGGGATCGACCCGCCAGTCGGCGCGGACACCGAACAGAGTGGTCCGCAGCAACCGGATCCGCTGCTCGAGATCGACCTCCCAGGCACCCCGATCGATGAAGCGATCTTCGGCGAAACCGCGCAGCCGGATCTCGCCGCCGAGACTGCTCTGGTAGTAGAACGGCAGTCGCTCGCCTCCCAGCGTATGGCTCACCAGCAAGCGGCCGGCCGTCTGAGAGCGGGAGGTGACTGGCCAGAGGATCCGGGTGTCGAACAGCAGACCCACGAAGCGGTCGAAACCGCGTAACCCCTCGACGTATTTGGCGGACAGCTCGGAGCCCAGACCGGCCTCCGAATACTGGGCGCGCTCCCGGGTGTCCAGGCGCAGGTTGATCCCGCCTGCAACGAATGCCCCGCCGTCCAGGCCAGGCGCGTCCGGGAAGCGGTCCTGCGTGGAAGGCAGGTCGGGAAAGGCCGCGCTGCGATCCAGCCAGTCGCGCCGCGCCTCGGTGATCACGCCAATCGCGAGCTGATGAGGCAGGTTGTAGTGGACCCGGACCGTCGCCAGCGTATGGGTGCGGACGTAGCTCGACTCGTCGTCCGCGAAGGAGTCGGGGCCGAGGCCGAAGAAGCGATAGAACAGGCTGCGGCGCGCCTGTACGAAGACCTCCGTGGTCAACCGCCCGGGCTCGCGTGGTCGATCGTTGTATTCGAAGGTGAAGCTGCGGTTGACCCTCGTGCTGGCGCTGGCGATGACCTGCCAGGCTTGCACCGGGCCAGGGTAGCGGTAATAGCGGAAGGTCCCCGTCACGTGCACGGCCGAATTCCAGCTCGCGCTGGGCGCGAAGATGGACCGGATGCCGCCCTCCGGAGTGAGGCCCAGAACGACCGGCATGAGCCCGTAGGTGCCGCCCTCGTTGGGCGAGGTGGCGTAGACCGGCAGGGGGATCAGCCTCCACCTCCGCGGAGGCCCGTCCTTCCGGGCGTCCGCCAGCCCGGGACGTACCAGCGCAACCAGCCACAACGCGCTGACGACCCACCGCCCGTGCGACAAGACGGTGGACCGCACACCCGCAGGTGGGCTCAAACCGCCTGGGCCGCCGGCACGCCATCCACATCGGTTATGGGCAGGCCACTGTCGATAGCGCGCAACACCTCGTGGACCGTCGTCAGGACCTCGGACCGAGGCATCTTCGCCCCGGGGCCGCGCGCTTCCACGACCTCCAGCGAGCGGGAGGCCAGACGAACCAGCAGCAGATTGAAGCCCACGATCCCCCCGGGCGCCCCCGCTTCGTGCAAGGCCCGGGTGTATTGCACCGCTTTGGCGAGATCGGCGCGCGCGAGCGCGAACACCTCCCGGTTCGGCACCCGGGCCGGCAGGTAGACCCGCCCCTCCTTCGCGTCGTCCTTCGCGTCCTTGAGGATGTTGACCACCTGCAGGCCCTCGCCAAAGAAGCGGGCGCGTTCGCGCAGGTAGGGGCCCAGGGGCCCCAGCTCCGGGCGTTCCAGCAGGAACAGCTCGGTCAGCATCTCCCCCACCCGCCCGGCGACGACGTAGCAGTAGCTGCGCAGGTCCTCCAGGGTCTGCAGTTGCAGGCTGCCGGCCGCATCGCTGCGCCGGACGAAATCGATCATGCCGGTGGCGGTCCGGGCGGCATGGGCGCGTACCTGCGCTGCCGCCGCCGGGCGCGTCGAACCGCAGCTCTCCATCACGAAGGGCAGCTCCCGCAGGAGCTCCATGTACTCCGCCCGCTCGACGGGAGGGTGCTCGACACAGCGCCGGGCGAGGGCATCCGCCGCGGGCCGGTCATCGGTTTGCAGAATGCGCCCGATCTCCGCCAGCGCCAGCTCCCGCTCGCTGGCCGACCAGAGGGTCGCGTCCTCGAAGGTGTCGACCACCCGGAACAGCAGATAGGCGATGCCCACCTCCTGCCGGGTCGGCTCGGGCAGCAGCGGGATGGTGACGGCGAATGTGCGACTCGTCTTCTGCAGCAAGGACGCGATCGTATTCATGGGGGGTCACTCCAATGGCCAGATGCCCTATGCATTCAGGTTTGCTCGGCGCCTTGGTATCTCGGTCCGTTCGCGGTCGGGTGCCGGCCCTCGGGAATCGAGGGCGTCAGGCGCTCGACCGCCGCCGCCAGACGTTCGGCACACGTCCGGACCTGGCTGCGCAGGCGGATGAGCGCCACGAACGACCACGGCTCGGTCAACATGCGCCGCACGACCTGCGCCCGGCGTAGGGATCCCTGGGAATCTCGGCAGCCGTCGAGGAATTCCGGCAGGGCCTCGTTCGCGGTGTCGCTGACGGCGCGCAGGACTGCCCAGGGGACCCGGTGCGCCTCGGCCGCCGCTGCGTAGTGGGCCGATTCGAGATCGACCACCGCCCAGGTCGCGTCGGCGTGCGCCGCCCGGACCCGCTGCTTCGCCTCGCGGCTGTCGACGATCCGATCGGCCGTGACCACCAGCCCCCGACGGACGTCGGGCAGGACGCGGCTGGCGATCTCCGCCAGCGCGCCTGACGGCTGGAGCCGGGACCCGCTTGCGCCGCGCACCTGCTCGGCCCAGACCAGGTCCCCCGCCTGCAGCCCGCCGCACAGGCCCCCGGCCACGCCCCTGTCTCTTATACACATCTCCGAGCCCACGAGACGGT
>JBKPRZ010000040.1:0-28295 GCA_046734815.1 Myxococcota bacterium | reverse complement strand
ATCTGGGAGCGTCTGCTCGACTACGAACTGGGTCACCTTCAGTTCGTGCGCGAGATCTTCGAGGACAGCGAGCGACGAGATGCCGAGGAGGTCTTGCCGGCAAGCTTGCCCGCGCCCATCCGCTACGAGAGTCAGCGGGCGTTCGTCCGTCAGGTTCTCGAGCGCGAGGTCGACCTGCGCGCGGTGGGACCGGACTTCGTGTCCAAGGAAGAGTTGCCGAAGGACAGCCCTTCGCTCATCTACAACCGCAAGGTCAACGAGGACGGCAGCCCCTCCGAGATGGTCGCCGCGGGGTGGGTGTGGACGCCGGGAACCGAGCTGACTCCCCGGGACGATGGCCGGCCGACGGCGGCGGCGCGGGGAGCGGCACCGGGCGCAGGCAGAGATGGAAAGAGGTCCAATCGGCGGACGGAGAGGACATTGCGATGAAAGCGCTGGGCAGGCAACACCTGAACCGGACGGGAGCGGCCCTCTCGCCCGAGCTGACCCGGGCATTGCTGGAGGGCACCGAAACGTTCAAGCCCACCAGCCCGCGCAAGCGGGACGCCCTGAGCGAGATGCGGGTCAGCTACGCCGAGGAGACCGACCCCACCGGGTCGATTCCGCCACCGGCGACGGCGAAGGCCGCAGTGAAGAATGCCGCCAAGGCGATCACGGGGAAGAAAGCGCTGGTGTTCGTCGACAAGCTGGGCGAGCGGCTGGCGTTCGAACGTTCTGGGGTCCGGCTGTACGATGCGATCCTCTCCAAGCTGGACGCTCACGGTACCTGGTCAGGTGGACCCTCGCGGGCGGACCTGCTGCAAATCCGCCAGGAGGAGCACCAGCATTACCTGCTGGTCAAGCAGACGATCGAGGAGGTGGGCGGTGATCCCACCGCGGTCACGCCGTCGGCCAATCTTCATGCCGTCGCTTCCAAGGGCCTTGGCGCGGTGCTGGCCGACCCACGGACCAACCTGCGCGAGGGACTGGAGGCCATCCTGGTGGCCGAGCTGGTAGACAACGACTGCTGGACCAACCTGATCGACCTGGCGCGGGCGCTGGGACACGATGATCTGGCGGCGCGGTTCGCGGAGGCCCTTCAGCACGAACGCGAACACCTGCTCAAGGTTCGTACCTGGTTGGGGCAGGCGCTGAGTCGGGATGCCACCGGCAGCATGGCCCGATCCTTCTCGGATCGCAGCGCGGAGTATCGGGCCCACCTGGATGGTTCCGGCAAACAATCGCAGAACGGGCGCCCGGCTGGCCGCGGCCGCTCGACAGGCCGATCGACGCGCCGGGCGCCGCCCCGACGACAGAAGAACGGCGGCGCTGCGGGTCGGCGCCGCCGTGCCAGCGGACGCAAGTAGGCAGTCGTCTTCGACAGCAGGCCTGTGAGCGGGATGTCATAGGGGCCTATGCCCGTCCCGGCTCGGCGTCGGGGGCCATGCCGCTTTTCGACTGGGGGGTACTCGAGAAGGTCCTGCGGTCGCCAGCACCTCTGGACTTGCTCACGGTGGCCCGCGGGCAGCTGGTCGATGTCCCCCACCTTCGGCTGGCACTACGACTTCGAGGACGTCTTCATCGCGCAGACCCTCGGCACCAAGGACTACTACTTTCGCGACAACACCGTCGGGCGCCACACCAGGCTGGGAGAGCGGCTCGACTTTTCCGCCTTGCGGGCGGAAAGGACCCCATCCAGGCGGCCCAGCTGCGGCCCGGCGACTGGCTGTACATCCCGGCTCGATGGTGGCATTTCGTGAAGTGTCTGCAGGATTCCCTCTCCATTTCGGTCGGCGTGATGCCGCCCGGGGTGCTCCGCGGGCATTAGCAGGACGGTGTCCTTCCAGCCCTCTACGGGACTGCGACCAGCGGCACCAGGTGTTTGACCGCCTTGGCGTCGCCCTTCACGTCGCCGTCGAGGACGGTCACCGGGACGGGGGGTGTCAGTCTGAAACGGTAGCCCTTGCTGTCGCTCTCGAGGGCCACCTTCTGGCCCTTGTAGACCAGGTTCCGCACGTAGTCCTCGGGGACCAGACCGTCGCGCACGGTCTCCCGGTGTTTCACCAGGAAACCGGACAGCCGCAGGGCCGCGTAGTTGTGCAGCCGGTGGCAGCCGTTGCTCTCGCCGCGCTTGACCGCACGGTAGCCGGGGGTCCCGTGGGTCCGGATGCGCAGGTCCATGAGCTCCGGCGCGCCGCTGGCGTCGCGACTCATGATCTGGTGATGCACGATTGCCACCAGCCCGTAGGCCGAACGGTAACCCGGGCCGATGATCTCCGTCTTCGGCTCCCAGGCGTCGCCGCGCTTGACCAGCAGCCGGCGGGTGGACATGCCGGGCGCCGGGTGCCAGGTCGGGGTGGCCAGGACCTCCGGCCAGAGGGCGTCGCCGGTGACGGATTCCTTGTACTTGAGCGCGAGGGTGCCGTCGGACTTCTCGAACGTCTTCCAGCCGCCGATGGTGGTCGGCCAGCGGACCAGGGCCACTTCGCGATCGCCCGCGCGCGCGTACAGCGTGAGGGTTGGACGGTCGGCGACCGGGGGCCTCCACTTCTTGTGTCCATCCTTGTCGAGCTGCGGACGCTCGAGGACCACCTCGCCGCGGTCGATCTCGGCGCGCAGATCCATCTTCGGACCGTGGTAGGGCGGCAGCGGCGGGAGGCGGATGGCGACGGCGGTGGGCAGCGGGGGCGGCCCCCGGCGGGCGGTTGCCTTGCCGGCGGACCGTTTCGGCCCGGGCGGCGGCGGAGCCACCAGCGTGCTCGCCAGGACGGCTTCCGGCGACGTCCAGCCCAGCGCCTGGCTGGCCGCCTGGGTGGCGGCGGCGATCAGATCCGGCGCAGCGGTGATCCTGCCGGTTGTCCCGGCGGCGGCGGGGGCGGCTGATGAGGGCAGCGGCCGGAATTCGTCGCTGTCGAGCACGCGCCCCTGCACCTGGCCCTGGACACCGAGAGCCGAACCGTCTTCGAGCAGCCCGGTGGCGTCGACGACCCGCTCGCGCAGCACCCGCAGCAGCGCGCGAAAGTCGTGCTCGCGGCTGTCGCCGAGGAGCGCCGCGCGGGTCTGCAGATCGATGTGCCCGCTGTCCGCGATCATCTGCAAACGCTGGTAGGTCTTCAGGCCGTCGACCGTCCGCATGTCCATCCGGCCGGGTGTGGCCTTGCGCGACAGCAGATCTTCGCAGCGAAGGTGGGCCTGCATCGCGATCACCGCCCGCTTCTCCAGCGGGTTCAAGGGTCGCGGCGAGACTGTCCGCCCGGTGGTGATCATCGGCGTCTCGGCGACCGTCGCGGGATCGGGGTTGGGGATTTTTTCCAGCTCTTCGGCGGGGATCACGCTCCTGGGCGGCAATTCCTCGAGCACCGAGTCCTTCACCCGCTCGTGGCAGACGTGGCGGTTGGCGTCCGCCAGCCGTCGGCGCAGGTAGTTCAGGCTGGGAAACACCCCGAACGCCTCGAAGAAGCGGTCCTCGCGCGCGCGCGCATAGGCCTTGGTGGGACGGAACCGTCCGTTTGCCAGATCGATCAGATAGGGCCGCAGCGGCTGCGGCTTGCCGGGCTCCTCCGAGAAGAGGAAGGGAAGCCACTCGTCCGACAGATCGATGACGGTCAGGCCGTCGCGGCGGGCGTTCTCCGGCGTCGTCTGCGCCACCGCGCGCCCTCCCTCGATGATCACGAGCCCGCCGCCCACCGACATCGTCTGGGCGGCCGGGGCCGGGCTGGGCACCGGGGCGGGCTGCGTCGCGTGCGCGAATCGTCCGCTGTCGGCACAGAGCGCGGCAATCGCCAGGGCGCTCGCGCCGACCGCCAGCACACGGCCGTTCCCGGGACGGCTGCGGGCCCGGCTTGGTGGGTACCTCTTCAGCACCGGGCCCGAGCCTAGAACTGCTGACCCTGGCCGTTCAAGGCCGGCGTTTCCGATCCGCCATGGACGCTCCGGCGCCTGGCGTCGACGATCGCAGGCCGGTCGCGCCGCGCCTGTTCGGCGGCAGGTGGAAAAATCCCCCGCCCGCCCTCCCGGTCCAGGCAAAGTGGCCCGGCATGAACCAGCCGAACACGATGCGAAGTGATTTGCGGGCCATCGCGCAACGGGCGATGCGCGAGCGCGGGCTGGTGCCGGACTTCAGCGAGGCCGAGCTGGATCAGGCGCGCGCCGCCGCTTCCGACCCCGTGCCCAACGACCCCGCCATCCGCGACCTGCGGCATCTGCTCTGGTGCTCGATCGACAACGACGAATCGCGCGACCTCGACCAGCTGACGGTGGCCCAGGCGCTGGCCGGCGGCAACACCCGCGTTCTGGTGGCCATCGCCGACGTCGACGTCAAGGTCGCGCGGAGCTCGCCGCTCGATCGCCACGCGGCCACCAACACCACCTCGGTCTACACCGACGCGCAGATCTTCCCCATGTTGCCCGAGCGGCTGTCGACGGACCTGACCTCGCTCAACGAGGATCAGGAGCGGCTGGCGGTGGTGACGGAGATGGTGGTCGATGGCGGCGGCGTCGTCGCCGCGACCAGCCACTACCGGGCGCACGTCTTCAACCACGCCAAGCTGGCGTACAACGGGGTGGCCGCCTGGCTGGAGGACAGCGCGCCGCCGCCGCCCCGGCTGGCAGCGGTGGACGGGCTGGCCGCGAACCTGCACCTGCAAGACGGCGTCGCCCGGGCGCTGCGCGCGCGCCGGCGCGAGCACGGGGCGCTGGGCCTGGAGACCCAGGAGCCGCACGCGGTGTTCGACGGCGACGACGTCTCGGATCTGCGGCTCGAGCAGAAGAATCGGGCCAAGGAGCTGATCGAGGACCTGATGATCGCGGCCAACGTGGCCACCGCCGGGTTGCTCGAGCGCAAGGGCTTCCCGTCGTTCCGGCGCGTGTTGCGCTCGCCGCAGCGCTGGGAGCGCATCGTGGCCCTGGCCGCCAGCCACGGCCAGTCGCTGCCGCCCACCCCCGACGCCGCCGCGCTGGAGGCCTTCCTGTCCGGGCAGCGCCAGCGCGACCCCCTGCGCTTTTCCGATCTCTCGCTCGCGGTGGTCAAGCTGCTGGGCCGCGGGGAATACGCGCTCGAGCTGCCCGGGCAACACCCGCTCGAGCACTTCGGACTGGCGATCAAGGACTATATGCACTCGACCGCGCCCAACCGCCGCTTCCCCGATCTGATCAGCCAGCGCCTGGTGAAGGCCGCCCTGGCCGGCCAGCCGGTCCCCTACCCCATCGACGAGCTGGCCCAGCTGGCCCAGCACTGCAACACCCAGGAGGAAAACGCCGCCAAGGTCGAGCGCCAGGTGCGCAAGTCGGCGGCGGCGCTGCTGCTTCGCGACCAGGTCGGGCGCACCTTCGACGCCATCGTCACCGGCGCCTCGGCCAAGGGGACCTGGGTGCGCCTGCTGCGCCCGCCGGTCGAGGGCCGGGTGGTGCGTGGCTTTGCCGGCCTGGACGTCGGCGACCGCGTGACGGTCACACTCCAGAGCACCGACGTCGAGCGCGGCTTCATCGACTTTACCCGGTGAGCCGTCGTCAGCTACTTGTCGGGCGGCCTGGACTCCCCGGCAGCTGGTTGGTAGGGGATGGCGCGTTCGGCGGCCTCCCAGATCGAGCTCATGGCGGGGTGCTGCTGCTCCTCGTGCACGTGGCCGACCAGGCCGGCACAGCGGGCGACCAGCACGAAGCCGCGCATGATCGCGGCCGGCACGCCCAGGTCGCCCAGCACGGCGGCCACCGCGCCGGTTGCGTTGATGGTGAGGTGCCGGCCCAGGGCGCGGTCGAGCGCGGCTGAGAGCAGCTCGATGGCGGCGAGGTGGGGCCCGGCGACATCGTGCTGGCGGGCCAGCGCGAACAGCCGCGGCGTGCGCGGGTCGTCGGGCCGGTGCAGGTCGTGGCCGAACCCCGGGAGCGGGCGGCGGGCCGACCGGTGCTCGTCGACGATGCGGGTCGCCTCGGCGGCGGGATCCCCGGCGATCATGCGCTCGAGCAGGGCGGCGCACCCCTCCACCGTGCCGACGAATCGGCTGCCCACGCCCAGCAGCCCGGCGCTGACCGCCCCCTGCAGCGCTTCGGGCGCACTGGAGTAGACCAGCCGCGTGGCCAGCACGCTGGGGGTGAGCCCGTGCTCCATCAGCGCCAGCAGCGACGCATCGAGCAGCGCGCGCTGCGCGGCGGTGGGCAGGTGCCCCAGCACGTGAAAGAAGAACATCTCGGTGAAGCTGAGCGTGCCCATCAGCTCGTGGCACAGGCTCTTGCCCCGCACGAGGATGTCGTCGGAGGTGGAGACCGCGATGCTGGTGGTGGTGGTCATGGCTGATCCCTCTGAGATGCTAGCGCAACGACAGGCCGACTCCCAGGCCGTCCGGCCGCCGGCGCTCAGGTCGCCGGTGTGGTGCGATCGCCGGGGATGCGGGATTCCAGCTCGTGGCGCTGGACCTTGCCGGAGGCGCTGCGGGGGAAGGACTCGAGGGGAATGAAATATATGCCCTTGGGCTGCTTGTAGCCGGCCAGCTGGGCCCGGCACAGCGCTGCCAGCGCGGCTTCGTCCAGGGATGGATCGCGGCGGGCGACGAAGGCGACCGGCACCTCGCCCCAGCGAGAATCCCTGGCGCGCACCACCGCCACTTCGGCGACGCGCGGGTCCTGCAGCATCACCCGTTCGATCTCGGCGGGGTAGATGTTCTCGCCGCCGGACTTGATCAGGTACTTCACCCGGTCCACGAAATCCAGGGTGCCGTCGGGGTTGCGCACGAACACGTCGCCCATGTGAAACCAGCCGCCGCGGAAGTCGTGGCGGTTCACCTCGGCCTGGTTCCAGTAGCCGCTGAACAGCGTGGGTCCGCGCATGGCCAGCTCGCCCGGGCTGCCGTCGGGCACGTCGCGGTCGTCGGCGTCGACCAGACGGATCTCGCAAAACGGGCTCTGCTGCTTGGATAGCCGGGAGGGCGCCACCCCCACGGGGATCAGGCTGGACGAGCAGGGCGGACAGCCGGTCTCGGTGGCGCCGAAGGTGTTGGCGTAGGGGGCGCGCAGCAAGGTGGTGATCGCGGCAATCTCGGACGGGGGGACAAGGTCGGCCATCACCCCGCAGACCTTCACGCCGCGCACCGAGCGGCCGGCGAGGACCTTGGCGAACCGGCCCACCATGCCGGGCATCAGCAGCAGCCAGCCCAGCGGTTCGCGCTCGACCACCGCGGCCAGGCGTTCGGCATCGAAGCCAGGTACGATGATCACCTTTCCGCCCGACATCAACGTGCCCAGCGAATTGTCGACCGCGCCCATGTGGTAAAGCGGCGACCAGGCCACGAAGGTGTCGTCCGGGCCCACCGCGAACTCGGCCCGGGTCACCAGGTTGCGCACGATCTGGGCGCGCTGGCTGATCACGGCGCCCTTGGGCAGCCCGGTGGTGCCGCTGGTGTAGAGGATCAACATCGGATCCTCCGGGTCCGCGTCGGCGGGGAGCTGATCGGGCGAGGCAGCGGCCAGCGCGCGTTCATAGTCGTCCCCCAGCACCAGCGCGCCGGCCAGGGCGGCGGCGTGGCGCGGGGAGACCACGCTGGCGGCGGGGTCCACCAGGCGGACACAGTGGTCCAGTTCGGGCCCGGCCAGGCGCCAGTTCTGGCAGGCGACGATGGCCCCCAGGCGGGCAGCCGCCAGGAACAGCTCCAGTATTTCGGCCCGGTTCTCGGAGAGCAGCGCGATCCGATCGCCCCGGCCGACGCCGCGGGCGGCCAGCAGGCTGGCCAGCCGGCGCGATCGGTCATCCAGCGCGCGATAGCTGAGCTGCCGATCTCCGTCGTCGATCGCGACCCGCTCGGGGTGCAGGCGCGCCTGGGCCGAAAACAGGCTGGCCACCGTCGAGCGCGAGGCGCATCGGATCAGATCCTCCGCGGTCATCGGCCCCCGCGCGAGACGTGGCAGCGGAGCTTGCACCAGGCCATCGCGCCCGGATCATGCCAGGGGGGCGGGTCGGCGGTCCAGCGCTCCGGGCGGCTAGCGCCGAATCACCCACCTCGCCAGATCCACACTCGAGGACGAGATCCGGTCCCAGGTGACTCGCGCGCGCAGCTCCCGCGAGTCGCTGACGAAATCGCGCACCGGCCGGGCGGGGGGCGTGGTCACCAGGTGCTCGCCCGGGCTCAAGGCTCCCGCGAATGCAAGTTCGTACTTGGCCTTGCTGAAGTTGAATAGCTCGATGCCAACAATCATTGGCGCCAGCGGCCCGGCCGGGCGTGCTGACGACTCGATCTGGAATTTCAGGTTTGCGCCCGGCCCGATCGGCGCCGTGCGGGCAAACCCGCTGCGGCCGGCGATCTCCATGACCACGAAGCCGTCTTTCCCGGTGGATCTGAGCGTGCGGCCATCGCTGAGGGACAGCTCCTCCACATGGCCATCGGAGAACCGGCCCTTCGCGTGAGACACGATCTCCGGATACACCTGCTCGGGATTCCGGTTCTCGTCCAGCAGGAAGACGCCGCGACCGTAGGTGGCGACGATCAGCTCGTGGTCGCCCGCCCAGGACAGGTCCGAGATCGGCACCCGGGGCACCCGCCCATCCGGGACGATCGACCAGGTCTGTCCGTCGTCAGCCGAACGGTGAAGACCGGCATTGGTGCCCGCGTAGATCCACCCGCCGGCCGGGTGCACGGTCGTCGAGAACACCGGACCGGCGGGCAGACCGGCCGATACATCGCTCCACTCGAAACTCCCGTCGTCTCGCTTCGTGCCTTTCCACAGGTTGTGCGAGCCCTCGCTGGCCCAGCCGCTGAAGCTCACGTAGACCCGGCACTGGTCGGTGGGGTGAAGGGAAATGCGCGCGACCGGGCGTTGCGGCAGGGGCGACCCGTCCGAAACCCGGGTCCAGCCGTCCAACGAGGCGTCGTCAGGCAGGGTTTGCAGCTGGGTGGTCATCCAGATCTCGCGCGCGTGCGGATCGGTAGGACCAATGCCGGGGCCCAGGTTCGCGAGCGTGCCGACCCACATCACGTTCGGATCGTAAGCGGCTATCGCCATCGTGGTGATCAGGTGAGTCTTATCGTCGACCGAGGAGGCCGGCTTGATGCTTCTCCATTCGATGGTCGCGCAGTCGGTGGCCTTGGCCTGCTTGGTCCGCCAGAGCCTCGAGCACCCGATGTACAGCTGATTGGCGTTGGAGGGATCGAGCAGCATGGGAGTGTTGCCGATGCAGGGCCCTTCCAGCCGATGCGTGCTCGAACATTCGAAGATCTGCTGGTCGGTGTTGCCACCATCCGTGCTGCGCGATACGCGGCCCTGGGACGTGCCGTAGTACCAGACATCCGGATCGGAGGGATCCGTCGCCACCATCATGGCGTCATCGCCGCCAGCGCCCTCGCCGAGGATGCCGGTCCATACGCCGGCGGTGTCTCTGCGAAACGTGCCTGTGTCCTGCGTTCCGCCGATGATGATGCCGGACGAGGGATTCTTCATCGCGCCGTGAAACTGCCGCGCATCCAGACCCGTGTTCAGACTGACGGCTTCCGCGCTGTCATCATAGTTGTCGATGCGTGCCACACCACCATCGTTGCCGAGGTAGATCCTACGGCTATCCGGCAGGCCGTCCCCGACGATGACGTGATAGTCGTCGTGCAGGCCTGTGCCGATCTTCGAAAAGGTGATGCCTCCATCGATGCTCCGGGCGAGGCCACCGCCCCCGAGGACGATGTTGTTCGATCGCTGCGGGTCGACCCACAGGGCGCCGGTGTACAGCCGGTTGTTCTTCATCGGACCCGAAGCGAGCATGACGGGACCCGGCTGATCGTTCAGATGCTGGAAGCTTTCACCGCGGTCGGCCGACCGCAGAAGGTGAAACTGGGTATTGCTGCCGTTTTCCAGAAAATACGCCGCCAGCCAGACTCCGGGCTCGCTGCGAGATGGCGCCAGCTCGATGCGGGTTCCGTGGTCGGGAGCGGTGGGCAGGTCGGCCGGCAAGGTCGACCGCAGCCAGGACAGCGCGCTCGCCTGTCTGGTGTGGAAGATGCCGCGGTCGTGGGTCGCGACCACCGCGCTCGGGGGTGCGACGGGGTGAAATTTCACATCGAGGGCGATGGCACCGTCGAGCTCGGGGCCAATCACTTTTGCCCAGCTCGCACCGGCGTCTTCGCTGCGCCAGAGACCGGTCGAGGTCGCCGCGAGCACGAGACTGGAACCCGAGGGGCTGATGGCAATCCGGTTGACGTAGTGAAAGTCCGGATTGTTGGCCGTGGCGCCCAGCAGTCTCCAGGTCGTCCCTCCGTCGGTGGTCTTGACGATACCGGCGCCCCGATAGGGACTGCGCAGAATCAGTCCTTCGACGTTTTCGATGGTCGTCTGCAGCCGGTCCAGGTGGAACAGAAACGAGTAGATCTCCCCGGTGCCGGCATACATGACATTCGGATTCCCCGGGTCGATCGTGAGTGAGCTGAACGTCAGCGACGGCAGGAAATCGTCAGCCTGAGACCAATCGCTCCCGCCGTTGTGGCTGACCCATAGCCCTCCGGTCGCAGCGGCCACCCAGATCGTGTTCGGGTCATCCGGGCGAATGACGATCGCGCGAATGCGACCCACGAACGTCGCAGGGCCCGGCGATTCGCCACCGGAATCGTCTTCCGGTGCTGCCACCAGAGGGCTGGCCGCGCTCGCCAGGGCGTGTACAGCAGCTGATCTGCGCTGGCTGCAAGCGACGGTCGCGATGGAGGCGGTGGTGAGGATGAGGATGGCCCCGAAACGCAGTGGCTTCATGTCGATGTGCTCCCGGTTCGAATCTCAGCACTGTGCATGCCAGGCGCTGGAGGCCGGCTCCTCCAGCCACTCGCCAGCCCGGCAAGGGCCGAAGCGCCCATGGCGCCGGCGCTGTCGTCGCGCCCGGTCGCACGGGAAGTGCCGAACCCGCTCACCAGGTGCCGCGGCGTCGATCAGAATGACCGCTTCCCGGGAGAAACCCAGTGAGGGCGCACGCTTGCGTATCGGGTGGGCCTGGCACGTCCTTCGCTGCAGCGACCGGACCAGGAGACACCATGCGCGCTGACTCACGTGCCACTCGGTCGCCAGGCCTGACTCTGGACCGCCGCAGACACCCCCGGGGCGTCGCCGGGACACTCACTCTTGCTCTGCTGGCCCTCGGCGGAGCCCCACCCGGCTGCTCGTCGGGGAGCACATCCGTCGAGCCGGACGCTGGCGACGCCGCTGCAATGACCGGGACGACGGCGATGGCCACCCTCAGCGTGACGGTCACCAGCGCAGGCCTTCCGGTGGCAGATGCCACGATAGCCGCCGGGGGCCACAGCGTCGACACAGACGCCAGCGGCCACGCCGAGCTGATGCTACCCACCATCGACGAGCAGGCGGTACGGGTGAGCGCGCCTGGCTTCGGCGCCCAGGTGAAGGTGGTGACCCTGCCGGCCGGGACCAGCAGCGCTGCCCTGGTGGTGACGTTGATCAGCCGGGCGCCGGCGGTCAGCATCCCGGCCATCGAAAGCGGCGGCGGCGCCAGCGGGCGGCACGGCGTGGCCGTGACTTTCCCGGCGGCCGCACTGGTCGACGACAGCGGGCAGGCGGTCACCGGCGCGGTCGAGATGCACATGACCCCGGTCGACGTGGCGGGCACCAGCCGCGACGCCTTTCCGGGCGCGTTCCAGGGCCTCACCAGCGCCGGCGCACGCGCCCCCATCGTCAGCTTCGGCACGGCCGAGTTCGTTCCGATGCAAGGCGGCCGCAGGCTGAACCTGGCGCCGGGAAAGACGGCCGAGATCCTCTTGCCGCTGTACGTGAGCAAACATCAGGACGGACGCGCGGTGGCGCCCGGCGACGAGATCCCCCTGTGGTCGCTGGACGAGGCCACCGGCATCTGGAGGCAGGAGGGCGTCGGCCAGGTGGTGGCGGAGGACAGCTCGCCAACGGGCCTCGCCTTCGCGGCGACCGTGCGCCACTTTTCCTGGTGGAACTGCGACGACGTCGGACGCGAGGCCATGGCCCGCGTGACCGTGCGGGTGACCGATCCGATGACCGCACCCGGGACCACGGCCCGGCTGCAAGCGCGCGTGCTCGACGAGGGCGGCCCTGCCTCGGTGGCGGACATCATCGTCCCGGTCAACCAGCCACAGACGCTGCGGCTGGCCTCCGTCGGCATCACACGCCTCGAGGCCACCATCGGACTCGGGCAGATCGCCTGTACCGGCAGCACCGACGTCGTCGCCAGCGATGGACCGGGGGACGTCACCATCGAGGCGGTCTGCGCGCCGGTGCCCGTTCCGCGCATCGTGAGCCCTTGGCCGAACGCCATCACCAACTCGACCCATGACCTGTCCTTCCAGATCGTTCTCGAAGGCCCGATGCCCGATCTGGTCGAGTTGCTGGCGGACGGAGCGGTGGTCGACACCTCGCCCGCTGCCTTCTCGTATCGCTTGTTCTGGAGCTCGGCCAGCGCGCCCGAGGGCCTGCATCTGGTCAGCGCGCGCGCGACCGTGGGCGGGCAATCGCGCACCAGCGCGCCCGTCCAGGTGGTCGTCGACCGCACTCCGCCGATGCTCGAGACCATAACGCCAGCACCGGGCGCGGCGGTGGCCACCCTCCCCGTCTTCACGCTCACCTTCAAGGAGCCGGTGATTGCACCGCTACCGCAGATCCTGCGGGAGGCGCTGCTGATGGCATCCACCCCGACTGGTGTGTCGGGGCCGACGGCGCTAGCCCCGGGCGACATCATCGCGTCGACCGACGCCAGCCGCACCCGCATCACCGTGCGCCCGCGCGGCCCGTTGCCCGCCGGCCAGGTCAGCCTCAGCTGGGGCACCCTGATGGACGCTGCCGAGAACACCGTCACCGGGACAATCAGCGCCCGCTTCGACGTCGACCCCGCGGTCATGCCCCCGCCCATCATGGACCCGGCCGGTCCTGGTCCCCTGCCGCCGGGCGGGTGCATGTTCGGGGTCAGGCCGACCAGCGCCGTCGCCGGTGTCCAGATCGCACAACCATTGCCGGCCGCGATCGGCGGCCGCATCCCCAGCGGCTACCTGCTGCTCGCCGCGCACGAGACCTATACCGGCCCTGGCGGCACAACCGGCCCCACTGGGCGCACGCACAGGGCCTCGGTCGCCGTCGTGATCGAGCGCGGTGGCACCGCGTGGCGCGAAGAGCGCAGCGTGGATCAGGACCCGCCGCAAAAGCGCGTCTTCGCCGCCCGTAGCACCGGCGCCCAGCTGACCCTGGCCGAGCAATGCCCGGGCAAGAGCAGCCAGACCCTCGAGTACAGCGTCGAAGGCCACAAGGTCCGCTTCATCGACCGCGCCACCGGCGTGGTGCAGACCTTCATCCCCCCCGGCACCACGCTCACGCCCTGATGGCGCGGGTCCGATACCAGACGAAGCTCAGCACCAGCCCGGCGGCCAGGAGGCCGGGAACCGGGATCAGCAGGACATGACGGGCATCGGACGCGCCGAGCGATCCCCGGAGGCTCGACAGCAGCACCAGGAAAAGAGCGGCGCTCACGAGGGCGGTCACAAGGAGGCCGATGGTCTTGCGGCGGACGAGGAGACCCAGCCCGACGAGCAACGGTGCCGTGAGGGCCAGCGACGGCCAGTAAGCCGGCGTCTGGTAATTGAAGGTTGGATAGTGGGTGGCAAAGCAGTCCGCCCAGTGCTGCCAACCCTCGATGAGTCGGAGCGGAAAAAGACCGAGGGTCATGCCGTTGAGCACGATTGCCCACCACAATGCTCTCATCCCGCGCGCCTGCCAGTCCGCGCCCGCCCGCCCCTCGTAATGCGCAAGGAAGGCGCGGCCACGGAGGCAGATGAGCAGCGCCGCGGCCCAGGCGACCTGCAAGTCGAGCAGAGCGGACAGGCGGAGGCCGACCGGGGCATCCGCCGCGTTCATGATCGCCGGGAACAGCACCGCCAGCGCCAGCGAGACGATCAACATCCGCGCCTACCACCGGGAACACGCCAGTCCCACCGCCGCCGTCAGCACCACCGGGAGGGCCAGGCTGGCTTGCAGGCGCGGCACCCAGGGCGGCCCCACGTGAATCAACCAACGAGGGTCGTTGTAGGGATCCCGGACCAGGAACGCCATCCACCACAGGGCGGACAGCGCGAGGAGCGTGATGGCCGCGATCCGCCGAGCTTTCATCCCGCGGGACACGGTGACGGTGAGCGTAGCACCCGTTCGCTGCCGAAGCATGGGTGCCTACAGTCCGGGACTGTGGAGGCCGATGTTCCGAGATGTACATGATTCCGCCGGCCAACCACCCTGCCTGGCGCAGGCTGATAAAAGGGGAGACCACCCATCAGTTCGGGGTGGCGGCGGCCAGCTTGCTGTTCTTCCGTCTGCGCGAGCAATACCGGCAGGCGCCGGAGAGCATCGAGAAGCTGGTCACGGAAGCGCGGCGGTTCTTCGAGAAGTACGAGGCGATTTTCGCCAAGGATATCGGAGAGCTGTTTCGCTGAGAGGAGAGGCTGATGTTCGCAACGGTCGAGGAGGTCAAGAGTCTGCTCTCGACCGGCAAGTCGCTGGTTCTGGCCGGCGACGAGAAGCTGCTGTCGGCCCTGCCGGCCGGTCGGTGGATCGGTGGGACCATCCCCTACTTCATGACCGCCTCGGGCGGGCAGACGTCACGGGACCGGATCTTCGTCCAGACGGTGCCGGCGGTGGCGAAGAGCTGCCACATCTCGGTCTACGACGCCAACAGCATCGCCCGGATCGGTGAGGACAGTCCCGACCGCGGCTACACCATCCTGATCGTGCCGGCCTTCACGCCGCTGCACCAGCAATACGCCCTGAACGCGCCGTCGTACCGCGACCTGTTCTTGAAGGTGGTGGCGGGCTGGGTGTCCGGCGTGCACCTCGACGACCTGGGCAAACGGGCGCCGCGGGTGTTCGACGGCAATACCGGCATCGCGCTGGCGGATCGGGCGGTGGCGATGCACGTCGAGCTGCCCGCTCCGCAGCGGGCACATCTGGAGATCGTCAACATCTTCGAGCCGGGCGACGGCGACGAGATCCGTTTTCCCACCACCGGCTTTCAGGCCGCCGACTGCACGGTCAACGGCGAGCGCCGGAACTTCCGCGAATATTTCCTGGCCCGGAAGCTGGACTCGCGCCTGCCGCTGGTCGCCGACCTCTACGGGACCAAGGTCAACGTCAGCATCCAGGTGCTGGAAGCGGCGAGCGGCCTGGTCCGCTTCTACGCCCCGGTCTTCGCCGACGTCCCCTACAAGCTGGCCCGCCCGGTGGGCAGCTACCCGCAGCGCTTCATCAGCGCCATTCCCGAGCAGAAGCTCGAGCCCGCCTTCAGCTGCAACTGCGTGCTCAACTACGTCTACGGTGAGCTGGAAGGGCGGCAGGCCGGGCAGCTGCTGGGACCCATGACCTTCGGCGAGATCGCTTTCCAGTTGCTCAACCAGACCCTGGTCTACGTGACCATCGGCGCGACCGGCTGAGCGGATCAGGTCCCGGCGTCGGGTTCCAGGGGGAAGCTCCGGTAGAACGTGACGCTGCCGGCGCTGGAATCCGGAACCGGCGTGGACCGGGCCGCCCGGTTCAGCGCCTCCTCCACGCAAGCGCCCACCGGTGTGCGGGCCACGGCCCCGCGGAGATTGACGGTGATCGCCGGGGGCTGAGCGCCCGGCGGCGGTGCCTGCCTGGTATTGGGGAACTGCAGGCCGATCAGCAGGTCGCCGGTCGTGGCCGGGTCGCGCGCGGCGCAGGCGTGCAGGTCCACCGCCGCGAGGATCTCCCGACCGATCTTCAAGCTCATCGTCGCCGGATTCTGGCGGACGGGCCCGGTCTCGCGCAGCCCGACGACGAGCGCCTCGGGGGTCACCACGGATTCGCTGATCCGGCTGGAGAAGCCCGGATCTCGTTCCAGCAGCTGCCGCCAGGAATCGGAGGTGGTCTTGCCGGGGACCGACAAGCGGCAGGCGTGCCCGCGGCAGACGATGTCTGGTGTGGGGCTGGCAGCGCCGTGCAGCGCGCGTGCGACGACGTTCATTGTGTCGAGGGTGAGCACCGGGTCGAATTCGGATTCGCGGAACCGCTCGGAGAGGCTCATTCTCCCGTCGATGACCCGGCGGACGTAGGCCAGGCGTTCTTCGGCGGCCTGGAGCTCGCTCTGACAGGCCTGGAGCGTGCGCGGCTCCAGCCGCGGCCCGGTGGCGTCATCCAGGGCGGGTGGCGGTCCGACGACCGGAGCGCCCGATGGCGACTTCAATACCAGATAGACGGGCGCCTGCAGGTACGTGGTGCCCGAGATCGGGTCGCGGGTCGAGGTCCCTGGCAGGTACCACCAATCGCGGGTCCGCTGCTTCACGAACTCATCCCAGGCAACGGATGAGACCGACGGAGGCATGCGGGTCCCGGGCTCTGCCCCTTGCACGGCCAGCAACACGCGGCAGGCCCAGGTCCGGCACTCGAGGGAAAAGCTCACGCCCTCGTCGTCGCGCAAGATCCGCTCGATCTCGGGCAGCAGGACTGCCCGGGCGGTCGGGTTCGGTGCCCCCTGCTCGAAGAGCACGTCCCGGGGCGCCCGCTTGCGGTAGGCGATCTCCGCCGCCGCCAGCTCCTTTCTCCGGGTGGCGAGCGCCGGGCGACAGGAGTCGAAGGTCGCCGGGAGGGCCGCCGCCAGCCAGGCGCCCCCGCCGCGCCCGCTGCCACCTGGCACGTCTGCTGCCGCGACTCCCCGCCCCGGCGGGTGCCGCACCTCGCGCACACGGCTGGTCAGCAGCACACCGCCCGCGGCCAGGCCGAGGATCGACGCGCCCATCGCGATCCGGAGGAGCCAGACTGGCCTGGCCGGCGCGGTCGGGGGTGACGGTGCGCCCAGCGGCAACAGAGCGAGGCGCCACGTGTCCCGGTTGCCCTGGTGGCGGCGGTCCAGCTGGTCGCGGAGTTCGTCGATCGCCTCCTTGAGCCGCCGGCGCACGGTCCCGGCCGGGACTCCCATCACCGCGCCGATCTGCTCGGAGGTCAGCCCCTCGTAATAGCGCAGCAGCACGGTCTGGCGGGCCGGCTCGGCAAGCGCGGTGATCAGCTCGGCCAGCACCCGCTGCACCTGCACGCGGCTCAGCAGCGCCTCGGGGTCGGCCTCGCTGGCCGCCTCGGCCAGGTCGACGGACCGGTCCTGACGGGCGACCCGGCGGCCGTGATCGCGATGGTGGCTGGCGGCGCGGTTGCGCAGCACCCGGGCCAGCCAGGGCCGCACCGATTCACCCGTGTCGGGCCGCGCGCGCAGCGCCGCGATCCAGGTCTCCTGCACCACGTCCTCGGCGGAGTCCCGGTCACCCAGCAGTCGGACCGCCAGCCGCCGCGTCCAGGCGGCGTTCGACAGGAGGTCTTGCACGGTCAGGGAGCTGATCGATGTGCTCATGCCTGGATCTCGCCGCCCGCCGCTCCGGTGTTCGCCGAATCCCGCACGGCTTGCGCAGGGCTCTCTCGGCGGGATAGCCCCTCGACCCGCCCGCCCACCATCAGCAGCACAACGAGCCGGGACAAGGCGGTCGGTATGGCACGGCAGGCATGCTGACGTTCATCTCGTCGCGTCCGCGCGCAGGCGCATCTTGACGCCGGTCGCGGGGCCGACGGTCGTGTTGCGCACGGCGGCCCGCGCCGGAGCCGCGCTGTCGAGGCTCAGCCGGTGTCTCTGCAGGACGGTGGCCAGCACCAGCTTCATCTCGTACAGCGCCATCGCCGCGCCCAGGCAGCGCCGGGCGCCGCCGCCGAACGGCAGGTATTCGAAGGCGCTGTATTCGCGTTCCATGAACCGCTCGGGGCGGAACCGTTCGGGCTCGGGATACAGATCCGGGCGGCGGTGGATGTTCAGGATGCCGATCGCGACCGAGCAGCCGGGCGGCAGCTCGTAGCCATCCAGCACGAAGCTCTTGCGGAGGGTTCGCCCGATCATGGGCGCCACCGGATCCAGTCGCAGGGTCTCGGCACAGACCGCGTCCAGGTAGGGCAGCCGGGCAATGGCCTCGGGATCGGCGCTGGCCGGCAGCGAGGCCAGCTCCTCGATCAACCGGCCCAGGACCGCCGGCTCCCGGTGCAGGTGGTCCAGCGCCCAGGCCAGCGAGCTGGCGGTGGTCTCGTGTCCGGCGCCGATGAGGTTCAGCATCTGGATCATCACGTCCTCGTCGGACATCGGGCTGCCGTCCTCGAAGCGCGCCGCCAGCAGCAGGCTGAGGATGTCCGCCTGCTGCGATCCGGCCGCGCGGCGCTCGCGCAGCTCCGCCTGGAACAGCTGTCGAACCCGGTCCTGCCGGCGCCTGAAGCGCGCCCAGGCGCTCAGTCCGCCCATGGACCGGCGCAGCCGGCGGATGAACATGAACGAGGGCTTGAGCGAGCCGATCAGATCGAGCACCGCCTCGCGAAACAGATCCCGCTTGCGCCCGTCGGACAGCCCCAGCACCGCCCGCAGGATCACGTCCAGCGACACCTCCTGCATCGTGCGATGGACCGAAAATGCGCCCTCGCGCGGCCACCGGTCGGTGTGCTCCCGGGCCACGTCCAGGATGATCTGCCCGTAGACGCGCATGCGCGCGCCGTGAAAGGGCGGCCCCTGCAGCTTGCGCATGCTCCGGTGCCGCTCGCCGCTGAGCAAGATGAGGTTGCTCTCGCCCAGCACCGGCCCCAGCAGCTCCGCGCCGAGGGCCACGAACGTATCCGGGTCCGCCGAGAAGATCGCCCGCGCCCCCTCGGGATGACCGGTGAGCACCATCTTGCCGAGGAAGCTGGGCAGGAGGTACGTGTCGCCGTATCGCCGCGCGTCTTGCAGCAACGTGCCGTACGGATCGCGCAGATAGCGCAGCGTGCTCCAGAGAGTGCCGGTGGGACCGGGTGGCAGGCGAGTCACGCGGTCAGATCTAGCCCTCTCATCCTCCGTCGGCCAGCCCTCCGGCTCCCCGCTCACCCGGGTGTCGGCGAGGATCAGTCGTTCACGGGCCGGTAGCCGTTTCCGCGCCGCCCGTGTGACCGCCCGGGGCCGCGCGAGATCGCGCCGGACGATGTCGGATCGCTGCCGATCGGCAAAGCTGCGACGGACGGTGCCGGGCAGAGCGCGGGTGCCGGGAGCGCGAGGCAGACCGGCGGACGATCGTCGGCCGATTGCAGGGACGTGCCACCGGCCAGCTGGGCGGCCCGGTCCGGCGCGGCCCGGACCGCGACCGTCGACGGGTCGTCACCGGCGCGATCCGGCAAGCGCGGCATGCTGACGGCCCCGAGCAGACCGCCGCCGGCGATCACGCAGATACCGAGGAGGGCCGCCTGCAGGTCGCGCGTCTTCGTCAGCAGGCGGCGAGCACCGGCGAGCGGCCGGGCCGGAAGCAACCGTCGCAGGCGGCCGACCTGGCGTCGCTCGACCAGCGTGTCGTCGAGGCCGATCACCAGGGTGCCCGGCATGGCCAGGGCCGCCCGCACGGCGTGCGCGCCCGAGCGCGGGGTGCGCAGCATCTGTTTCCAGTCGCAGCGGCGACGGCCGCAGATCGCTTCCAGCTCGGCCAGCACCTCGTCCATCCCGGCGTGGCGATCCTCGGGAGCCTTGGCCAGCATGCGGGTGATCAGCGCGCGGAACCCGGCGGGGATGTCGGGCTCCAGGATCATCATCTCGGGGGGCGGATCGAACAGGTGGGCCTGCATCATCACCGCCGGTTCGCTGTCGCTGAACGGCGGCCGCCCGCACAGAAGCTCGAACGCCAGGCAGCCGAGCGCGTAGATGTCGGCCCGGTGGTCGATGGGGTGGCCGGCTCGCCACTGCTCGGGAGCCATGTAAAGCGGCGTGCCCACGATGTAGCCGTGCTCGGTGGTGGTCACCGACCGGCCCACCCTCCCCTTGCCTCGGCGGCCGCCCGGCTGCTCGCGCACCGATTTGGCCACCCCGAAGTCGACGATCTTCAGCGAGAAGCCCTCGTCGTCCTCCCGCGCCGGCACCAGCAGCACGTTCTCGGGCTTCAGGTCCCGGTGCACCACCCCGTGCTGGTGGGCGTAGGCCAGGCCGTCGGCCAGGGTGCCGACCACCGCCGCGGCCAGCTCCGGGATGCGCGCCAGCTTGCCGACCCGCTCGCTCCACTCGCGCAGGGTGATGCCGGCCAGGTACTCCATCACGATGAAGGCGCAATCGGCGAGCACGTCGCAGTCGTACACCTCCGCGATGTTCGGATGGTGCAGCCGGGCCATGGTCCGGGCCTCGTTGAGCAGACGGTTCAGCAGATCGGGCTGAGCGGCGACCTCCGGCAGCAGGACCTTGAGGCCGCGCACCTGGCCCAGGTGCCGGTGCTCGGCCCTGAACACCTCGGCCATGGCGCCCCGGCCGACCCGCTGGAGCAATCGGTACGGCCCCACGTGGCGCGGCAGGCAGCCGTCATCGCCATCTTCCTGGGCGGAGCTGGACAGGTTTGTCGACGTCGGCAAGGTCTCTGACATCTGTGCGTCGGGGATCGGCGAAAAACCAGGTGGGACATTACTCGCTCTGCGCGTCGGCCAGGTGACAAAGTCGTCGGCTCCGCGCTTGCAAGCGAGATGTCACTCTTGTACAACATCGAGCCCGGCCCCCGATCTCGGTGAGGTGCTGTAGTCCGTGCGCGAAAGCTATATCCGGCCGCTGGCCACGCCGCTGTTCACGTCGGCGGGTGAATGCGGCAAGATCGGTCAGCACCAGGGGTCGATCGGCCGATGAAACGCCTGTCCGCTGCCGCCGCCGCGTTGATGTCATTGAGCGTCCCGATGCTCGCGCGGGCCGCCGTGAACGCGTGCGGCAGGGCCAGCAAGGGACCCTGCCAGACGCCGGACGCCTTCGACTACTTTCCCGATCCGGCGGGCCGCGGCCTGGTGCTCACCAACTTCGGCCTGCTGTTCCCCCCGGATCCCGCGGCGCGCTGGGAGGTCGTGTGCGACGACACCTTCGGCCGGCCGCCGCCCGACCGCGTGCGCGTGTCGTCCGATGGTGAGCTGTTCGCCGCGAGCGGCAGCGGGCTGTTCGTCTCGGGCGCGGATGGGTGCAGCTTCACCGTGGTCGGCGGCGAGCTGGCCGGCCGGTCGGTGATCGACGTCGCCTTCGATCCCGAGGACCGGCAGGTGGTCTGGGCGCTGAGCACGGCCCCATCGGTACTGTGGCGATCGACCGACCGCGGGCGGACGTTCATGAAGGCGCACTCGTTTCCGGAGGGAGTGGACTTCTTCCGCGTGGCCCTGGCCCCATCGGATCGGCGCCGGGTGTATCTGTTCGGGGCGGGCAGCGGGGGCGCGACTCCGTTCGCCTGGTCGACCGACGGCGGGCAGAGCTTTGCCACCGCCGACCTGGCCGCGGTGGCCAGCCCCCCGCCGGCCGCGCCGTTCGTGTTCTTTGCCATCGCCCCCGACGATCCCCAGGCGCTGTACCTGGTCGAGCTGACGGCGGCGGGTGACGAGCTGTGGCGCTCGAGCGACGGTGGACAGACGATGTCGCGGCTGTTCAAGCTCCAGGGCCGCGACGCCTTCGGCGGACTGGCGTTCGGCCCGACCTCCCGGACGCTGTACCTGGCCGGAACCGATGCCTTCCCCCTGCGGGGCGAACCGCCGGGCCGTCTGCACGTCTCGCGCGACGGAGGCGCAAGCTGGGAGGACCCGGTCCCCTCCGGCCAGCGCGGGCCGCGATACGGCTGCCTGGTATCGTCCGGGCGCAAGCTCTACGCCTGCGGCGCTGGCCAGCTGGACGATTTCCTGGTGGGCGTGTCGGAAGACGAGGGCCGGACCTGGGTCCCGATCGCCGGGCTGGATCAGGTGACGGGGGTCAAGTCGTGCGTGCGCGCGCGTTGCCTCTCGACCGAGACCTGGCTGTGCGACAACTACGGCCAGTGCCCGGCTGGCGTGGTGCCCTCGGACGCCGGCGCCCCGCCGCCGCGCGATGCCGCTGCGGCGGGCTGCCCGGGGCCTGCGTGTCCGGGCGCAGGGGATGGCTGCGGATGCCGCGCGCCCGGAAGTCGGGGATCGGAGGGGCCGTCCGCGTGGTGGTCCCTGGTCATCGCCATCGCCATCGCCGTCGCGATCCGGGCACGGCGGCCGTTCAGCAACCGCAGCCGCCCTTCGGCGTGCTGGCAGTCCCGGTCGCGCCCTCCAGGGTGAAGTGGCCGGGTGAAGGTGACGCCACCGGGAAGCCGCGGGTGCGGAGCCGATCGAGAAGGCCGTTCATCCCATCCGCGAAGCGGTCGGGCAGCGCGAAGAGCTCGTCCAGCATGGCCTGGGCGGCCGGGCCGGCCTGGCTGCTCGTGCGCCAGCGGACGTGGTCGGCGGTGAACGTGACCTGGTAGGAGAAGAAGGGACAGCAGGCCGCTTCCCGCCGGACCAGGTCCGCGACCCACGCGGCGACGCCGGCTTTCGCGGCGAACGTGAGCTCGAGACCGTCGCCGCTGCGCTGGCGATCGACCAGCGCGTGGACGAACAGCCGTCCGTATTCGGCGACCCGGCCGTCGGGGCTGTCGGGAGCTCCGGTCATGTCGCAGGCGATCGGCGCGCCCGGCCTGGCGGGGATGATCAGCGGCTCGAGCGGGCGCGGACGGGCGCGGAGGCGCCGGACGAGCTTCCACACGAACCCCACCGCCCCCAGCGCGAACAGCGCCAGGCCGGCCCGCTCGCCGTAGGGGCCCAGCGTGCTGATGGCGGCCGTGCCGAGGCCCAGCGCCGCCAGGGCCGGCGCCGAGCAGCAGAAGGCGCACAGGAGCAGACCTCCTGCCATCAGGAGCGCGGACCGCGCGGTGCGGTCGCCGGTGAGGGAAGGCGCGGGATGCTGGATTGCTGACATGTGATGGTCCTCCTTCGGATGCAGTGGGTGGGCCATTGCAGTAGGCGGATCCAGCCGGTTCGTGACCGGCGCGGGCTGCGGTCAGCGCCCGATCAATCCTCGTCCGGGGTGCGGCGGGCCAGGTTCAGCAGCGCGACCAGCGCGTCGGCGTCGGTGCCGGACGTCGAACCGGCGAGATGAGCGGCCAGCCACGCCGCCGCATCGGTCGGGCTTTGATCGGCCCACTCGCCGAAGGCGCGGCGCAGTCCGCGCAACCGCAGGTGTGCGGGCAGGCGCTCGCTGGCCCATTCGACGGCCGCCCGTGGCTGCGTCCGCGCCCAGTGCGCCGGCAGCTCCACCAGGGCGGTGTCGCGCTCCTCGCTTGCCGGCAGGGACATCAGCCACCGGCCCCCGATGTCGGGAGCCGCCTCGCTGATGGCCCGTGCGGCGACCAGGTAGGCCGATTCTCCGATCGGGGGACCGCCGGCGGCCCGGGCCCAGCTCTCGACCGCCTGGCGGGCCAGGTCGGGCCGGCCGCTGGCGGCCAGCGCCTCCAGCCCGAGGTGCGCCGCCACCACCGGCGCGACGCCCAGGCCGGACTCGCCGGCGTGAACCAGATGATCCAGGCTCTGGACCAGCAAGCGGGGATGTCGCTCGGCCAGCGTGCCGATCACCGTTTCGGCGACGGTGCCGGTGGCCAGGTCGCGCAGCCGGTCCGGTTGCTGGGCGGACATCCAGCTCCAGGCCTGCTCGGGCTGACGGCCGGCCCACTGTCGCGCCAGGTCCTCGATCCAGGCGGTCCTCTCCTCTTCGGTCTGGCCGAGCGCATCGGCGAGGTCGATCGCCAGCGCCGGATCGGTCCAGGCGATCTCGCCCAGGACATCCATGACCTCCTCGGGCGTCGGGGAGGAGCCCAGCCGCCGGCGCACATCGGCCAGCTGGTCCTCGAACCCCGCCGGCCGGCGCGGCTGCGGGTTGCGCAGCCGGGGCAAGGCGGGCCGCGTGCCTGCCGCGCCGGATTTCGCGACGGTCGATCCCGGCGGGGCGGCCGCCCGGGACCCTGTCCAGAGCCGCCAGCCGCCCAGGACGACCGCGATCGCCACGGCCATGGCCGCCGCGCAGCCCGCGAGCCAGGACAGCCGGGCGGACCGGCGAACCCCGGGGACGCGCTCACCGCCCATGATCGCTGGCCCCCGCTGGATCGGACCCGGTGGTCAACGCCACCGTGCTGGAGGCAGCGCCGAAATGGAACGCGCGGACCCGGAAGGTTGCCTCGCGCGCGGGCGGCTCGAGGGCCCAGCCGAAAGAATCGATGTCCGGATCGACGGTCGCACACACCACGAAGGTCTCCGGATCGATCACCCGTTCCAGCAAGAACCCCTCCTCGTCGCTCGAGCGATCGGTCCAGGTCAGCTCGAACCCGCTCACCGTCGACCGGACCAGCCGCGCCTTCAGCGGCCCGGGCGCCGCCTGCGCGGCGGTGGCGGGATCGTGGATCGACCGGGGCCGCTCGCGCGCGCTGTGCTCCCCTCGCCGCCTGCGCGGCGACGCCCAGGAATAATCCTCGGGCAGCGCATAGGCGCGGGCGTAAGCCTGGTCGGACAGCCCCTCGGCCACGCGCACCGTCGTTGGCGGGGAGGCCGGTCCGAAGAAGGGCCGCACCCGGTACTGGTATGGCGTGTGGGGAGCCAGACGCAGGTGCTGGTAGGTCTTCCGGGTGGGCGGAAAGAAGCCGAGGATGATCCATTCGTCGCCCGGCTCGTTTATGTATTCGACCACGTAGCCGGCCGCCCGGCCGTCGGGATCGCTCCATTGCACGACCACGTCCAGCGGCGCCACCAGCCGGGCGTGCGCCTCCAGCGCCGTCATCGTCAGGGCCAGCCACGCAGCAGCCAGCATCGTCAGCCTCGACCAGCGGTCAGGCGTGGAGGGCGCTATTTCTGCCAGAAGCGGATGCGGGTCCAGGTCGCCGACACCGGACCCTTGCCGCTGTTGGTGCGGTACACGCCGAGCTTGTCGTAGTAGGCGCCGGCGCCGCCGGTGACGGTCTCCTTCAACGAGCCGTTGATGTACACGGCCACCTTGTCGCTGCCGGTGTACGTGATCGTGTTGATGCGAACGGTGGTTCCGATCGAATAGCCGGACAGGGTCGTGCCACCGCGGACCTCGTACAGCGTGCCCGGCTTCTTGACCGCGATCATGTTCCAGGGCCCCACCCCGTCCTGGAAGGTCTGCTTGAGGCTGATGCGGTCGCCGCCCAGGCTGTTCACCCGCACGTACCCTTCGAACTGACGGGTCCCGCTGCTGAAGGTCTGGTAGCGGCGCTCGGCGCGTTGCTCGCTGCTCGAGCTTCCGCTGCTGATGCTGAACTGGCTACCGCTGACCGATCCGCTGCCCTTCTCCTGGACGGTGAAAGACGGCGACCACGAAGACCACGGTCCGTTCCCGACCTGCGCCGGCAGCGAGCGGGGATAAAACGCGAAGGCGGCGAAGATCGCGGACAGACCCGCAAACAGCACGACACGCTTGAAGAACTGCATACGACACCTCGAGCGTTGGTTCGTACGGGGCCGAAACGACTAGCCAGGACCAGAATACGCCGATTCGCGGCCTCTGACTATACCCTGAATGGATAGGCCCAGACCGGACACGCGCGGTTATCCGGGGCCGGCGTCGGGCGGAGGATCGAAGGAGGGCACCACCCATTGCTTGATCCTCGTCATGTATTGCTTTCGCCCCTTGGTGTTCCGATCGAAGTTCGCGTAGTCCTGGATCGTGATCGGATCGGTGGGCGTGTAGCTGTGGATGGTACGGGCGGCTTCGTCGATGCGGGCGTTCATGGCGCCGACATCGAAGTCCCGGACGATCCCGCTCAGGGTCTCGCGCATCTGCATGCGCGCCTCGGGGATCTGACGGATCTTCTCGGCCAGCCACTTGCGGGTGGACAGCGGGTTCTTGATGTTGCCGAAGGTGGCGTCCATGCCCGCGACCAGGAGCACGAGCCGGTCGGCGACCGGCTGGTGGTAGGCGTAATAGTTGTTGGGGTCCCACAGGGTGAAAAAGTAGCCGTCCCAGTGGTCACACAGCGCCTCCACCGCCCAGGCGACGTAGACACTGCGCAGGTCCAGCCGGGCGCCGACCGCGGCGACCCACTGCGGGTCGGGCGTGTTCCTCGCCACCCGGATCAGCGCGCGCAGGTCGTCGCGCGATCGCATCTCTTCCTTCTCGTCCTTGAGGGCCGGTGAATCGGCGTTCTCGATGAAGTTGCCGCTCTCGTACATGTTGCCGCCCTTGGCGGCCTTGCCCCAGTTCCGCTCCGCGAAGTCGTCGTCGAAGGCCTCGCGCAGCACGTACAGACCCAGGATGCGGCCGTTGAAGGTGACGATCCCGTGCGCCGTCAGCGGGGCTGCCGTGCCGGCCCGGCGAGCGATCTCGTAGGCCAGGTGCTCGTTGAGGAAGGACGCGTCCTGGACGGCGTTGTTCAGCAGCAGCTTGCTCAGCCCGTGCAGCTTCTGTCCCTTGACGAACTCGTTGAACTTGATGCTGAAGGCGGGCTTGCCAGCCAGCGGGCGCTGCGAGCCCATCCCGCCCTTCTTGCGGATGCCTGATCTGGCCAAGGTGATCCCGTCGAACACCACCACGCAGGGGTAACGGGTCGGTGCGATCATCCCCATCTGGTCCAGCTGGGGCAGGTAGGTCGGCTCGACGGTGATGTCGATCTGGTGCAGGACCGTGGTGTCGAACACCGCGGCCGCACCGGTCGGCGGCACCGCATCGGGCGATGGGACGGGCGTGCCGTCCGCGGTCGCGTCGGGGGACGCACCGCCCGCAGCGAGAGGAGGCGGCGGCGGCGGATCGATGGGCGGAGCGACCGCTGCGTCGGCGGGCGAAGGGGGCGCTGGATCGACGCGCGAGGCCCGCGCCGGTGCATCGTCGCGCACGCGTCCCTGACAGCCGAGGAGTGCGCCCGCGGCCAGCGCGAGCAGCAGACGGGAAGGTGCGCGGAGGGAACCCGGAGGCACGCGTGGTTTCACGCGCGGCGGCCCCGGCGGTTCCGCGCGTGACGTTTTCCGATCCGGCCGTGACGTTTCACGATCCGGCTCATGAGACAGGTGGGAGACGCCCTTGCGACCGTGACGGGCGGCGGCGGGGGTATGTCAGCGCGGCGTCCCGGCGGAGCGAGCTCATGTTGACGTCGATCGTTCGACCCATTGCCACGGTCCTCTTCTTCGTTGCGCTGGGCGCGTGTGGACGGCCGCGGCTGTCGCGCGAAGGCCTGGGCGGCGGCGCGTCCACCGGTGCCGCCGACGGCGGAGCGGGTGTCGTGCCGACCTTCACCCTGCCCGACGCAAGCGGCTTCGACGCGGCCGCGGCACCGGCGCCCGACGCCGCCTGTGGGTTGCAGCGGCACCGGCTGGATCGGCTGACACCGCAGCTGCTGCTGGTGCTGGATCGCTCGGGCTCGATGAACATGGGGCTGGACTTCGGCTCGTCGGGGACCCGCTGGGAGGAGACCACCGCGGCGGTCCTGGACGTGCTTGGACAGACCCGGGGCACCATCTCGTGGGGCCTGAAGACCTTCCCCACCCTCACTGGCTGCGACGAGCTGCCCCAGGTGGAGGTTCCGATCAGCGACGACACGCGGCCGGTCGCCGACGCCGTGGTTACCGGGATGCCGGCCCAGTCGGGCGCCGGCACCCCCACCTCGGACGCTGTCGCGGCCGCCGCCGCCTACCTGAAGACCCTTGTCACCCCCAACCCCAAATACATCGTGCTGGCCACCGACGGTCTGCCCACCTGCCCGCAGGCCGACCATGCGCTGGCGGTCCAGAACACGCTGGACGAGCTGACCGCCGCCGCGGCCGCCGGGTTTCCCAGCTTCGTCATCGGCATCGCCACCGCCGGAACCGAAGCCGACGTGGTGCTGGGGCAGATGGCGATGGCCGGCGGGCGGCCGCGCACCGGCACTCCCGCGTATTACCCGGTGGGCGACCGCCAGAGCCTGGTCAGCGCGCTGGGGCAGATCACCCGCTCGGTCGAGACCTGCACCTTCCCGCTGGACCGCCAGGCCCCCTCACCCGAAGACGTGGCGGTCAACGTGGACGGCACGCGGATCCTGCGCGACCCCGCCCGGATGAACGGCTGGGAGTACGGGCCCGACAACCGCTCGGTCATCCTGTACGGCGCCGCGTGCGACAGGGTGAAGAGCGGCAGCGTGCTGAGCCTGGAGATCATCTTCGGCTGCCCCCACCAGCCGATTCCCTGATCTACAGCAGCGCCCCGCGCAGGATCACGCTGGCGAGGGTAAAGTAGATCACCAGCCCGGTGACGTCGACCAGCGTGGCGACGAAGGGCGCCGAGGCGCTGGCGGGGTCGAAGTTCAGACGGCGCAGGATGAACGGCAGCATGGAGCCGGCCATGGTCCCCCACAGCACGACGCCCACCAGGCTGAACGCCACCGTGGTGGCCACGCTGAGGTACTGCGGGCCGTAGGTGTGGAACAGCATCTCCCAGGTGACGATGCGCAGAAAGCCGATGATGGCCAGCACCAGGCCCAGCCCGATCCCGGCCACGAACTCGCGCCGGATGACGCGGAACCAGTCGCGCAGCC
>JBKPRZ010000039.1:0-20983 GCA_046734815.1 Myxococcota bacterium | reverse complement strand
TCCCGGCGCCGAGGACGTGGGCACGAACGGCGGCCGCACCCGCTCGTACGTGCACGCCGTCGAGGACGCGAGCACCAGGCCCGCTGCCACACACACCAGGGCCGATCGATCGCTCCGGTTCAAGACGACCGCAGCGTCAGCAAGCGCTATGCCTTGTCGAAGCCGCCGCCTGTGGCCGAGCGCGCAAGCCCCACTGTGGAGTGCGGCGCCACAGCTGTGGCCGCCGGCGCCACCCCTTGCACCTGAATGGATGTTCAGGTATCATCCTTCTTCGGTCCCATGGCGACGGCGTCTGAGCTCGCGGGGTCGGGGCCGCTGCCACGGCCGCGGATCTGTTGCCTGGATCTGGACACCTTCTTCGTCTCGGTCGAGCGGGTGCTCGACCCGTCGCTGGAGGGCAAGCCCGTGATCGTGGGCGGCAAGCCCGGCAGCCGCGGCGTGGTCACCGCCGCCAGCTACGAGGTGCGCCCGCTGGGGGTCCGCTCGGGCATGTCGCTGGTCGAGGCCGGCCAGTTGGCCCCCGACGCCGTCTATCTGCCCACCCGCGGCGACACCTACGGCCAGTACGCCGACCGCGTCCGCGAGATCGCCCGCCGGTACGCGCCCACCGTGCTCATCGCCAGCATCGACGAGATGTTCCTGGACCTGTCGGGCTGCGAGCGGCTGTACGGACGCCCCGACGACGAGAACGGCGACGTGGCCATCGAGCGCGCCGTCCTGGAGCTGACCGCCGCCGTGCACGACGAGCTGGGCCTGCCCTCCAGCGCCGGCCTGGCCACCAGCAAGGTGATGGCCAAGGTGGCCTCCAGCCTGGCCAAGCCCCGGGGCGTGATGCTGGTGCCCGCGGGGGTCGAGCGCGACGTGCTGGCGCCGCTGCCGGTGCGCTCGTTTCCCGGCATCGGTCCGGTGGGCGAGGCCAAGTTGCACGCCGCCGGCTACCAGACCCTGGGGGACATCGCCCGGGCGCCGCTTCCCGAGCTGCGGAAGATCTTCGGCGCCTGGGCGCCCTCGATCCAGCGAGGCGTGCACGGGCAGGGGTGCGGCGACCTCGGCCGCGAGCGGCCCGCCTTCTCCGAGCACGACCCCGAAGGCGAGACGGTGGGCAGCATCTCCAACGAGCGCACGTTCCGCGAGGACACCGCCGACCCCGCCTCGATCGAGTCGGTGCTGTGCGGGCTGTGCGAGCGGGTCTGCTGGCGCGCGCGCAAGCGCCGGATCAAGGCGCGCACGGTGACCCTCAAGCTGCGCTACGCCGACTTCCACACCTTGACCCGCTCGCGCACGGTCAGCCCCACGCACTCCGAGCTCGAGCTCTACCCGGTGCTCAAGGAGATGTTCACCCGCGCCCGCACCCGCCCGTTGCCGGTGCGGCTGCTCGGCGTGCAGCTGTCGAGCCTGGGCGTCTTCGAGCAGCTGTCCCTGTTCGACCAGCACGAGCGCGTGGGCACGGTGGTCGACGGCATCCGGGCCCGCTACGGCTTCTCGATTGTCGGCCTGGCCACCCAGCTGGGCGGCACCGGCAAGACCCTGGTGGGCCGCCGCTCGGTGGGCCGCAGCGGCTGAGCTGTCGCGCAGGTCACGCGCGCGTGCGGCGACGGCGTCGCGTTCTGCGACGTATATAGTTCTCCATCTTTGGGGGCTCGGATCGCTCGTGTTACGCCTGCCTGTCAGCAGGAGACAACATGAACACGCGCAACCGGCTGTACCTCTGTGCATGGGTGGTGGTCACCGCGGCCCTGGCCTGCGATCCCGCCCATCCCCCCGTTTCTGGCGAGAGTGAGGCGACGGGTCATCCGATCTATGTCTGGAACCCCGCCGTCACCTGGGATCAGAACAATTACGTCGTGCCCGTCTGCTGGAACACCGCCGGGTTCGACAGCGACAAGGCCGTGATCCGGTCGTCGATCGAACAGCAATGGCAGGCACGCATCGGCATCCGGTTCAGCGGCTGGCGGACCTGTCCAGCCACCATCCCCAAGACCTTCGTGCCGATCCGGCTGAAACAGACCACCGACGACGACTTCGGCGGATTCGGTGAGCGCGGGATCGGGGCTCGGCTGGGTGGGACGCCGGAGGCACAGATCGAGCTGAGGCTGACTCCCAACCGCGTGCGCGAACACTTCGCTGCCGTTCACGAGATGGGACACGCACTCGGCTTCCAGCATGAGCAGTTGCGAGCGGATCGCTTCGGCGTGTTCTGTCCCGAGACCCCGGATGCCAACGCCACCGCCCGGACACCCTACGATCCCTTCTCGATCATGAATTCCTGCCGCGACCTGGACGGCGACGGACAACCAGACCCGCGCTCGGTGGACGATCCCACCATCAGCGCGCTGGATCAGGTCGGCGGACAGCGTCTGTACGGCTCCCCCAGCGGTCGCTTCACCGCGCCGCAGATGCGCAACGGCAACTTCTGCCCGGGCGCGCGCGACTGCCGGGTCGCCGACGTCGACGGCGACGGGCGCGCGGATCTGGTGGCCTTCGTCAAGAGCACGGAGCCGGCGAACGACGGCGACGTGTACGTGTCGCTGTCCACGGGCAGCGGTTTCGGAGCCACCCAGAAGTGGAGCGACTTCTTCTGCGTGGGCAACGAGGAGTGCGCCGTGGGCGACGTGGACGACGATGGGCGGGCCGACCTGATCACCTTCGTGCGCAGCTCCGGTCAGGTCTTCGTGGCCGTGTCCACTGGTGGCGGTTTCAGCAACCCCCAGCTCTGGCACTCCTCCTTCTGCCTGGCCGGAGAGGTGTGCACGGTCGCCGACACCGACGGCAACGGGAAGGCCGACCTGGTCGCCTTTTCCCGGGGAGCGTCCGCCGACGTGTTCAGCGCCCCCTCGTCGGGCCTCAGCTTCGGCCCGCGTGTCAAGGCCAACGACTTCTTCTGCCAGGGCAGCGAGACCTGTCTGGTCGGCGACGTGAACGGCGATCACCGGGCCGACCTGATCGCGCTGGTCAAGTCGACCCAGTCCGGTGGCGCCCAGGGCGACGTCTTCGTGGCGCTGGCGCAGCCCACCTTCCCGGTCAGCTTCGGCGCCCCTGAGAAGTGGCACGACTTCATGTGTATCGACAACCAGGAATGCGCGGTCGCGGACGTCAATTTCGATGGCAAGGCGGACCTGCTGGCTTTCAACAAGAGCACCGCCGGCAGCTTCGACGAGGGCGACGTCTGGGTCTCGGTCGCCAAGTCGGGCAGCTTCGGCCCGGCCGGCATCTGGAGCGACTTCATGTGCATCGGAAACGAGCAATGCGCCCTGGGGGACGTCACCGGCGACGGCAAGGTCGACGCCGTGGCCTTCGCCAAGTCGCAGGCCGACGTCTGGGTGGCCCCGGGCTTTCCGAATCCGTAGCGCCGCGTCGGAGCGACCGAAAAAAAGTGATCGCGGGGATGTCGATCCGGGGAGGGGTCTGCGTCGTGTGGGTGGGCCGGATGGACCGGCCGGGCAAGGAGCTCGACGATGCAATACGCGATCCTGATCTACGGAGACCAGAAGCAGTTCGAGAAGATGAGCGAGCAGGAGCGCAACCAGGACTTCGGTCGCTGGATGCAATACACGAAGGACCTGGCCGCCGCCGGGGTGATGCGCGGTGGTGAGGCGCTGCAGCCCACCGGCACCGCCACCACGGTGCGGGTGCGCGAAGGAAAAGTCCGCAACACCGACGGACCGTTCGCGGAGACCAAGGAGCAGCTGGGCGGCTTTTATCTGATCGACGTGCCGAACCTGGACCAGGCGCTGTCCTGGGCGGCCAAGTGTCCGGGGTCGGCCTACGGATCGATCGAGGTGCGGCCGATCGCGGAGATCCCGAAGCCCTGATCCCCGCGTGTTAGCCTGGCCGCGTGGCCACGAAAGAGGCGATCGAGTCGGTCTTTCACGCGGAGGGAGGGCGTGTCCTCGCCGCGCTGATCGGCTCGGTCGCCGATTTCGAGATCGCCGAGGAGGCGCTGCAGGACGCCTGCGTGCGCGCGCTGGAGCGCTGGACGGTCGAGGGCATCCCGGCGCGGCCGTCGGCCTGGCTGACCACGGTCGCGCGCCGCCGGGCCATCGATCTGCTGCGCCGGCGGCGCACGGCGCCCACGCCGGTCGGGGACATGCCCGACCAGCCCGCGCCCGAGCCCGCCGACGACGAGCCGCCCGCCGACGATGAGAGCGAGCTGCCCGACGATCGCCTGCGCCTGCTGTTCACCTGCTGTCACCCGGCCCTGGCCCAGGCGGCGCAGGTGGCGCTGGCGTTGCGCACCCTCTGCTCGCTGACCACCGCCGAGATCGCGCGCGCCTTCCTCGAGGCCGAGACCACCACCGCGCAGCGCCTGGTGCGCGCCAAGAAGAAGATCCTGCTGGCTCGCATCCCCTACGAGGTGCCGCCGCGTGAGCGGTTCGGCGAGCGGCTGGCCGCCGTGCTCGAGGTGGTCTACCTGGTGTTCAACGAAGGTTACGCCGCCACCACCGGCGATTCGCCCGTGCGGCGCGACCTGGCCGCCGAGGCGATCCGGCTCGGCCGCCTGGTGGTCGAGCTGCTGCCCGACGAGACCGAGGCGCGCGGGCTGCTGGCGCTGATGCTGCTCCACGATTCGCGCCGGGACACGCGGGTGGCGCTGTCGGGCGAGAGCGTGCCCCTGGAAGAGCAGGACCGTTCGCGCTGGGACCGCGCCGCGATCACCGAGGGCGTGTCCCAGCTGGACCGCGCGCTGGCCGCGCGCCGCCCGGGCCCCTACCAGATCCAGGCCGCCATCGCCGCCCTGCACGCCCGCGCCGAGCGTCCCCAGGACACCGACTGGCCGCAGATCGCCGCCCTGTACGCCGGTCTGCTGCGCGTGGTGCCCACCCCGGTGGTCGAGCTGAACGCCGCCGTCGCCCTGGCCATGGCCGGCGGCCCGAATGCCCTGGCCGAAGCCCTCGACTGGATCGACCGCATCGAATCACGCGCGGAGCTGGGCGACTATTACCTGCTGCCCGCCGCCCGCGCCGACCTGCTCCGCCGGGCCGGCCGCCCCGCCGAGGCCCGCGCCGCCTACCAGCGCGCCCTGGCCCTGGCCACCAACGCCGCCGAACGCGCCTACCTCATCCGCCGCCTCGCCGAGGTCGACGCCGCCTCCCGACCCTGACCCCGCATCCGTCGCATCCTCGCGTCGACCGCCGCCCCGGCGCAAGGGCACCCGGGTGAGACTTGATCGCGCTCGCCCGGCGACCATACTCACCGTGAGCGGGTGAAAGATGAAAACGAGTCCGTCGCCGGTGTCTCCGCTGAAGCTGGTGGCCACCGGAATCTACCTGCTGATCTGGCCTGCCCTGCAACTGGGGCTGGCGGGCGACTGGGGCTGGATCCCGGGCTGGATCTTCGGCGGGTGGCTGGTGGGGCTGTCGTTGACCGTGATCGTCTGGCTGTACAGGAGAGATCCGGCGCTGCTGGCCGAACGGTATCGACCGCCGGGCACGGGCGGGCAATCGCGCGGGGACGTGGGCATCGTCTTCGGGCTGATGCTCGGCTTCGTTCTCTGGATCGCGGTGCCGCCCCTCGATGCGCGCCGATTCGGGTGGTCACCGCACTTTGCCGCCTGGCTGCAGGCGCTGGGCGTCCCCCTGCTGCTGGGGGCGGCGTTCTTCTTCTTCCGCGCGTTCGCCGACAACTCCTTCGCCTCCCCCCTGGTGCGCATCCAGCGCGAGCGGCGGCAACAGGTGGTGACCACCGGTGTCTACGGCTTCGTGCGCCACCCGATGTACCTGGGCGCCAGCTTGATGTTCGTGGGGGGCCCGCTGCTGCTCGGTTCGATCCACGGCCTGTGGATCGGATGCGCGCTGATCATCCTTCTGATGATCCGCATCAGCGGCGAGGAGAAGCTGCTGCTGGGCCAGCTCGACGGCTACCGCGCCTACCGCGAGAAGGTACGCTACCGCCTGCTGCCCGGGGTCTGGTGATCGGTCCGTCGCGGGTCAGCGGACGCGCGTCGATCCCGAGGAGGTCGTCGACGGCGTGCAGGTACTGCTCGCGGGTCAGGCTGGTGGTGCGCCAGAGTGCCGCCTGCCGCGTGGTTCAGCATGGGTCTGGTTGGACTTGCTGCCGGTGGGCACATGTTGCTCAGCCCTGGTCGATGTTCCCGATCGTGTGGCGCTGTCCGGCAGCGTGCTCGCGCGTCTGCGGCAAACGCAGCTGATGTGCGCAGGGCCGCGGCGCCGGCAGGAACTGCGCGGCAAGATGGGATGCATGAGCTTCACCTGGGCGTTGATCCTGCTCCTGGCCGAGGCCCCGACCGACGCCCGTTCCACCCATCGCACCGCTGGCGCTTCGACGCCGCCCCGGGTTCCGGCCGCTGCCGCGCCCCGAGCGGACCCGGCGTCGCTCGTCCCGGACGGACAGCTCACCCAGCAGATGGGCACCGGGGAGCTGGTCCTCGGGCGTTTCCGTCTGAAGCCCGACAAGCAAGGCGGGTACGACAGCGAGACCGAGCGCTTCACCGCCCACATCGCAGCCGATGGCGCGGTCACGTTCCGCGAGCGCAAGCGCCTGCCCGGTCCCGCGGTGTGGCCCGTGCTGGTCGCGGCCCAGATCCTCAAGGACGCCACCAACCGGCCGGCCGGCGGCGTGCCGGTGTCCGGGGCAGGCGGCAAGGCGCTTGCCTACCAGGTCCAGAAACCGACCCTGACCCTCGGCGACGACGACCTCTACAGGGACAGCTACCATGCGCAGAAGATGACCTTCCTCGACGCCACCGCATCGTTGCGCAAGCAGCTGCAGGACATCCATCAGGCCGCATCGCTGGCCCGCTTCCGCAAGCACATCGATGCGCAGGCCACAGACCAAAGCCGCCCCGAGGCCGAGCGCCGCCGGTTGCTGTTCGAGCAGTGGGCCGAGAGCGAGGGCGCGGCTGCCCGGGCGACCGTCGAGTCGGTCGCCCGCGAATGTTTCCCCGCCGGCGGTCCCCACGCGTACACGCTCGAGGAGCTGGCCACCATGAACCGCAGCCGCCCGCCGGCTGATCGCTTCGATCCCTACCGCTGATCCGTTCCGTGCGTCAGGTGCTCGCGCTCGTGCCACCTGGTCGACCAGCTCCGTCCAGCCGCGTGCTAGAAGCGGCCATGCGCCTTTTTACCAGCAACACCACGCCTTTCGGGCGCAAGGTCCTCATGCTCGCGCACGAGATCGGCATCGCCGATCGACTGACGATCGAGATCGTTTCAGACACCAGCTCCGAGGCCCTCGCGCGCGTCAACCCGCTCAACAAGATCCCCGCCCTGGCGCTGGATGACGGCACGACGCTGTTCGATAGCCGGGTCATCTGCGAACACCTCGACAGCCTGCACGGCTCCCGCCTGCACCCGGCCGACGGCCCCGAGCGCTGGCGAGCCTTGCGCCTGCAAGCGCTGGCCGACGGCATCTGCGACGCCGCCGTGCTGCGCCTGCTGGAGGGCCGCCGGCCGCCCGCTTTCCAGTGGCCCGACTGGGTGGCCAAGCAGCGGCGCAAGGTGACGCAGGGTCTGGACGCAGTCGAGCGCGAGTCGTTGCCCCAGACCCCCGACATCGGCACCGTGGCGGTGCTCGCCGCCCTCGGCTACCTCGACTTCCGCTTCGCCGAGGACGCCTGGCGCGACGGCCACCCCCAGCTGGCCCGCTGGTTCGCCACCGCGAGCGACCGCCCCAGCTTCCTCAGCACCGCTCCCGCCGCCTGAACGAACGGTCCCCTCGAACCCCGGGAGCGGGGCGGCTCATACCCTGGGTGGCTCTCCTTTCCGGCCCGGTCGTGGCAACATGCCTCCTTTTTCCGGAGGAACAGAGGTGATGCGCGACTGTGTGACTGTCCTGGTGTTCTCCCTGGCCCTGGCGCATGCGACGGACAGCCGTGCCGAACGGCAGCCGCCCGACCGGCCGTACCGGCCGGCGCCCGCGAATCTGGCGGCCCGCCGGGAGTTCCAGGACGCGAAGTTCGGCCTGTTCGTACACTTCGGGGTCTATTCGGTTCCGGCGGGCGAATACAAGGGCCAGACGGTCAAGGGGATCGGCGAATGGATCATGGACAAGCTCGAGATCCCGATCCCCGAATACGAGCGCTTCGCCAGTCAGTTCAACCCCACCGGGTTCGATCCCGCGGAGTGGGTCCGCCTCGTCAAGCAGGCGGGCATGAAATACATCACCATCACCAGCAAGCACCACGACGGGTTCGCCCTCTGGGACTCGAAGGTGAGCGACTGGGACATGGTCGACCGCACTCCCTACAAGAAGGATCTGCTCAAGCTGCTGGCCGACGAGTGCCACAAGCAGGGGATCAAGCTGTTCTTCTATCACTCGCAACTCGACTGGCATCACCCCGACTATTTTCCGCGCGGGCGGACCGGGCACCACAGCGGCCGACCCGAGTCGGGCGACTTCAACAAGTATCTCGACTACCAGGACGCGCAGCTGAGCGAGCTTCTGGGGGGGCGTTACGGAAAGATCGCCGGTATCTGGTTCGACGGCTGGTGGGACCAGCAGGTGCAGCGGGGAGGTCCCGATCCGAAGAAGACCAAGGTCGACTGGCGGCTGCGTCGGACCTACGACCTGATCCACCGGCTGCAGCCCCAGGCGCTGGTGGGCAACAACCACCACGTGCTGCCCTTTCCGGGTGAGGACTTCCAGATGTTCGAGAAGGACCTGCCCGGCCAGAGCACGTCCGATTTCAACGTCGACGCGAAGATCGGCAGCTTGCCCCTGGAGACCTGCGAGACCACCAACGATTCCTGGGGCTACAAGAAGGCCGACAAGAACTTCAAGAGTCACGCCAAGCTGGTCGCGCTGCTGGTCGGAGCGGCCGGACGAAACGCCAACCTGCTGCTCAACATCGGCCCCCAGCCGGATGGCCGTTTTCCGCCCGAGGCCCGCAAGCAACTGGAGGAGCTGGGCGCCTGGACCAGCCGCTACGGCGAATCGATCTACGGAACCCGAGGCGGCCCGGTGCCGCCCCAGCCCTGGGGGGTGACCACCCAGAAGAAAGGCCGCGTCTTCGTCCACGTTCTGGCCAAGGACGCGGGGTCGAACGACGAGATCCCGCTGCCGGGACTGACCGGCAAGTTCAAGCGCGCAACCCTGCTGAAGGACGGCACGCCCGTCCAGTTCGACTCCGCCCGGAACGCCCTCATCGTCCCGGCTGCGCTGCGCGACGACATCGACACCGTCGTCGTCGTGGAAGGGCGGTGAGGCTCGAGGCCGCTGTGCGATTCAACCCCGTGGGATCCTCTTCTCCAGGTGCTCGTCGTGCCATTTCTGCCAGTCTTCGAGAGCGCGCCGGGTGCGGGTCACGACCTTGGGCACCAGGGCAATCACCGGCGCGCTGTCGGTGGGCAGTTCGACGAGCGCCTCGAGCAAACCGGCCGAGGTTGCGAGCCGATCGACGAGCTCGCCGGGCGCCAGCGCCACCACGGCGAGCTCCAGGGCCGTCCGCACGTCGCGCCGCAGGTGGCGGAGATCGAGCGAGGTTTCACCGGCATCGGGATCCGTTGTTCGCTGGTGCTTGCTCATGTTTCAGCCAGGGGGGCACGCGGGTGTTCCAGGCCAGCGCGCAGCCAGGCGGCGCGCAGGCCGTCGGAGTCCGGATCGCCAGCGATCGGGTCGTCGTTGTCAGCAGGCACGAAGATGACGCCAGCCATTCCGCACTCGAAGCACCGCACGGGAGCGCGGGAGCTCTCGACATGACCGCCGCATTCACTGCATTCCCACCGCATCTTCATTCCCTTTCTGCCCCTATCCGGGCCGTGCCTCCACGAAGACCTGGAGGCGAAGGTAAAAGTTGTGGATGCCCAGGCCCCGCAGCGGGATCTCGAATATCGATCCGGACGGGGCCATGGGCGGGATCCGGATCCGTAACCGCTCCTCGCTCTCGATCATTCCTCGCTGCTGGCAGTAGGCGCAGGGAAAGACCCAATCGTGTCCCGACCCTCCGCACTGCGCGCAGCGACTGAAGACGGGGACGCCGACCGGCACGACGCACCCGCGAGCGGCTTCTTCCGCCGTCAGCAGCACCTCGAAGTCGAGACTCTCGAGGTGCTCGGACTTCGGGACATCGATGCCGGTGAAGTTGCGGAGGAAACGATCATACATCGCCTCGAAGGAGGGACGGATGCTCTCCCGGTTGCCGAGGATCGTGACCGGTTCGTGGACGATGGGCCCTGGGGGGGATCGTTGCGCGGTGACGATCTCGCCATGCTCGACCCCGCTGAGGCCGTGGTTGTACTCGCGGCGGCGCTGCGGATCCGAGAGGACGCTGTAGGCTTCGCTGATCTCCTGGAACGAACGCGTCGCCTGCTCGCCCGCCACGTCGGGATGAAGGCGCTTGGCGAGATCGCGGTACGCCGACCGGATTCCTCTATCGCTCTCGGTGCTCGAAACACCGAGGATCATGTAATAGGTCTTCCTTTCCATCGACCGGACGCCTCCGAGGCAGCGGCAGATGCGAAAGCGGATCCACGACCGACATCATTCCGCCCTGACACTGATCTGACGAGGTCGCGCCTTCTCGACCTTCGGGAGCTCGAGCCTGAGCACGCCGTCGGTGAGCTTGGCGTCGATCTTCGCCTGGTCGATCGTCTCCGACAGCGTGAACTGCCGGAAGAAGGTGCCTGTCTGGTATTCGCGGAGCACGTTCAGCTCCTTCGGGCCCTCCGGCGGGGTAACCGGGCCGGTTAGCGTGAGCACGCTCTCGCGCAGATCGATCCGGAGGTCCCCTGCCTTCACGCCGGGCATGTCCGCCAGGACCGTGATCGAGTTTTCGTTCTCGAAGATGTCGACGGCGGGCGAAAATGCCGGGCCCGGTCGCGTCTGCTCGGGAAGGATCGGCACGCCCGCCTTCTCGGTCTTCTGCACCTCCGTTCTGGACTCCCTTGCCATGGTCGCTTCCTCCTCTTTCCTGTACCCACTCATGTTCGCACCGTGATCTGCCGCGGCTTGGCCTGCTCCGCCTTCGGCAAGGTGAGGGTGAGGATGCCGTCGACGTACCTCGCGTCGACCCGCTCGGCATTCACCTCCGTCGGTAAGGTCACGGTTCGATTGAACGTGCCCTCCGCGCGCTCCTTGCGGTGATAGCTCACGCGCTCGTGCTCTTGCTGGATCTCACGCTTGCCAGCCAGCGATACGCGGTTGCGAACCGCCGTTATCGAGAGCTCGTTCGGCTTGATTCCAGGGACCTCCGCGCGGAGGTAAAAGTTGTCGTCGTCCTGGGTGATGTTGATGGGGGGAAAGACCCCGCTGCCCACGTCGCCGAACGTCTCTCCCGCGACCGCATCGAGCAGGCGAAGCATCTCCCGACGTACTTGATCGAAGTCGCCAAAGGGGCTGTCGAAAGTCGGCCGCGAGGGCCAGACTCGTCGCACGAGCATGATCATCCTCCTTCTGTCCAGGTCCCCGCAGGAACGCCGTTCGGGCCTCGACGAGCCGTAAACGAATCACTCGCGCTCCGCCGTCAAGCCTCCCCAGACGTACGTGCGGCGCCCTTGGGGCGTCAGGGCTCCCGAGGCGTGACGAAGCGCGTGACAGCGGGCCCGCGCACCCGTCGACCGCGACGAACTCCGCAGGTGTTTGACGGTCCCTCGACGGTGATTCTGTGCCGATCCGGAATGGTTCTGCACGTAGAGGAGGTGACCATGGTCAGGAACAACCGTGGCTGCGCTTCGCTTGGCAGCCTCATGGTAGCGATGGGGATTGCCCTTCTCGGTCTCGGCGCCTGCGATACACCGGAAGCCACCGGCGGTGCCCGCGACATCGACCACGCGCAGGCGGACCCGCTGCGGCCACCGACCAATGAGGTGGGCCTGCCGTCTGCTATCGAGGAAGGGCTGCAGTCAAGCGAACCTTCCGGTTACGATCGCGAGCTCGACTTGCGCCCGAAAGGCCTACGCGCCGACGATGGCGATGGGAAGGCCTCCGGAGCCGGGTGCGCCCAGCCACCATCGCAGCCGACTCCGTTGCAAGCCGTGCATTTGCCGTTGCCGCCGAGCGACCTCATGGCCATGGGGGAGAAACCGCGGCCTGTCTGCCGCCAGCGCACTCCCGATCCCGTGCCCATCCCGCCGGTCCAGCTACCCGTGGACGGTCACGCCGACCTGCAAAAACGCTTGTAACGAACGGGTGACCTACCGAGCAGGTGCGCCGAATGTCGTTCAAACGCCCGAGCCAGAAACCCCCCTGAATCCGTGGAGCTGAACGGGATCGAACCGTCGGCCTCCTGAATGCCATTCAGGCGCTCTCCCAGCTGAGCTACAGCCCCGTGGTGGACGTTGTTCCTAGCAGTCGTGTCGGGCGTCGGTCAACCCCCGGCGGGGTGCAAGGGGCGAAAATTCCTGGGAGGTGGGGCGGGTGGGGTGAACTTCGCGGCGGGGCGGGGCTTTGCTAGTCTGGCCGGCGTGGATCCGAATTCGCTGCGGCGGCTGCTCGAAGAGGTCAGCAAGGGCACGGTCTCGACGGACGAGGCCCTCGAAACCCTGAGGGAGCTGCCGTTCCGGTCGCTCGGGTTTGCCCACGCGGACACACATCGGCACCTGCGCTCGGGCTTCCCGGAGGTCATCTTCGGGACCGGCAAGACGGTCGAGCAGATCACCACCCTCATGCGCGAGCTGGGCGGGTCGGCGGTGCCGGTCATGGCCACCCGCATCGTGCCGGAGGTCGCCGATCAGGTGCGGGCTGCGCTGCCTGATGCCCGGTATCTCGAGGTCCCCCGCCTGCTGGTCCGGGGCGCGATGCCAGCCCCGACGGCTGGCCGCGGCACGATTGCCGTGCTCACCGCCGGCACCTCCGACATCCCGGTCGCCGAGGAGGCCGCGGTGACGGCGGAGCTGGCGGGCAACCGGGTCGAACGGGTGTTCGACGTGGGCGTGGCGGGCATCCACCGCCTGCTCGCTTACCGGGGCACGGTCGAGGCGGCGGAGATCGTCGTGGTGGCGGCCGGGATGGACGGGGTGCTGCCCACCGTGGTGGCGGGGCTGTTCTCCCGTCCGGTGATCGCCGTGCCCACCAGCGTCGGCTACGGGGCCAGCTTCGGCGGGGTGGCGGCTCTGCTGACCATGCTCAACTCGTGCGCCGCCGGCGTGGCGGTGGTGAACATCGACAACGGGTTCGGCGCCGGTCGGCTGGCCTCGCTGCTCAACCGGGTCCGCCGCGAATGAGCCGTCTGCAAAAGGGACTGCACCTGCACCTGGACCCCCAGTCCGGGATCGCGGGCGACATGACCGTGGCCGCGCTGGTCGACGCCGGCGTGCCGCGCCCCGCGGTGCTGGAGGCAATACGCGCCATGGGCGTGCGCGGCCTGGAGGCCCGGTTCGAGCGCCGCAAGCGCGGCGCCTTCGTCGGTACGGGCTTCGTGGTGACCTGGCCGGGCATGCCCGGCGCGGCGCGCGCCCGCAGATCGACCAAGGCGCGGCCCACCGCCCGCCCTCCTCGCCGCGGCCGCAACGCCGTCGCTCACGGCCATCACGGGCACGAGCACGATCCCGACCAGCCCCACGCCCACGCCCATCCGCACCCGCAGGCGCACGGCGCCCACGAGCACGATCACGGCCCGCACGGTCATCACCATGACCACCCGCACGATCCCGTGAATGATCCCCACGCGCTCCTACACAACCCCCGCACCCGCCACACCCACCGCCACGAAGATCAGTTTCACACCGGCGGCGATCACGGTCATGATCACGGCCGTGGCAACACCCACGGCCACGATCCCGACCACGCCCACGATCATGACCACCGCGACTACGCGGAGATCCGCCGCCTGCTCAAGCGGGCCAAGCTGGACCCCGACGTGCGCGAGCTGGCCGGTGAGGTCTTCGCCGAGATCGCGCGGGTGGAATCGGCGCTGCACGGCGTGCCGGTGGATCGCATCGCCTTCCACGAAGTGGGCGCTTACGACTCCATCGCCGACGTGGTGGGGGCGGCGGCCGCCATCGCCTGGCTGGCGCCGACCTCGATCAGCTGCAGCCCGCCGGTGCTGGGGACCGGCTTCGTCCGCACCGCGCATGGCCGGGTGGCGGTGCCGGCGCCCGCCACCGCCGAGCTGCTGGCCGGCGTGCCGGTCCGCGCGGAAGGGGAGGGCGAGCTGACTACCCCCACCGGCGCCGCGATCCTGGCCAGCGTGGTGGACCGGTTCGGGTCCCTGCCACCGATGCGGCTGCATGCCCAGGGCATGGGTGCGGGCACCCGCGAGCTGGCCGACCGCCCCAACCTGCTGCGGGTGATGCTGGGTCAGCCACTAGGCGAGGCGCTGCCCGAGTCGGCCCCCTCGGTGACCTTGCTGGAAAGCAACATCGACGACATGAGCCCCCAGCTGATCGAACCGCTGCTGGCGGCGCTGTTCGCGGCCGGAGCGGTCGACGCCTGGAGCACGCCCATCCTCATGAAGAAGGGCCGCCCCGCCTTCACCGTCTCGGCCCTCGCGCCGGCGGAAGCGGTCGAGGCGGTGGCCCGCGCCTTCTTCGAGAACTCGACCACCATCGGGCTGCGCAGCTTGCCGCTGGGACGGACGGTCCTGGCCCGCTCGCGCGCCCAGGTGAAGACGGCCTTCGGCAACGTCGCGGTCAAGCTGTCGGCGCTGGACGGCCAGGTTGTCGCGGCCACGCCCGAGTTCGACGACTGCCGCCGGCTGGCCAAGGCTGGCCACGCGCCAGTGCGGGCGGTGCTGGCCGCCGCCACCGCCGCCGCCGCCTACCAGTTCGGTCTGGCGGGCGCCAGAGAGGGCACCAGGGGCAAGCGCTGATGGCCGAGCGGCGGGTCGGTCGGGGGGCGACGGCCTACAAGCGCGCGAGCGCCAAGGCCCGCGGCACGTCCGCCAAGAAGACGGCGGCGACGGCGCCGCTGCCCGCCGCCGGCGGACCTTCGGTGCCCGACGTGCTGCGCGCGGTGATGACGTTCTCGCGCGAGGTCACCGCCGAGACGCAGGAACGCGAGCTGTTCGAGCTGCTGTACCGCACCTTGCGCCAGCTGCTGCCCAGCCGCTGGATCGCCATCCGGATCGTCGACCCGCGCTCGCTGGAGGTGACCGAGGTGCTGTCGGAGAGCGGCCTTGCCGCCACCGCCAGCACCATGCCGCCGATGATCCCGCGCAGCGCCCTCGACCACCGCAACGTGCGCGGCAACATGCCCGACAGCCTGAAGGCCCGCGACGGCTCCGATCGCACCATCCAGCTGGTCGACACCACGCCGCTGCTGTTCGAACGGGCGCGCGACGGCTTCTTCGTCGCTCTGGTGGCCGGCGGCGAGCTGACCGGCGAGGTGCACGTCAACTACCCGGCCGTGCCCGATCCCGCCGTGGACGACAAGGACCTCGTCATCCCGCTGGCCAACCACGTCGCGGTGGTGGCCCACACCCGGCGCCTCCTGCGGGAGACCGTCTACCTGCAGGACTACCTCGAGCAGCTGATCGAGCAGGCCAACGCCCTCATCATCGCCACCGACCCGGAAGGGCGCGTGACCGTCTGGAACCGGGCCATGAACCGGGTCACCGGCTTCGCCCGCGGCGAGGTGCTGGGCAAGGAGCTCTTGCCCTGGATGACCCAGCTGGGCGCTCCCGACATCGGCCGCGTGCTCAAGCAGGTCGCCGCCAGCGGCACCCCCGCCACCCGCGAGGTGCGGCTGCCCACCGTCGGCGGGGCGATGCTGCGCGCGGCCTTCAACGTGGTGGCGGTGCGCGGGCAGGGCGGCAAGCCCGCCGCCGTGCTGGGCATCGGTCAGGACGTGACCGCCCTGCGACAGCTGCAGAGCCAGGTCATCCACGCCGAGAAGCTGGCCACCCTGGGGCAGATCGCCGCCGGCGTGGCCCACGAGATCAACAACCCGCTCACCTCCGTGCAGGTCTGCGCCGCCACGGTGGCGCGCAAGGCCTCGCTGGCCCTGGAGGGCAAGGGCTCACCCGCCTTCGACGCCATGGACCTGGACCGGCTGCGCAAGATCGAGGACGGCGCCGAGCGCATCCGCCGCTTCGCCCGCGACCTGGTCAGCTACGCCCGCCCGTCGGGCAGCGAGGTCGAGGAGATGTCGGTCAACGAGGTGCTCGAGCAGTCGCTGTCGTTCTGCGAGCACGTGCTCGACAGCGCCAACGCCAAGCTGGAACGCGACTACGCCGAGTCCTTGCCGCGCATCCAGGCTGTGCGCGACCAGATCCTCCAGGTGGCCATCAACCTGGTGACCAACGCCGCCCACGCCGTCGAGCCCCGGGGCGGCACCGTCCGGGTGCGCACCTGGGCGGCCGGCGGCGCCTCGGTCGGATTTGCCGTGTCCGACACCGGCATGGGGATCCGCGACGAGGACCGGGGCAAGATCTTCGACCCGTTCTTCACCACCAAGCCGGCCGGCAAGGGCACCGGGCTGGGCCTGTCGGTGGTGCGCAACATCATCTACTCGCACGGCGGTCAGATCAGTTTCCAGAGCCGGCCGGGCAGCGGTACAACCTTCATGGTGACCTTGCCGGTGACCCCGCTGGGTCCGCCCGAGAACCGGGGAGGAGAGATAACCGCGATATGAAGCCCGAGCAGTTGACCGAGGCCCTGGAGAATGCCGCCAGCCAGCTGGGGGTGCAGGTCCGTTACGAGTCGCTGAGCGCCAGCGGCGTGTCGTCGAGCGGTGGCCTGTGCAAGGTGCGGGGCGAGTGGTGGGTGATGATCGACAAGAAGACCCCGCCTGCCGACCGCGCCGCCATCCTGGCCGACGCCCTGGCCCGGTTCGACACCGAGGCCCTCGACCTGCCGAAGGCCGCCCAGGAGATGCTCGCCATGCGGCGGGCGCTGCGCCCGCGGGACGGCAACGCCTGATTCAGTTCGACAGGCTGTCGACCTTGCCCTTGAGCAGCGGATCGTTCTCCAGCTTGTCGCGCATCAGGCTCTCGACCTCCGAGCGGACCTTGGGTGAGGTGCCAGCGCCCAGCTGATTGTCCAGCACGCGCCCCACCACCTCGTCGACCGCCTGCTTGGCGTTGATCTCACCGGATTCGAGCCGCTGGCCGATGTCGCCGACCAGGGCGTTCTGCGAGGCCTCGGTCCGGGCCTGGGTCGCGGGAGCGGTGGCCGCTTCGGTCTTCTCCAGCGCGCCGGCGAACGCCTTGCCACCCGACCGTTCGACCTCGGGCGCGTCGCCTGGCCCTTCCGTCGGCTGCCCTGATGTCGGTCCCGTGATCTTTACCATCGTGCTTCCCTTTCAAACTACCACGCGCTCAGCGCCGGATGTCGTCGCCGTCACTCTCCCGCGCTTTTCGCGCGTCGCCCCGAGCAGACTCGACCTGAGCGGAGGCGGGGGTAGAATCGATGCGATCATCGATGTGAGCCCGGCTGAGTGAATTTGTCTCTATGACTGCCCCTTTGGCCTATTTCTCGGCTTCCCGCAGAAATGGTTGCGTTCAAAACGCCATCTCGCCTAGGAAGGGTGTCTCCGTGGGGCTCGTGCGCGGGTTCGTCGCTCCGTTTCGCGGTGCGCTTTTCGTCGCGCATCACCGGCTCTGGTCCCACTTCGTCTTACCGGTCTTGCTGAACCTGGCCCTGGGCGGGGCGGCGGCCTGGGGGGCCATCGCGCTGATCCGCCACTGGTTCGGTGATCAGCTGGCGCGGGACGGCTGGGCGGTCGTGGCGTGGGTCGTCTATCCGCTGGCCGGGCTGGTGTTCGGGGTCCTCATCTTCATCGTCGGACAGGCCACCATCAGCGCGCCCTTCGTCGATCTGCTGACCGAGAAGGTCGAGGTGATCACGGCCGGCCGCTCGGCGTCGATCGGCTTCCTGCGTTCGGCCTGGCAGGCGGTGCTGCACGGGGCATTGAAGACCGCTCTCTACCTCATCGCCCTGCTGGCCATCTTCGGCCTGGGCGCGGCCACGGGCGTGGGCGCGTTGCTGGGGGCCGCGCTGTACGGTCTGTTCCTGGCGTACGACGGGTTCGATTACCCGCTGGCCCGCCGCGGCCTGTCTTTCTGGGACAAGTGGAGGTATCTGGCCTCACACCCTGGTCAAACCTTGGGATATTGTGTCGGCGCGAGCCTGCTCTATCTGGTACCGCTGATGGCGTTACTGGCGCCGGGCTTTGCGGCGGTCGGAGCGACCCTCGCATTCCTGGACGCCGATGGAGTCATGGACCGCGCGGTGCGGCCAGATCGTTCGTAGTTACCTCGCCGAAACAAGGGAGACCGATGAAAAAGGTGCATTTCGAGACCACGAAGGGGGAGATCGTCGCCGAGCTGTACGCGGACGACGCGCCGGGGACGGTGGAGAACTTCGAAGGCCTGGTGAAGGGGACCAAGGAGTGGAAGGACCCCAAAAGCGGCGAGAAGGTGAAGAAACCCTTCTACGACGGGCTGACGTTTCACCGGGTGATCGCCAACTTCATGGTCCAGGGTGGCTGTCCGCTGGGCAACGGCACCGGCGGGCCGGGCTTCAAGATCAAGTGCGAGACCACCGGGCAAAAGCAGGTGCACAAGCGGGGAACGTTATCGATGGCGCACGCCGGGAAGGACACCGGGGGGTCGCAGTTTTTCATCTGCCACTCGCCGCAGCCGCACCTCGACCGCAAGCACACCGTGTTCGGGCAGGTCGTCTCCGGGCAGGAGGTCGTCGACAAGATCCAGGTCGGCGACAAGATGACCCGCGTCTGGATCGAGGGATGACCGGCTACCAGACGGGACACCAGATGGGGCACAGTGACCGGGGTTGACCACCTCGCCCGAAGGTGTCAAAAGCACGGATCCAACCCATCGCCCACGTAATTATCAAGAGGCTACGAGCGTGACCCAGCCCGTTCCGTTCGGAAAGTATTACCTCCTCGAGCGGATCAACGTGGGGGGGATGGCCGAGGTCTTCAAGGCCAAAGCCTTCGGCGTCGAGGGGTTCGAACGCCTGGTTGCGGTCAAGCGCATCCTGCCGAACATCGCTGAGGACGAAGAGTTCATCACGATGTTCATCGACGAGGCGAAGATCGCGGTGCAGCTGCAGCACGCGAACATCGCCCAGATCTTCGACCTGGGCAAGGTCGACGACAGCTACTTCATCGCCCTCGAGTACGTCTACGGCAAGGATCTTCGCGCCATCTTCGATCACCTGCGCAAGGTGGGCGACCGCATGCCCACCGCGCAGGTGTGTTACGTGATGATGCAGGTCTGCGAGGGCCTGGATTACGCCCACAACAAGCGGGACGCCCAGGGCCGCGACCTGAACCTGGTCCACCGGGACGTCTCCCCGCAGAACGTGCTGGTCGGCTACGAGGGCGAGATCAAGCTGGTCGATTTCGGCATCGCCAAGGCGGCGGGCAAGGCATCCAAGACCCAGGCCGGGATCCTCAAGGGCAAGTTCGGGTACATGTCGCCCGAACAGGTGCGCGGCTTGCCGGTCGACCGGCGCAGCGACGTGTTCGCGGTGGGCATCTGCCTGTACGAGCTGCTGACCGGCGAGCGGCTGTTCGTGGGCGAGAGCGACTTTTCCACCCTGGAGAAGGTGCGCAACGTCGAGATCCTGCCCCCCTCGTCCTTCAACAAGCGGATCGCGCCCGAGCTGGAGCGGATCGTCCTCAAGGCGCTGGCCAAGGAGGTGGAGGACCGCTACCAGAACGCCATCGACCTGCACGACGACCTGCAGGCCTACCTCTATTCCATCGGCGAGTTCTACTCGCGCAAGGACCTGGCCGGCTGGATGAAGAAGGCCTTCGCCGCCGAGCTGGAGGAGGAGAAGGCGCGCAACGCCCAGTGGGAGCAGCTGGAGCAGCCCACCCCCCAGCCGATGGCCGAGATGGGGCGGGCGGCCTCGTCGCAGGAATCGCTCGACTGGGACGACGAGGAGCTGGAGACCCAGATCTTCGATCGGCCGGGCGAGGTGCGCGAGGACCGCGACGCCGAGCTGACCTCGCAGGACATCCTGTTGCAGGAGGGGAGCGCTCTCGAGAGCCTCGACGACAAGACGGCCATCGCCCCGCCGCCCGACGCCGCCGCGCTGGGCATGGAGATGGACTACGCCATGCAGTCCGCGCCCGCGAGCGCCTACGGCACGCCGGGCAGCGCGTTCGGGGGCGGGGGCGGGCCGCCGCCGGGCCTGAGCGCCTACCGGCAGCCCGGGCAGACCGGCGCCCAGCCGCGGGTCAGCAACACCAACCCGTGGGGCTTCTCGCCGGTGGGGCAACAGGCGCGCGGGGACGGCAACGCCGGCGGGCAGTCGGTCTCCCCGTTCCGGCAGACAATCATGGGCCTGCCCCAGCTGTCGCCGCCGCCGTACCAGGCGGCCTCGGCGCCGGGGGCCCAGGCCACCTTCCCGGGCCGCCGCTCGGCCGCCATGCCGGGGGCGCGCAAGGTGCCGGTGACGACCTTGGTGGTCGTCGGCGTGGCGCTGGTCGCCGGCTTTGCCCTGTACAACATCTTCTGGCGGCCGGCGCGGCTGGTGATCGACGTGGTGCCGGCGGACGCCGTGGTCCAGCTGGACGGGGTGGTGCTGCGCGGCCCCGCGCCCATCGAGCTGGAGAAGCCGCCCGGTCCCTACAGCCTCGCCTTCACCAAGGAAGGCTATTCGAAGCACGAGCAGACGGTGCAGCTGAAGGGGGGCGAGACCGAGCGCATCCGCGTGCACCTGGAGGCCTCGCCGGACACCGGTTTCGAGCTGACCAGCGATCCGCCCGGTCAGCTGGTCTGGCTGGACGGCCAGCCCTTCACCGGTGCGGACCCGAACGGGCCGCAGGCCAAGACCGACCTGCGCGCCTCGCGGGTGCCCCCGGGGCGACACACGCTGGACATCAGGGGCGACAACCGTTTCCGGGCCTGGCACCACGAGTTTTACCAGGAGCCCGCCAAGATGCTGACCATCCGGGCGACCTTGGAGAACGACCGCGCCGGTGGAGCGGCGAACCCGAGCCCGGTGGTGCGGCCGGTGCAGTCGCCCCCGGTGGTGGTCCGCCCGCCCGGCGAGTCGGCGGCTCCGCCCGCTCCTGCTCCCGCTCCCGCGCAACCCCCGAAGCCCGCGGCGCCGCCTCCCTCGAGCGCGGCCCCCGGATCGGGCGCACCTCCTCCGGTGGCGGCGCGTACGCC
>JBKPRZ010000038.1:0-3515 GCA_046734815.1 Myxococcota bacterium | reverse complement strand
CGCGCGCCCAGACCCGGGCCAGCCCGCGCGGTTGCGTCAGCCGCCCCTCGACGGCCTGCCAGAGGTCGGCGGGCAGCGCCGGCTCGGCGTGCTTGCGCGCGTTCATCCAGCGGCGCTCGGTGCGCAGCCAGTCCAGCTCCTGCGCGCAGTCGGCGCAGGCGCGGGCGTGGGCCTGCACCTCCATCGCCCGCTGCGGCGGCAGCCGGTCGGCCACCAGCGCCTCCAGCGCGTCCAGGTCGCAGGCGATCATGAGCGGCCCTCCAGGTAGCCGGCCAGCCGCGTGCGCAGCTCCAGCCGGGCGCGGTGCACTTCGTTCTTCACCTTCACCACCGACCAGCCCAGGGCGCTGCCGATCTCCTCGTAGCCCAGGCCGTGATCGATGCGCAGGAGCAGCGCCGCCCGCCGCTCCTCGCTCAGGGTGGCCAGCGCCGCCGACAGCACCTCGTTGCTCTCCTCGCCCAGCAGGCGCGCCTCGGGCGACGGGGCCGGGTCGGTGGTCTCGCGCGCCTCGGTGTCGGCCGCCTGGCGACGGCGGCTGCGCAGCTGCTCGAAGGCGACGTTGCGGGCGATGCCGAACAGCCAGCTGGCCAGCCGGTCATCCTCGCGCAGCCGGCCGATCATCCGGTGGGCGCGCACGAACGTCTCCTGGGTGGCCTCGTCGGCGGCTGCCGTCTCGCGCAGCAGATCACGCAGGAACCGGCGCACCGCCCGCGCGTACCGCTCGAACACCAGCCGGAACGCCAGGGGGTCGCCCGACCGCACCCGCGCCACCAGCGCGGGCTCCAGCAGCTGCTGCGAGGGGCTCACCTCCTCGGTCGAGCCCAGGCTCGAGCTACGCAGCGCGCCCGCGGCCATCATGACGTCCAGCTCCCATGTCTACCAGGAGTGACCGCCGGGGCCCGCCGGTTTCAGCGGCCGGCAAAAAAACCACCAGGCGCCGACCCGGCAGGTGCGTCGACGATCCACCGTCCCGTTCCCGCCGCAGCCCTCGGTTCCTCCGTGACCCTGGTCTCCTCGATCCGCCGGGAACCGCCATGGAGCCAGCGTTCCGCCAGCAGAGCCGGCGCTCTAGCGCGCGCGCCGCACTACCATGCGGTTGTCGCCCTCGCGCCCCGCCTGCGGCTGGCCCGCGGGCTGCACGGGCGCGGAGTCATCCACTGCCCACGGAGGTCCATCATGCCCGCGATCGTCAGCTACAAGGTTGGAGTCACCCGCAGCCACCGGGAGGGCCCGGTCCGCTGGCTCACGCTGAAGCTGGACGGCGATTCTGACGGCCCGTCTCTGGTGTCCCTCTTCTTCTTCGAGCGGCAACCGCCCGGCCTCGGCTACTACAACCGCCCCACCAACACCGTCGTCATCAACCTGCCGATCGCGGATTTCGAGCCGACCTACCACATCCTCAACATCGAAAAACCGGTGTACTTCTTTTACCGCCTCCAGGGCTCGGAAGACCGCCTGCTGAGCTTCGACGTCTCCACCTCGGAAGAGCCGGTCGGCGAAGGCCCCAGCGACAGCTCTCCCTGAGCCGCCGCCCGCGAACAGGCGCATCTGTCCCGTCCCCGTCCCCGTCCCCGTCCTCGTCCTCGTACTCGTCCTCGTCCTCGATGGTGATCTCTGATCAGGATCACCGCCCGCGAACCCGCGAACCCAGAGATCACCATCGAGGACGAGGACGAGGACGAGGACGAGGACGAGGACGAGGACGAGGACGAGGACGAGGACGAGGACGAGGGCGAAATGATGGGCCAACGCCCCTAAATCAGCCCGTACTGCCGGATCTTCTTGTACAGCGTCGTGCGCGAGATCCCGAGGATCTTCGCGGTGGCCTGCAGATTGCCCTTCTGCACCCCCAGCACGAAGGCGATGTGCTCCTTCTCCACCTCGGCCAGGCTCTTGAGCGCCGGCGTGGGGGCGGCCGACTCGGGGGCGGTTTCTGCCGGCGGCGCGGTCAGGGCGGGCAGGTGCTCGGCGGCGATGGGGTTGCCGCCGGCGGCGACGGCGGCGCGGATGACGACGTTCTCCAGCTCGCGCACGTTGCCCGGCCAGTGGTAGGCGCGCATCGCCTCCAGTGCGTCGGGCAGCACCGGCGGCGGGCGGTCGCCCACCAGGCCGGCGCGGCGGGCGTTGGCCGCCAGGATCTCGGACACCAGGTGCGGAAGGTCGTCCAGGCGCTCGCGCAGCGACGGCAAGCGGACCGGGAAGACGTTGATCCGGTAAAACAGATCCTCGCGGAAGCTGCCCTGCTTGACCATCGCCTGCAGGTCACGGTTGGTGGCGGCGATCAGCCGGAAGTCGGACTTTCGCACGGTGGTCTCGCCCACCCGGGAAAAGCTCCGCTCCTGCAGCACCCGCAACAGCTTGGCCTGGTTGCCCAGGCTCAGCTCGCCCATCTCGTCTAGAAACAGGGTGCCGCCGTCGCAGCGCTCGATCAGCCCCGCCTGGTCCCGGACCGCGCTGGTGAAGGCGCCGCGCACGTGCCCGAACAGCTGCGACTCGAACAGGGTCTCGCTCAGGGTGGCGCTGTTGACCGCGCCGAACAGCTTGGTCCGCCGCCGGCCCAGGTCGTGGGTCGCCCGCGCCACCATCTCCTTGCCGGTGCCGGTTTCGCCCTGGATCAGCACCGGAACGTCGATGCGCGAGACCTGGCGGATCAGCTCGAACACGATCTGCATCTTCGGGTTGACGCCGATCATCCCGGCCAGCACGCGCTCGCGGACGTGGCGCTCGCGCCCCAGCAACTCGGCCCGCGCCTGGATCCCCTGCCTCAGCGCCGCCAGAAGCTCCGGCGGGTGCCCGGGGTGTATGCGGTAGGAGGGCGGCTGCCCCGCCGCGCCGCGGATCTCCTCCAGCATCCCGGTCTGGGCGACTGGCCGCAGACAGGCGACCACGTCCTGCTCGTGCCGCCCGCTTTGCACCACCGCCTGCTCCATGGTCACCGGCGTGTCCCCGGCCTCCAGCAGCACCGCCAGCAGCCGCAACCGCAGGGGCGAGTCCAGCCACCGGTCGACGTCGGCAGCCGTCATCGCCGTCGCCGGCCGTCCATCGGTGACCATGTCTGTACCCGTCTGTTCCGTTCGTCCGGTCTGTTCAGTTTCTGAAACCGGGTGTCGCCCGTGTTCAGGAACTGGACGCGAGAACGCGTCTCGCAAGCCGCGGCATTTTACGAAAAGCCATGGATTGCAGGTGCTTACGAATCTTCCATAGAGTGGCACCCTGCGTGCTGAATCCCTGGTCGTGCTCGCCAACAACCTCTCGAACAAGGCTCTCGCTCGGGTCGCCCTGCTGCTGCTGGTCGCCGCCGGCTGCGATGTGGCCCCGGCCGACAGCGCCATCGAGAACACCCCCGCCGCGACCGTGGTGACCGGCAGCGAGCCCGCCGCCCCGGCCCAGGGCGAGCCCAGCGCGCCGGCCCAGACCGCTCCCGCCGCGCAGACCGAGCCCGCCGCTGCCCCGGTCGCCGCCGCTCCGCAGACCGAGACCATCCCCGCCCCGGTCGCCGCGGCTCCGCAGACCGA
>JBKPRZ010000037.1:0-21712 GCA_046734815.1 Myxococcota bacterium | reverse complement strand
GGCCACGCGCCCGCAGGCCGGGTGGGCCGAAGCCCTGCGCGCGCAGCCGCCGTCATTCTGGGGCGCGCCCCCGCTGGCTCCCGAGGCCGCGGCCGCGGTGCCCGCCGGCCGCAGCGGAACCGCCGGCCGGGTGCTGGCGGTCCTCGCCGTCCTGTCGATCGCAGGCGCGCTGGCCTACCAGTTCTTCCTGCGCTGACCGCCGATCAGGTCGTCTCGGGCCCGCGGGCCATCAGGATCTTGCCCGAACGGACCAGCTCGACCACGCCGAAGGGTCGCAGCAGGGCGACGAAGCTGTCCAGCTTCTCGCTCTCGCCGTAGACCCGCAGGATGAGCGACTCGGACCCGTAGTCGACCACCTTGGCCTTGTAGTGCTCGGCGATCTGCAGGACTTCGGTGCGGGCCTGGTGGTCGGCGGCCTTGATCTTGATGAGAGCGATCTCGGTCTCGACCACCGCCTGGCCGGTGTGGTCGATGGCGTGGACCACGTCGATCAGCTTGGTCAGCTGCTTGGAGATCTGCTCGAACGCGTCGGCATCCCCGCGGCAGGTGATGGTCATGCGCGAGAAGTCGCCGTTGGCCGCGTCCGGGCTGACCACCAGGCTCTCGATGTTGTACCCGCGGCGCGCGAACACCAGCGATACGCGCACCAGCACCCCCGGCTGGTTCCTTACCAGCACCGACAGGGTGTGCAGCGACAGGCCCTCGGCCCGCACGGGAGTCAAAGCCAGTGGAGTGGTGGTCTGCAAAGCGCTCATCTTCGATTCCTCATCATCTGTCGGCGTCCGTCGGTATCAGCCAGCCGGGAATGTCTTCGAGCTCGACGCCCACGCACATCCCCGTGGCTCACTTTCTGCGTTCGTAGCCAGGCTCTGCCTGGCGTAGAGACTCGTCACTTTCGCCATCTGATCCACCTGGTCCGGATCCGGGGAGAGGGCTCGGGGGAGGGGGCGCGAAGCGCCCTCTTCCCCGCTCACGTCGATCCGGTGGGCTTCTCCAGTTTCGCCTTGGGGCGTTCGATCAACATGTCTTTCAGCGCTGCGCCGGCGGGGATCATCGGGAAGACGTTGTCCTCCTTGACCACCTCGGCGTCGATCACGCAGGGGCCGTCGTTGTATTCCATGGCCGCCTTCAGGATGCGGTCCACGTCGCCGCCGCGGCGGATGCGGAAGCCCTTGATCCCGAAGGCCTGCGCCAGCTTGACGAAGTCGGGGTTGCCCTCCAGATCCGCGCCCGACAGGCGGTTGTCGTAGAACAGCTCCTGCCACTGGCGGATCATCCCCAGGTAGCGGTTGTTGATGATCAGCACCTTGATCGGCAGCTTGTGCAGCGCCGCCGTGGCCAGCTCCATCATCGTCATCTGGAAGCCACCGTCGCCGACGATGGCCCAGACCTTCTTGTCCGGGTTGGCGAACTGCGCGCCCACCGCCGCCGGCATGCCGAAGCCCATGGTCCCGGCTCCGCCCGACGACAGCCAATGCCGGTTCTTGGTGGTCAGGCAGAACTGCGCCGCCCACATCTGATGCTGGCCCACGTCGGTGGTGACGATGCAGTCGCGCGCGCCCAGCTTGTCCAGCCGGTCGAGCACGTGCTGCGCCTTCAGCCCGCCCTTCTTGGCGTATTTCAGCGGGTATTGCTTGCGCCAGGCCGCGATCTGCTTGAGCCACTCGCCCGAGTCGCACTTGCTGACCAGCGGGATCAGGTCCTCGACCACCAGCCGGGCGTCGCCCTCCAGGCTGACGTCGGGGCGGACGATCTTGTTGAACTCGGCCCGGTCGATGTCGATGTGCAGCTTGACCGCGTCGGGGCAGAACTCGGACAGCTTGCCGGTGATGCGGTCGTCCCAGCGCGCGCCCACCGACAGGATGAGGTCGCAGTAGGTCACCGCCTTGTTGGCGTAGGCGGTGCCGTGCATGCCCAGCATCCCCAGGTGCAGCGGCTTGTCCTCCGGCACCGCGCCCTTGCCCAGCAAGGTGTTGACCACCGGCGCCTGCAGCTTCTCGGCCAGCTGGTAGATGGCCTTGCCGGCGTTCGAGATGACCGAGCCGTGCCCCACATAGATGACGGGACGCTTGGCCTTGGACAGGTGCGCCGCCGCCTTCTTCAGATCCTCAGCGCGCGCCCGCCCGGGCACGTGGTAGCCGGGCAGGTTCACCGAATCGACGAAGGGAGCCGTGCACTTGGCGCTGGTGACATCCTTGGGAAGGTCGATCAGCACCGGGCCGGGCCGGCCGGTGGTGGCGATGTAGAACGCCTCCTTCATCACGCGCGGGATGTCGTTGACGTTCTTGACCAGGTAGCTGTGCTTGACCACCGGGTACGTGATCCCGGTGACGTCCGCCTCCTGGAAGGCGTCCTTGCCCAGCATCGGGGTGATGGTCTGCCCGGTCAGCACGATGATCGGCACCGAGTCCATCAGCGCGGTCAGAAGGCCGGTCACGGTGTTGGTGGCCCCCGGGCCGGAGGTCACCAGCGCGACACCCGGCCGTCCGGTGGATCGGGCGTAGCCATCGGCCATGTGGGTCGCTCCCTGCTCATGACGCACAAGGACAAGCTTGACCTTGGAGTCGACGAGGGAATCGAAGATCGGCATCGCCGCGCCGCCCGACAGCCCGAAGATGATGTCCACCCCCTCGCGCTCCAGGCACTGGACGACTTTGTCGCCGCCGGTGGGGATCTTCTCGGGCTGGGGCGCGGGCATCGCCATCGATACGGACGAAAGCGCCGGTCTGGCAGACAAAATCGCCTTGTCTCGCACTGCGGCTCGGCTCATGTCGCTCATTTCCTCGTCAAGTTGGTGGGTCGATCGGAACAGCCCAGGGGAAAGGGCCAAAAAAGGACCCCACCTATAACACGCCTACCTCAGCGCCTCCAGGATCCAGCGATTCCAGGACGGAATCGAACCTGCGCGCGCGGCCCCACCGGCGCTCAAGACCCCGCGGTCGGACGCCGATCCGGGAAGCATGGCGCAGCGTCTGACTGAATGTTACGAGAAGGCCGGCGTGATGGCGGGTGTGCGGGGGAAGGTGCGGCTGGCGGTGTTGACCGGCATGTCGTCCACCGAGGCGGTCAACGCCCCCGATGCCCCGGCGGTCCTCAGCCGCTTCGAGCAGGCGCTGGCCACGGTCAAGAGCGAGCTGGCCCCCGCGCGATCGTCGTCGGAGACCACCGCCGCCGACGTGGGCCACCCGCGCGGCGAGGTCACCGCCGCCGAGCTCCGGCGCCGCACCGGCCTGCTCGTGGATCTGATGTCGCAGCGGGATCTGTTCATGTGGGACGCGGCCAAGGCCGTTGCCCGCGCAACGGAGGTGTGCGCCGCCGCCCTGGACATCGCCCGGGTCAGCGTGTGGCGCCTCGAGCAGGCCGCGCCGCAGGTGATGGCCATCCGCTGCGTGGATCTGTTCGAGCGCGCCGCCGGCCTGCACTCATCGGGCGCGGTCCTGCGCTCGGACGCCTTCCCCACCTACTTCAAGGCTCTGGAGAGCGAGCGGACCATCGCCGCCCACGACGCCCACAACGACCGGCGCACCGCCTGCTTCTCCATCCCCTACCTGACCCCGCTGGGCATCAACTCGATGCTCGACGTGCCCATCTGGACCGCCGGCAAGATGATCGGCGTGATCTGCCACGAGCACGTGGGCCCGCAACGGACCTGGTCCAAGGACGACGAGGACTTCGGCTACCTGATGTCCGCCTTCGTGGCCCTCGCCATCGAAGGCTCCGCCCGCCCCGCCGCCGCCGCGGAGTGAGCGGCCGCCGGTTTCAGACCGGCAGATCCGCGTACAACGGCGGGCTACTCGACGGTCACGCTCTTGGCGAGATTCCGGGGCTGGTCCACGTCGTTGCCGCGGGCGAGGGCGACCTCGTAGGCCAGCATCTGCAGCGGCAGGACGGTGAGCAGCGGCTGCAGCAGGTGGGGGCAGTCGGGGACCCAGACCACCATCTTGCACTGCTCGGCGATGGTCTTGTCGCCGATGGTCGCCACCGCGATCACCGCGCCCTCGCGCGCGCGCACCTCGGCCAGGTTCGACAGCACCTTGTCGTAGCCCTTGCCCCGCGGGGCGATCACCACCACCGGGATGCCGTCGTCGATCAGCGCGATGGGGCCGTGTTTCATCTCGCCGGCGGCGTAGCCCTCGGCGTGGATGTAGGAGATCTCCTTGAGCTTGAGCGCCCCCTCGAGCGCGATCGGATAGTTGGTCCCGCGCCCCAGATAAAGGAAGTCCTTGGCCCCCTTGAACTCCTGGGCGATGGCCTGGATCGGTCCCATCATGTGCGACAGCGTGTAGGCCATCTTCTGCGGCATGAGCATCAGCTCGCAGATCAGCTCGGCCGCGGCCGCGTCCGACAGCGCCCCGGTCCGCCGCCCCAGGTGGACGGCCAGCAAGGACAGCGCCGCCAGCTGGGCGGTGAAGCACTTGGTGGAGGCGACGCCGATCTCCGGACCGGCGTGCGTGTACAGCGCCCCGTCGCAGGCGCGCGGGATGGCCGAATCGACCACGTTGCAGATCGCCAGGGTGCGCGCGCCGCGGGCCTTGGCCTCCTTGATCGCCGCCAGGGTGTCGGCGGTCTCGCCGCTCTGGGAGATCCCCACCACCAGGTCGCCCGGCTGCACCACCGGGTCGCGGTAGCGGAACTCGCTGGCCAGGTCCACCTCGCAGGGGATGCGCGCGGCCGACTCGATCAGGAACTTGCCTACCAGGCCGGCGTGGTACGAGGTGCCGCAGGCGAGCAGAACCACCCGCCGCACCTGCGACCCCGCCTCGAACCCGTCGAGGAAGGCGTCGTTCTTGTCGGGCAGCAACCGGCCCCGCAGGGTGTCGGTCACCGCGCGCGGCTGCTCGTGGATCTCCTTGAGCATGAAGTGGGGGAAGCCGGCCTTCTCGGCCTGGGCCGCGTCCCACTTGATGGTCTTGGGCGCCCGCTGCAAGGTCCGCCCCTCGACGTCGCTGACGTGGATGCCCTCGCGGGTCAGCTCGGCGATGTCGCCGTCCTCGAGGAATATCACCTCGCGCGTGTGCTCCAGCAGCGCCGGCACGTCCGAGGCCAGGAAGGTCTCGCCCCGGCCCAGCCCGATCACCATCGGCGAGGCGTTCTTGGCTGCCACCACCCGATCGGGATGCAGGTCCGACAGCACCACCAGCGCGTAGGCGCCCTCGACCTGACGGAGCGCCTTGCGCACGGCCTCGAGCAGGGTGGGGGCCCCCTGCTTCAGCGCCTCGTCGATCAGGTGAGCAGCGATCTCGGTGTCGGTCTCGGAGGTGAACGTGCGCCCCGAGGCCTTGAGTCGCACGCGCAGGCCCACGTGGTTCTCGATGATCCCGTTGTGGACCACCGACACCGGGCCGACCTTGTGCGGGTGCGCGTTCTCGTCGGAGGGCCGCCCGTGGGTGGCCCAGCGGGTGTGGCCGATGCCGATGGTGCCGCTGGGACGGTCGGTCTCCAGCAACTTCTCGAGCGCCGACAGCTTGCCCCGGCAACGCACCACCTTGGCGCCGTGGCCGTTCGACACCGCCACGCCCGCCGAGTCGTAACCGCGGTACTCGAGCCGCCGCAGACCGCCGATCAGGATCGGGGTCGCCTGCTTATCACCGACGTAACCGACTATTCCACACATTCCTCACACCTCGAGTTGTATACGGCAGAAGCGCGCCGCCGCTGAATCAGGGCGCCATCGATTTTACCCGTTGTCCGCCGGACGCGGGGATACCAACGACTCCGCCAGGTCCAGCGCTGCCAGGAAGCTCTCGGGCCGCGCCTTCCCCGTGCCGGCGATGTCGTACGCAGTGCCGTGATCGGGTGAGGTCCGCACGAAAGGCAGACCCAGGGTCACGTTCACGGCCTCATCGAAGTGCAGGAGCTTGACCGGGATGAGCCCCTGGTCGTGGTACAGCGCCACCACCGCATCGAACACGCCGTCGGCTGCCTGCCGGAAGACCACGTCGGGAACGTGCGGTCCGCTGATCTCCGCCGCCACCCCTTGTTCCTGCAGGCGCAGCCGGGCCTCGGTGATGGCCGGAGCCACCAGGCGCGCCTCCTCGTCGCCGAACCGGCCGGCCTCACCGCCGTGGGGATTCAGCCCCGCGACGGCGATGCGCGGCAGCGACCGCCCGAAACCTTCGCGCAACGACCGGGCCGTCAAGCGAATGGCGGACGCGATGCTGCCTGCCGACAGCGCCGACGGTACGTCCCGCAGCGCGAGATGGGTGGTCGCCAGCGTCACACGCAGCCGCGGCCCGGCCAGCATCATGGCGTATTCGGTCACACCGGCCGCCTCGGCCAGGTATTCGGTGTGTCCCGGGAACCCGAACCCGGCGCGTCCCGCCCACTCCTTCGAGATCGGGGCGGTGATCAGGGCGGGGTGCTCGCCGCGCAGCACCGCCTCGGTCGCGGCGCGGAGGTAGCGCACCTGGGCCTGCCCCGAGCACGCGTCCGGCCGCCCGGGAACCACCTCGCCGTCTGCCAGCTGCGTGACCTGACGGACGTTTTCAGCACTCGGGGCCGGCACCCCGGCGGCGCGCGCCGCCCGCGCCAGCACACCCGCGTCGCCGAACACGACGGCGCGCAGCCGCGGCCGCTGCGCGAGCGCACGCACCACCACTTCGGGGCCGATCCCGGCGGGATCACCGAGGGAGATGGCCATGGAAACCGATGGATCCAAAGTCAAGAGGTAAACTGCATCATAACCCTTGCGCTGTCCGGGGGGAGTCGTCACTGCGCTGACGACAGGCGGAAGGGGAGGACCCAGAGTGCGGTCATCGGGGGGGCCGACGGCCGGGCCGGAGCCGAGGAGTGGGAGGTCATCTCACGCTTGGCTTAGGTGGGGGCCGATGCAATACTCTGTCGAGATGGACGATTTCCACTGCTCGTTCTGCGGGAAACGCCGCCGCGAGGTGCGCAAGCTCATCTCCGGCCCCCGCGTGTTCATCTGCGACGAATGCGTGGCTCTGTGCAACGACATTCTCGCCAAGGAAGAAGCAGCCGAACGTCCTCGCTACCCGCGCCCCAAGGAGATCTACGACGAGCTCCACAAATACGTCGTCGGACAGGACAGCGCCAAGAAGGCGCTGGCGGTCGCGGTCTACAACCATTACAAGCGGATCGGGCAGCACGGCAAGAACGACGTCGAGATCCAGAAGGGCAACATCTTGCTGCTGGGCCCCACCGGCTGCGGCAAGACGCTGCTGGTCCAGACGCTGGCGCGCAAGCTCGACGTCCCCTTCGCCATCGCCGACGCGACCACCTTGACCGAGGCCGGCTACGTCGGCGAGGACGTCGACAGCGTGATCAAGGCGCTGTACCGGAACGCGGGCAACGACGCCGACAAGGCCGCCCGCGGGATCGTGTGCATCGACGAGATCGACAAGATTGCGCGCAAGGGCGGCGGCCCCTCGGTGACCCGCGACGTCTCGGGCGAGGGCGTTCAGCAGGCGCTGCTGAAGATCCTGGAAGGCAAGCAGGCCTCCATCACGCCCGACGGCGCCCGCAACCGTCCGCAGCAGGAGCTGATCCAGGTCGACACCACCGACATCCTGTTCGTCTGCACGGGCGCGTTCAACGGACTGGAAGAGATCGTGCGGCGTCGCGTCGGTGCGCGCGGTCTCGGCTTCGGCGCGGCGATGGCCAAGGGCGAGGAGGACAAGAACGCGCTGCGGGCGATGTCCCGTACAGAGGACCTCATCAAATACGGGATGATTCCCGAGTTCATGGGCCGCCTGCCGATCATCGTCTCGGCCGACGAACTTGACGTCGACGATCTGGTGAACATCTTGTGGCGGCCCAAGAACGCGCTGGTCAAGCAATACGAGAAGCTGCTGGCCATGGAAGGGGTCAAGCTGCGCTTCACTGAAGATGCCTTACGAAGCGTTGCCGAAGAGGCTGCACGCCGGAAGTCGGGTGCGCGCGGGCTGCGGGCGATTCTTGAAGAAGTGATGCTGGATGTGATGTATGAAATCCCTTCGCTGACGGGCGTGTCCGAATGCGTAGTCACGAAGGATGTCGTGGTCTCGCGCGGGCGGCCGCAGCTGGTGAGGGAGAAGAAAGCCTCCTGATCCGAGCCTGCGGAAGGTGAAAAGCCCACAGGCGGCCGCCGCCAACACGAAGCCGTGCCCTGCAACCTGGCCATACGCAGTCATTCGGCTTTTTGCCCGGGGTGACTTCTTCTAAACTTGTGGCCCACCCCTGACGACCCTGTACTTAGAACCGCATTCGAGGGATCGACCCATGTTGACCGAGACCGAGAAGTCCCAGATCCGTAAAGTTCTCGAGCAGGCCCGCCAGAGGCTGCAGCGCACGAGCCAGAACGCGCTCAACTACTCGATGAACCACGAGCGCAACATCGGCCGCGACTCCATCGACGAATCGATGGAGGAGGAGCTGTTTTCGACCGAGATGCGGTTGCACGACCGCGAAAAGTTCCTGCTCGGCAAGATCAACAAGCAGCTGACCCGCCTGGAAAACGGCGGGATCGACGTCTGCGAGGAGTGCGGGGAGTTCATCTCCTTCCGCCGCCTGCTGGCCCGCCCGGTGACCACCCTGTGCATCGAGTGCAAGGAGCAGAGCGAGAAGGAAGAGGCCGCCATCGCCCAGGCCGGCCGGGGCGGCTTTGCCGACGAGGAGTCCGGCGATGAGGCCTCCGCCGAGGGCGGGGGCGAGCGCATCACCGGGGTCGGCGCGCTCGAAGACTAGATGGCGGACTGACGACCGGTCGACCGGTGGAGGTCGACCGGCTGCTGGGGAGCGGAGTGTGCAGTGTGGGTGTCTGGCCGTTCGCGCGTCAATTGTGCCTGACGACGCCTCTGATATAGTGGGCGCAGGTGTAGCGCCCGGGCCGGTCAGGTATGTCCGATAGCCGCTATCGCATAACGGAACGGATCGCCGCGGGCGGAATGGCGGAGGTCTTCAAGGGCGTCGCCGAATCCATCCAGGGATTTCGCAAGAACGTCGCCATCAAGCGCGTTCTGCCGGCGCTGACGAAGAACAAGAAGTTCGTCGCCATGTTCCTGGACGAGGCGCGGCTGTCGCTGCACCTCCAGCACGCCAACATCGTCCAGGTGTTCGACATCGGCCACGCCGACGAGACGTACTTCATCGTGATGGAGTTCGTCGACGGGGTGGATCTGAAGCAGCTGCTGGAGTGGCGGCGCCGGATCAACCGCGTGCTCACCATCGGGCAGACCGTCTACATCATCATGGAGGTCTGCAAGGGGCTGGCCTACGCCCACGAGGCCGTCCATCCCGAGACGGGGCGGCCGCTGGGGCTGGTCCACCGGGACGTCTCGCCGCCCAACGTGCTGCTGTCGCGCAACGGGGAGATCAAGGTCACCGACTTCGGCCTGGCCAAGGCGGCGGTGCAGGTCGAGACCACTGACCCCGGCGTGGTCAAGGGCAAGATGAGCTACCTGTCGCCCGAGGCGGCGCGCGGCGAGGAGGTCGACCGGCGCGCCGACATCTTCGCGGTGGGCATCTTGCTGTACGAGATGTTGACCGGCAAGCGCCTGTTCTACGGCGAGTCCGACTACCAGACCGTCGAGCTGGTGCGGGCCGCCCGCATCCCACCCATCGGCACGCAGAACCAGGAGGTGGAGCCCGAGCTGGAGGAGGTCGTCCGCAAGTCGCTGGCCCGCCGGGCCGACGACCGCTTCCAGAGCGCGACCGACCTGCAGGACGCGCTGGCGCAGTACCTGTTCTCGCGCGGGCTGAAGATGATCCAGCGGGACATCTCCGAGCTGGTGCGCGGCTGCCTGGAGGACCAGGCCGGCATCTCCGGCGCTACCCGGAAGCCTCGGACCAACATCATCGACACCCTCCTGCAGGACGAGATCCAGGGCTTCACCTCGGTCGACTTCCAGGACGGCTCCGAGGCCCCCGGCGGGCAGCCCGCCGGCGCCCCGGTGGCCCCGCTGCCGGCGCAGCCCACCGGCGAATTCATCGACACGCGCGCCTGGGCGCAGGACGACTACCAGGCCGCCCGCCGCCCGACCTTGCCTCCGCCGATCCCGCCCGCCGCCGCGGCCCCCAGCAGCAACAGCGAGGCCCTGTACCATCCCACCCCGCGCTCGGGCGAGGTCTCCCAGCCCTCCGACGCCGCCCGGCCCCGCCGCTTCTCCCGCGGCCTGATCATCGGCGTCCTGGTCGGCGCCCTCGCCGTCGCCTCCGCCTTCGCCGCCTGGCTAGCGCGCGGCTGACCGCCCCGCCGGCGGCTGCCGCTCCGAGCGCACGAAGCTGGATCCGGAGCTACTGGGACGGAAAGTGCGGAGCGTCAGAGCGCCTTTTTCACCATGTCCTCGACCTTGGCCTTGGGGACGGCGCCGACGAGCTGGCCGATGACCTTGCCCTCCTTGAACAGGAGGAGGGTGGGGATGCTGCGGACCTCGAACTGGCTGGCGACTTCGGGGTTCGAGTCGATGTCCAGCTTGCCCACGCGTACCTTGCCCGCGTAGTCGTTGGCGATGGCCTCGACGTGCGGCGCGATGGCCCGGCAGGGTGCGCACCAGACCGCCCAGAAGTCGACCAGGACGGGAAGCGGAGACTTCAGGATCTCGGTGGCGAAGTTGCTGTCGGTGACCTCGATGACGTTGGGACTGGCCATGGCTTGGGTGATTCCTCGATTCCTTTTTCACTTGGATACCGCACGGGAGCAACGGTTACCTTTCGGACGGGGTGTCGTGTCCCGTGTCCCGGCGCTCGGTTTGTTCCGGGATCCTTCCGATGCTAGCTTTTGCAGTCCGTTACGGTCCGGGCGGCGCTTTGCGCCGAGGGGCTGGAATCCCTCGCGGGTTCCGGCGTTAGGTGGAGGGGAGCAGTCATAAAAATGTCGGGAAAGCTTTTCATTTCGCAAGCCGCCATCGATGCCTGGGTGTCCACGGAAAAGGTCGAACTACGGGGCGAGATCCTCGCGCTGCGCGACGGCTCGGGCACCTTCCGTCTGCAGGCCGCCTCGCTGTTCCGCCGGGTGGCCGGCGGCGGGGACGACCGTCGCGGGCTCATCGGCAAGGTCAAGGGTGAAGACGCCATGAACGCGCTCGGCGCCGAGGCGTACATGACGTCGGTGCTGTTCGACGACGCGGCTTACGACGTCGAGCCGGGTTTTCTGGCCATCCCGGTGGGCGAGTTGCCCGACGGTGGCCGGCGCGCGCTGGCGGCGCTGCGCACGGCCGGATCGGCCGGAGCATAGGAGGACAGGTGGAGCCGCTGGTCATCGGGTATCTGGTTCTGTACGGGCTGGCGGCGGCGCTGTATCTCGGGTTCCACGCCGGTTTCGGCGCGGCGGCGGCGCGGGGCGGGCGGCTGGTGATGGTGGCGGCGTGGGCGCTGCAGCTGGCGGACATCGGCGTGCGCTGTTTCCGCGGGCAGCACCCGCTGTCCTCGACGGCCGAGGCGATGGTGTTCATCGCCTGGCTGGTGGCCACCGGGTTCGTGGTGGCGACCTTCCGCTACCGGGTGCAGGCGGCGGGCGCGTTCGCGGTGCCGGTGGTGCTGGTGCTGCTGCTGCTGGCGCGCATCGCTCCCGACGAGCAGCCGGAGGCGCCGCTGGGCTCGCCGCTGGCCACGGTGCACATCCTGCTGGCCACCATCGGCGTGGCGACCTTCGCGCTGGCGGCGGTGCTGGCGGTGGTGTACCTGCTGCAGGAGCGGCGGCTCAAGGGCAAGCGCTTCGATCAGGTGCTGAAGACCGACACCGCGCCGCTGGACACGCTGGACCGGCTGGCGGCGGCCTGCGTGTCGTTCGGCTTCCCGGTGTTCACGCTGACGATCATCACCGGCGCGGCCTGGATCGCCAAGCTGGGCCTGCTGCGCACGGGGGCGGCGATCCGGCCCGAATACCTGCTGACGGTGCTGGCCTGGCTGGCGCTGGGCGGCCTGCTGCTGGCCCGGGTGATCAGCGGCTGGCGCGGCCGGCGGGCGGCGCTGCTGACGGTGGCGGGCTTCTCGGCCACGGCGCTCGTGCTGGTGGGGTATTTCCTCCGACACACGGCCTGAGCCCGATGGAGCTGTTCGTCATAGGGCTCTCCCATCGAACGGCGCCGGTGGCCGTGCGCGAGCGGCTGGCCATCGTGCCCGGCGAGCTGGAGGCCTACCTCAAGCGCACCGCCGCGCTGGCGGGCATGCGCGAGGCGGTGATCATCTCCACGTGCAACCGGGTGGAGATCTACGGCGCCTTCGCGGACGCCGACGAGGCGGTGACCAGCGTGCGTGGCCAGCTGGCCGCGCAGCTGCACCCGGCCCCGGCGGCGGAGGATGAGCCTGCGGCCCACGCCACCCTGGGCCGCCACCTGTACGCGCGGCTGCGCAACGAGGCGGTGCTGCACCTGTTCCGGGTGGCGGCCTCGCTGGACTCGCTGGTGATCGGCGAGCCGCAGATCCTGGGGCAGATCAAGGAGGCCTACGACCTGGCGGCCAAGGTGGGGACCGCCGGTCCGCTGCTGCAGGCGGTTTTCTCGCGGGCGTTCCGGGTGGCGCGCAAGGTCCGCCGCGACACCGGGATCGCCGAGCAGCGGGTGTCGGTCAGCTCGGTGGCGGTCGACCTGGCCCGCCGGGTGTGGGGCGGGTTCGAGGGGCGGCGGGTGCTGATCGTGGGCGCGGGCAAGATGGCCGACCTGGCCGCGCGGGTGCTGGCGCGCGAGGGGGCCAGCCTGGCGGTGGCCAACCGCACGCCGGCGCGCGCGCAGGAGCTGGCCGCGCGGCTGGGGGCCACGGTCGAGCCCTGGGACCAGCTGGCGGCAGCGGTGGTCCGGTCGGACATCGTGATCAGCTCGACCGGATCGCGCGAACCGATCTTGCACCGGCGGATGGTGGCGGACCTGCAGCGCTCGCGCCGGCACCGGCAGCTGGTCTTGATCGACATCGCCGTCCCGCGCGACATCGACCCGTCGGTCGGCGAACTGGACGACGTCTTCCTGTACGACATCGATGATCTACAGAAGGTGGTGGCCGACAACCTGGAGGACCGCCGCCAGGAGGCCAACCGCGCCGAGGCGCTGATCGAGGAGGAGGTGGCTCGCTTCCTGGCCGGCGCGCGCGGGCGGGCGGCGGGCCCCACCATCGCGGCGCTGCGGTCGCGCTTCGAGACGGTGGCCCGAGCGGAGATCGAGCGGGTGCACGGCAACACGCCCGGCGCGGACGAGCGCCTGATGCGCGCGCTGCGGACCTTGGCCGACGGCATGGTGGCCAAGCTGCTGCACAATCCGATGGTGGCGCTGAAGAAGGACGCCGGTGCCGACGGAGAGGGGAACCTCGTCGAGTCGGTACACAGGCTGTTCGACCTGGCCCCGCTGCAGACGGTGGCGGACGATTCCGACAGGGACGTGGGCGACGGCGCTCCGACCGACAAGGGACAGAAGGTGTCATCGCCGTGAGCAAGGTGTCTTCGCCGTGAGCCGGGTGATCATCGGGACGCGCGGGAGCGCGCTGGCGCGCTGGCAGGCGGATCACGTCGCGGAGCTGCTGCGTGCGGCCCACCCCGGGCTGGAGGTGGCGCAGGAGATCATCGTGACCGAGGGGGATCGGTTCCAGCCGGGGTCCCCACACGCGTCTGCGCGTGTGGGGTGGGAGGCGAGTCCTGTGCCGCCGGTGGCGGGCAAGGAGGTGTGGGTCAAGGACATCGAGGTGGCTCTGCAGGAGTCGCGGGTGGACCTGGCGGTGCACAGCCTGAAGGACGTGCCAGCCGAGCTGGCGCCCGGGCTGGCGCTGGTGGCGATCCCGAAGCGGGCGGACGCGCGGGATGCGCTGGTCAGCCGCAACGGGTACACGCTGGCCGAGCTGCCGCCCGGGTCGCGGGTGGGGACCTCCAGCTTGCGGCGGGTCTGCCAGATGCGGGCGCTGCGCCCGGACCTGCTGCTGGAGGTGTTGCGCGGGAACGTGGACACACGCCTGCGCAGGGTGAGCGAAGGGGTGGTGGACGCCGCCCTGCTGGCGTGCGCGGGGCTGGACCGCCTCGGGTACAGCGCCAAGATCAACGAGCGGCTGGACATGGAATCGATGCTGCCGGCCATCGGGCAGGGCGCGCTGGCCCTGGAGGCGCGTGCCGGCGACGACCGCGTGCGCGCGCTGGCGCAGGCGCTGTCCGACCCGACGGCGGAGGCCACCGTGGCGGCCGAGCGCGCGTTGCTGGCCGGCCTGGGCGGCAGCTGCCGCACCCCGCTGGCCGGCCACGCCCTGCTGGTGCGCCCCGATCGCATGCTGGTGCGCGCGCTGGTGGGCCGCCCCGACGCCAGCGAGATCCTCCGCGCGCGGGTGGAGGGCCCCACCACCGACGCCGTCGCCCTGGGCACGGATCTCGCCCAGCAACTACGCGCCCGCGGCGCCGACCGGATTCTGGCCGAGCTGGGCTAACGCGCTATTCGTGATGTGCCCGCGACATCGCGTGCTCGTGCTCGTCCTCGTCATCGTCCTCGTCCTCGTCCTCGAAGGTGATCTCTGTACCTCGGACGCCCTCGGAGATCACCATCGAGGACGAGGACGAGGACGAGGACGGGTACGGGTACGCTGGGCCTACCGGATCTCCAGCTCGTAGGGCAGGCGCGCCTGGATTGCGTCGGGGGGGCCCAGCAACAGCGGGAGGAGGAGGCGCGCGGCGGGGCGGCCGTGGCGGGCGATGAAGGTGGCGACGGTCGAGGCGGTACCGGCGTCCAGCTCCGCCGCCGGCGAGGGGCCATCGGCGTCGTCCTGGGCGTCGACCTTCACGAATCTGCGCAGGGCCAGCAGGGTTTCCAGCGGGTCGTTGGGGGCGTTGGGCAGCAGCACCACCTCGGGCAGACCGCCCGAGCCGGTGGGGACGCCGCCGCGGCGGGCGGCCTCGTCGATGGCCGCGCCGATGCCGCCCAGCCGGTCGACAAGCCCCAGGGTCAGCGCCTGCGAGCCGGTGTAGACGCGGCCGCGGCCGAGGTCGTTGGCCCGCTTCTCGTCGATGCCCCGGTCCTTGCGGCCGCTGGCCACGGTCTTGAGGAACTGCTGGTAGTGGGTGGTGATCCGGTCGTTGACCACCGCGCGTTCGTCCGGGCGCCAGGGGCGGTACAGCGAATACAGGTCGGCGCGCGCGCCGCGGGTGAAGGTCTCGGTGCGGATGCCCACCTTCCCGATCAGGTTGGCCAGGTCCAGCTTGAAGGCGTAGATCCCGATCGACCCGGTCACCGCCGACGGCGAGGCGATGATCGTGTCGCCCGGGGCGGCGATGTAATAGCCGCCCGAGGCGGCGGTGTCGCCCATCGACACCACCACCGGTTTCTTGGCCTCGCGCAGGCGCACGATCTCGCGGGCGATGCGGTCCGAGGCGAAGGCGGAGCCGCCCGGGCTGTTCACCCGCAGCACCACCGAGCCGACCGAGGGGTCCCGCCGGACCGCCTCGAGCGCGTCGAGGATCGGGTCTGACCAGGCCACCGCGCCCTGCACCGGCGAGGGCAGGCCGCCGGGCCGGCCGTCGGTGATGGCGCCGTCGACCAGGATGACGGCCACCCGCTTGGGCCGCCAGCGGCCGGTCTCGCGGCGGGCCCAGTCGGCGTCGCGGATGGCCAGGCGTCGGCCCAGCCGCTTCTCGACGAACTTCTCCATCTGCCGCTCGTCGGCCAGCTCGTCGACCAGGCCCAGGTCCTTGGCCTCGGCGGCGGAGAACAGACCGCGGTCGAACAGCTGTCCGATGCGCGCGCCGTCGATGCCCTTGCCGGCGCGGGAGCGGGCGATGCCGTCCTTCAGGCGGGCGAACAGGTCGTCCATCAGGGCGTTGCGGTTCTCGCGCACGGGCCCGCTCGATTCGGTGAACACGAACGGCTCCATCGCGCCCTTGTATTCGGCGATGCGCACCAGCTCGACCGCCACCCCCAGCTGGTCCAGCGTGTTCTTGAAGAAGGTCAGGGTCGACGACAGACCGGCCAGGAACAGGTCGCCGGCCGGGTGCAGGGCCACCGCGGTGCCGGCCGAGGCCAGGTAATATTCGCCGGTCGAGGGCTGGGCCAGCCAGAAGAACACCGGCTTTGTCTGGTTGATGTCGGCCAGAACGCCCCGCAGCTCCTCGATGCGGCCGTAGCCGAGGTCCAGGTGATCCAGCTGCACCAGCAGGGCGTCCACCGTCGGGTCGTCGCCCAGCCGGCGCAGGCCCACCACCATCTCGATGAAGCTCCGGTCGTTCTCCAGTCCCTGCATCCGCACGCGCGCGATGTACGAGAAGTCGACCAGCGCGGGCCGGCGGCTGCTGAACGACTGCAACACCAGGCTGGCGCCGGGGCCGCGGTCCAGGCTGTCGCCCGCGCTCTCGCTGTGCACGTTGGCCACCGCCGCGGCGCCCAGCACCAGCCGATCCAGGCTGCCGCTCAGGCCCAGCAGGGCGCGGTATTCGGTCTCGGGCGTGCGCGTGCCGCTGGCGTCGATCGCCGCTAGCCGGGCGCGCGGCGAATCGAACTCGCCGAACAGGCTCAGCCCCTCCAGCAGCCCCACCGTGAACCGCCCGCGCGGCCACACGCTGGTCTTGTCGCTGACCCCGGCGTCGCCGCCGCTCTGGAGCGCGCGCAGCCCGCCGGCCAGCTCCAGCCGGGGCGTCCCCAGCGGCCGCACCGCCACCTCGAAGTCCAGCTCGCGCGGGATGCGGGCGCCGCCCGGCTCGGCGCGCGGGCGGAACAGGTCGTAGCCGGCCAGGCCCACCGCCAGCACGGTGTGCGGCCGCCAGCCGATGCCGGCGGCGAAGCTGTCGGTCCCGGCGTAGCGCGACCGGAACAGGTGCTCCCACAGAACGCCCAGCCCCAGCCCGCGCCCCAGCCGGAAACCGGTTCCCAGGGAGAACTTGCCGTAGTCCGACGGCTGCGCGACCAGGCTGGGGTGCAGCCACTGCAGCGAGGCGCCCAGGCTCACCCCGCGCAGCAGCGGCGACGCATAGAACAGCCCCGCCCCGCGCCCTTCGCGCGTGACCCCGTCCTCCCACAGGTCGGCCACCAGCGCCGTGGACACGCTGTCGACCAGCCCCAGCTGCCCGGGGTTGGTCTCGAGGGTGGTGGCGTCGGCGTCGCCAGCCACCGCGCCGTTGGGGATCATGACCCCGCGGGTGGGCGAGGGCGCATCGAACAGCTCCTGTGCGCCGGCGCGAACAGCCGGCAGGAGCAGCAGGCCCGCCGCGGCGAGCAGGAGGGGTCGCGGGGATGAAGCAGGGTGTGGCATGGCTCGGCCGTGGGTCCGGGCAGTATACCCACGGCCGCCAGCCGAGATCACTGCGAGCCGCAGGTCCCCATGCGCAGGTTGCAGGTGAAGGTGCCGTTGCGGCCGCGCATCTGGATGCCGTCGGAACCGACCGAGGCGACGATCACGCCGTCGCTGACCGGACGCAGGACCTCGAGGGTCGGGTAGACGAAGCGGAAGTCGATCGTCGCCCGGGTCTGCTGCTTGTCCGAGCCCAGGGTCCCGTCGACGTGGACGATCACCCGCAGCTCCTCCAGCCGGCTGGGCGCCTGACCGAGCAGCGTGATGCCGAGGACGCCGTCGATGTACCCGTAGGCCGCGCGCGAGCCCACGATGTCGACGCGCGCGTGGCAGGCGTCGGCGATGGTCCACAGCCGCCGTTCCAGCTGGCCGTGCGCGATCAGGGCGGTCAGCTCCAGGGTGCCGTCATCCGGGTCGGGGGTGGTGGCGTCGTCCCAGCCGCGGCAGGTGCGGTGCACCTGGGCGGAAGCGTCCACCGACGCCTCGGTGGGCTCGGCCGGGTCGACCGGCAGCCCGCCGTCGTCCAGCCGCCGGCGCAGCGACGACAGCAAGGTGACCAGGATGTCCACCATCCGGCTCTCGTTCAGCCGGTCGAAGCGCGCCTGCATGTCGGTCGCCGTGGCGGCGAGCTGGTCGACCGGGACGGTGCCGGTGGGCTGATCGTAGGCCTCGACCGGCGGCAGCACGGTCGCGGGCGGCGTGGGCAGGGTGATCTCGTCGGGCCCGCAGCCGGCGGCCAGGGCGGTGATCAGGAGAAGGCAGGTGGGACCGCGCATGGCAGCTCCTTTCAGAAGCGGACCCACAGCGAGCCCTCGGGCACGAAACCGCTGTCGGTCACCGCCAGGTTCGCGCCGGGGACGAAGTACGAGCCGTAGCCGCCGCCGATCACCAGACCGACGTGTGACCAGGTCAGCGCCAGCGCCCCCACCGCCATCCACGGGTGCTCGGGGTCGGGCATGGTCTGGGCCTGCACGTCGACGCGGGTGTAGGGGTCGGGGTCACCCGTTCCGGTGAACACCACCGGCCGGCTGAACGCCTGATAGCGGCCGCGCGCCAGGAACGACACCACCCGGGTCAGCCGGTACTCGAACATCAGGCCCAGCTGGCCCGAGCGGGTGGCCGCCTCCCCGTTGATGGTGACCTTGTCGAGATCGCCGGCGCCGACCGCCCGGGTCCAGTTGTAGTTCAGCTCGGCGTGCATCCACAGCCGGGGAAAGACCTCGACCGACCCGATCAGGGTGAGCGGCACGGTGAACAGGTGGCCGTCGGCCTCGTCGTTGGTGGCATTGGCGTAGTAGCCCGCGAGCTGGGCAGACACCGCGTAACGCTCGCGCTGGAGCAGCTGGGCCTTGAAGTGCAGGTTCGGCGCGAACACCGGGCTGACCACCCCGGCCAGCCAGGCCAGGGTGTCCGAGCCGACCGATAGCCAGGAGGTCAGCCCGTATTCGAAGGCCAGCACGCCCAGCTTCAGCCGACCGTCGCCGACCATCGCGGCGGTGTGCTCGTCGATCGGCACGGTATCGTCAGCTGCGCGCGCGCGTCCGCCGAGGAGGGATAGCGCCAGCGCGGCGGCCGCCCAGGTCTTGCCCTGCACCATGTCGTGGCCTCCGGAGTGGTTTTCCTCCAGGTGGGCACGGCACGGCGGCGGCAGCCGTCGGCCGAACACCGAACCGAGCCGGCGGGCCGGCTGTACGACGGTATCCGTCCCGGGATCACTTTACCCCCACCCGCCATCCGCCGATGCAAAGGAACGCTGGCGGGCGTTCCATGGTCTCTCCCCTCCTCAGGACATCCGTCGTCGCCGTCGCCCTCCTGGTGATCGGCTGCGCCACCGGACAGCCGGCTACGCCGGAGGCCGAGCTGAATCGTACGGTGACCAACCTGCGGGCGCAGAACACGGCCTACACCCGCAAGATCGAGGAGCTGGAGAACCAGGTGTTCGTCCTGCAGGCCGAGCTGGACAGCCGCCGCGCCGGAGCGCCGCCCGCGCCCGCCGCCGAGCCGGCGCCGCCGCCGACCTTGCCCGAGACCAAGCTGAAGCCGGGGCACGAGACGCCCCAGCCGCCCGAGGCCAGCGACGCCCCCAAGAGCCTGGTCGACGAGGCACCGGTGGAGTACGCCGGGGCGGCCGCGGACGAGCGGCCGGGCAAGCGTCCGCTGCTGCGGCTGTGGGGCAGCGGGAGCAACGAGCCGGCCGGCGAGATCGTCGAGGGCACGCCCGAGCGCCCGCGCGCGCACGCCGCCGCCGCCCGGATCGAGAGCGATGACGAGCCGGCCATCAAGAACGCCGACAGCTCGGAGGGGACGCTTTACCAGTACGGCCTCGAGCAGCTGCGCACCGGCCAGACCGGCGAGGCCATCGAGGCGTTCCGCGCCTTCCTCAAGCGCTACCCCAACCACGAGTTCGCCGACAACGCCCAGTACTGGCTGGGTGAGTGTTACTACCACCGCAAGGACTACTCGATGGCCCTGCGCGAGTTCCGCCGGGTGGTCGAGAAGTTCTCGCGCGGCAACAAGGTGCCCGATGCGCTGCTGAAGCTCGGGTACTCGTACCTCGCCCTGGGCAGCGTGCGGCCCGGTCGCGAGGCGCTGACCGAGCTGACCCGCAATTACCCGCGGCATCCGGCCTCCCGGCTGGCCGCCGCCAAGCTTGAAGAACTGGGGACGGTGCCGGCCGCGCCGGAAGGCAAGGCGGTCCATCCCGTGAAGGAGGTGCATTGATGCGCAGGTCGAGCCGAGGGTCCGGGTCGGGTTGGCGGGCGGCCGGTTTCTGGCGCGGGCCCGCGCTGGGCATGGGCGTCGGGCTGCTGGCATCGGCGCTGTTTCTGCCGGCGGGCTCGGCGCAGCCGCGGATGCCCCAGCCCAGCAGCGAGGAGGAGCTGTCGCTGCCCGACATCGACGCCATCGAGCGCGGCGCCAAGCCCAAGGCCTCGGTCTCCTTCGACCGTTCCCAGTCCGGCCGCGGGGCCGCGCCGTCCGAGGAGGAGGGCTCCGCTGACGGTTCCGTCCGCCGGCTGCAGGCGCCGCCCCCGCCCTCGCTCAGCGGGCGCGCGGGTGTGTACGGGCTCGACAGCATGACCGGCGGCGACGGGTCGGCGCCGTCTGGCGACCAGGTCTCCGGCCTGCCGGAAACGCACGTGGTGACCAAGGGCGAGACGATGTCCTCGGTGTGCGAGCAATATTTCGCCGATCCCTTCTGCTGGCCGCGCCTGTGGGCGGAGAACCCCCAGGTCACCAACCCGCACTGGCTCTTCCCCGGCGATGTGATCCGTCTGCGGGCCGGCACGGCGGCGCGACCGTCGGTGACCGCCCCGCGCAGCGGGATGCGGGTCAGCAACGTCCGCCGCAACGTGGCCAGCGACGGGCAGTCGGTGGTGCTGCGCGAGGCGGGCTTCATCGACAAGGAGGCCCTGGCCGAGAGCGCGCGCATCAGCGGCTCGCGCGAAGAGAAGATCATGCTGGCCTCCAGCGACCAGGCCTACATCAGCTTCGACAAGAACAAGCCCCTGCGCGCGGGCGAGCGCTACTCGGTGTTCGTGGCCGACACCTCCAACCCGGTGCGGGCCCCCGAGACCGGCGCGGTGCTGGGCTACCTGGTGCGGGTCTACGGCGACGTGGTGGTCGATCAGATCTCCGATCGCAACATCGCCCGCGGCACCTTGCTGGACCTGGTCGAGCCGGTCGAGCGCGGCTTCGCTGTCAGCCGCAAGGTGCGCCTCTTCAAGAGCATCGAGCCCAAGCCGGCGGCCACCAACCTGGAGGCGCGCATCGTGGCGGCGTTCTCGCCCACCATGCTGCTGGCGGCCGAGAACTTCGTGGTGCTGTCCCGGGGCAACAAGGACGGGCTGGCGGTGGGCAACCGGATCTTCGTGGTGCGTCGCGGAGACGGCTACCGGCCGATCATGGAGGGCTGGGCAAAGCCGGATATGCGCTATCCCAAGGAAGTGGTCGCCGAGCTCTGGGTGATGGAAGTCAACGACACGGTCTCGGTGGCGTGGGTCGCCCGGTCCAGCAAGGAGCTGCGGATCGGCGAGGTTGCCGAGCTGCGCAAGGGGCACTGACCAGGGCGGTCGGATGGGCCTGCCGGCAAATTGCTGGAATCATTTGGGAAAATTCCGGAACCCTTGACGGCCCCCCGCGGCGGCGCTATCTGCTTCCCTTCGCCATGAGGGTGGACAACCTGGAAGCCTGCGCGCCGAGAACGGCTCGGATGCCTTCCTTCCCCGTCCTGTGCGTCGATCGCGGCGCGCCCTCGTATCCCGGGCGGCTCGAGCGCCTGTCCCGGCCGCCGTCTCCCCTCCATCATAAAGGAGCCCTGCCGGGGTCAGGCCCGACGGTCGCCATCGTCGGCGCCCGGGCGGCCACCGGCGAGGGCTGCGCGTTGACCTCGGCCGTCGCCGCGGCCTGCGCGCGCGCCGGCTGGGCGGTCGTCTCGGGAGGCGCCATCGGCGTCGACGCCGCCGCGCACCAGGGCGCGCTGGACGCCGGCGGGCGGACGTTCGCGGTGCTCGGGTGCGGAGCCGACATCATCTAT
>JBKPRZ010000036.1:0-13376 GCA_046734815.1 Myxococcota bacterium | reverse complement strand
CTCCCCGGCCATGCCGCCGGCACCGCCGGCGCCCCGGCCGCCGGAACCCCCGGCGCCGGGACCAGAGCCGCCGCTGCCAGCGGTGGGGGGCGGTTGTGGTGGCGGTTTGTCCCCGGAACAGGCCGCCGCGAAGGCGGTGATCGAGGCAATGGCGGTCAGGAGCAGGCGAAAGGACGAGCGTGGGCTGGTCGATTCCATGGCGTCTCAACCATATGCCGGTGAGCCATGGCTATTGTGCATTTTTGTGTAGACCCGAGCACCGCGGCTGGCTGCAAACGATTCCACGGCGCACCCCGGGGGAGTGGCGCGCCCGGGAGGCCGCGGGCCGCCGCTAGTTCCGGTAGGCCAGGACCAGGTTGACGCCCAGGTACTGGTCGGTCGCTCCGTCGGCCTGCCGCGCGTCGGTCGGAAGGCTGTTCATCGTGAACAGATACTGCCGCCACGTTCCGGCGGCCCGCAGCTCGAACCGCGAGGCGATCGCGACCGCGAGCCCGCCGAAGCCTTCCCCGCCAAGTCCCCTGATGTTCGGAAAGTAGTCGTCCGATGCCAGCTGGCCTACCGCGAGCAGATGCAGGTAATGGGCGCCCGCGAGCAGCGCCACGCGGCTGCCCAGCGGGATGCGCACCGAAGCTCCCGCCTTGATCTGCCGGTAGACCACGTCCGCCACCTGCGGCCCGTCCGCCGCCACGTCGACCTCCTTGACGGCGAAGGCATTCTCGCCGAAGCCCGCAGCGGGCTCGACGCTCGCTCCCAGCACGTCGAATCGCCCCTGGACGGTGGCTGAATAGCCCAGCGAGGAGGTGGTGAAGCGGTTGCCGTCGCCGTCCCGCGACGGGATCGTCAGCGAGTACTCTCCGCTCAGCGACACACCCAGCCAGGGCAGGACGAAATAATCCGCCGAAACCGTCAGCGCCGGCATGGCCTGCCGGAAGTCTCGCTGTGTTCCCACCTGCTCGCCCCGGTACAGGAACGTGCGCGAATACAGGTGCGGGCCCGCGGAGACATCGAGGGTGCTCGCAGCCGGGCCACGCCCTCGCTTTGACTTCGTCGCCGAGATGTCCGATGGGCTCTCCTCGTCCTCGCTGACAGCGCCGACGGGGCCACGTCTGATCCCGTCGCCCGGATCGACCTCGACCACCGTCCCCGACCCGGGGTTGCTCACGCGCTCGAACGGCTCGGACGGCGCAGCCACCGGTGCGCCATCGGCTCGACCGCCCAGGACCGCGGCCAGACGCCCAGCGATGGTGGTGCGGATCTTCGCCATCACATCGGACAGATTTCGACCGCTCCAGTCCACCTCGCCGACCAGCACGCCGGTCGGACCTCGGAGGACCAGCCGGCCCATGACCAGCTTGCGGCTCTCCGTCCAGATCGAGCCCTGCACGAAGATCGTCGCCTTCAGCTCCCGGGCGAGCGCGCCGAAGTTGTCGGAGATCCGCATCATGCGGAGGTTCGACATGGCAGCGGCGACTTCTCTGGCCGGCAGCACCAGGTGTCCGAGCCCGGTCAGCGCAACGGCTGTCTGGTCACGGAACGTGGGCGTTGACAGGCCGACGAACGGCTCGATCGCAACCCTGTGGGCGGTGTTGGCAGACGCCACTTCCGGATACCCGAGGAACGCGCCAGCGCAGAGCGCGGCCGCGGCGACCGAGAGCCCTTTCATTTCATTCCTCCGTACTTCTTGCGTCGAATGACGAGGGGGGTTCGAGCGGCACGCTCGGCAAAGAGGCATCGTAGTCAGCGTCACTCCCGGGTGTCAATGTCCCGTCCACGCTCCATGACCTCCCGCGATGTAAACGCTATTCTGCACCTGGTCTGGTCTCACCTCCGGAGTGGTCGGTGGCCTCGAATCGCGGGCAAGACAGGCGAAGTTTCATCAAGGTCGCGGCGGCAGCCCTGGGTGCGATCTTCGCATCGTGGTTGCCCGCGCCCGTCCGGGCACGGGTCGGGGGGCGGCGGCGCGTCCGTCCGGCGGATGCGGGGTGGCCGGGCGCGGCGCAGTGGAACAAGCTCGGTCAAGAGGTCGGGGGCAACCTGATCCGGCCCGGGTCGCTGTTTGCCCCCTGCCAGGCCGAGCCGGGCGGCGCGGCCTGCGCAGATCTGATGAAGAACAGGCGCAACCCCTTCTTCGTCAGCGATCAGCCGTCGGGAACCGAGTCCTCCGGGTGGGTCGACGCCTGGACGCCTGCGGCGAGCGAATACGCCGTCGGCGCGAAGAGCGCGGCCCACGTCGCCGCCGCCGTGAGCTTCGCGCGTGAGCATGACCTGCGTCTGGTGGTCAAAGGCACCGGCCACAGCTACCTCGGCACGTCGAACGCGCCCGACTCGCTGCTGATCTGGACGCGCGCCATGAACCAGGTGGTCGTGCACGACGCGTTCGTCCCGGCGGGCTGCGACGGGCGTTGCGCGCCCGTACCGGCCGTCAGCGCGGGCGCCGGCGCGATGTGGATTGATCTGTACGACGCGGTCACCACGCGGGCCGGACGCTACGTCCAGGGCGGAGGCTGCACCAGCGTCGGCGTGGCGGGGCTGGTACAGAGCGGCGGGTTCGGATCATTCTCCAAGGGCTTCGGGACCGCCGCCGCCGGCCTGCTGGAAGCGGAGATCGTCACCGCCGACGGCCGCGTGCGGATCGCGAACGCGCGCCAGCACCCTGACCTGTTCTGGGCCCTCAAGGGCGGCGGGGGCGGAAGCTGGGGCGTGGTCACGAGGGTCACCCTGCGCACGCACGAGCTGCCGCAGTCCTTCTGCTACGCGCTCGGCAAGGTGAAGGCGAGCTCGGACGACGCTTTCCGACGCCTGATCGCGCGCGTGGTCGACTTCTACAGCGAGAGCCTGTTCAACCCGCACTGGGGCGAGCAGATGAGACTCACGTCGGACAACACGCTCGAGCTGTCGATGATCGGTCCAGGACTCGACGTCGACCAGGCCAGGCGCGTGTGGCAGCCGTTCTTCGACCTCGTGAAGAGCTCCAAGGAGCTCAGCGGGGCCGATCTGAAGGCCGGCGCGATCACCCGTCCGCGTGACTTCTGGAACGTGGCCGAATGGGAGCGCAGGGGGAGCCACAACATGGTCCGCGACCCGCGGCCGGGTGCGCCCGCGAGTCACGCCTGGTGGGAGGGTGATCAGGGCCAGGTGGGTTGGCTGATTCACGGCTACGACTCGCTCTGGCTGCCGTCGTCGTTGCTTCAGCAGGCTCAGCGGGGCCGCCTGGCGGAAGCGCTGTACGCCGCCAGCCGCCACCACAAGGTCGAGCTTCACTTCAACAAGGGGATCGCCGGCGCGCCCGCGGAGGCGGTGGCCGCGACCAGGAACACCGCCACCAACCCGGCCGTGCTGGACGCCTTCGTGCTGGCGATCATCGCCGACGGCGAGGGAGCGGCGTACCCGGGCCTGTCACGGCCTCCCGTCGACGTCGCCGCCGCTCGCCGGCGCAAGCTCGCGATCGATCGCGCCGCCGCCGAGCTGCGCAAGATCGCCCCCGGCGCGGGGTCGTACGTCTCGGAGAGCAACTACTTCAATCCCTCCTGGCAAGAGGCGTACTGGGGCAGCAATTACCCGAAACTGCGAGCGATCAAACGAAAATACGATCCCGGCGGCCTGTTCATCGTCCACCACGGCGTCGGTAGCGAGGAGTGGAGCAGCGACGGCTTCGAGCGGGTGAACGCGTAGGATCCCGTCGGGGTGGTGGGGAGGACAGCCCGCGTGTCCGCCCTGACCCGAGCTGACGTGCAAACAACTGGTTGCACATGGATCGGGCCCGACCTATATTGCAACCAGGAGGTTGCACATGACCCAGGCATCATCGACAGACCGGATCGAGAAACGTGTCACCCTGCGCGCGCCCGTGGCGCGGGTGTGGCGGGCAATCGCCGACGCGCAGGAGTTCGGGCGCTGGTTCGGCTTCACCCTGGAGGGGCCTTTCGTCGCCGGCAAGACGATGAAGGGCACGTTCGACCGGGCCCTCGACGAGGCGGCGATCATCGCGGCCCAGAAGAGCGCCGGCCTCACCCCCTCGGGCCTGAAAGTGCCCCAGGGCAGCACCGTGTTCTGCACGGTCGAGCGCATCGAGCCCGAGCGCTACTTCAGCTTCCGCTGGATCCCCTACGGCATCGACGCCGAGGCCGACCCCGACCACGAGCCCACCACCCTGGTGGAGTTCCGGCTGGAGCCCGCCGCCGACGGCACCCTGCTTCACATCGTCGAATCGGGGTTCGATCGCGTGCCCGCCCACCGCCGGGCGCGCGCCTTCCGCATGAACGAGGGGGGCTGGGCCGCCCAGGCAGAGAACCTGCGCAAACATGTCGAGAGCGCCTGAACCCGCCGTCGCCGAGGTCTTCTTCGCCCTCGGCGACGACACCCGACTGTCGGTGGTCCAGCGGCTGGGCCGCGACGGCGCCCAGTCCGCCACCGCGCTCTCCGACGGCGCGCGCGTCACCCGCCAGGCGATCGTCAAGCACCTGCAGGTGCTGGAGGGTGCCGGCCTGGTCCATCACCGGAAGCGCGGGCGGGAGGTCCTGTACGCCATCAACCCCCGCCGGCTGGACGACGCCCGCGTCTTCCTCGACAGCATCTCCGCCAGCTGGGACCGCGCAATCGACCGCCTGCGCCAGATCGTGGAGCAGCCGGCCCCTCCCCCCAAGCGCCGCTGAACCGCACCCACCACCCGAGCAGCAGCTCACGTGGCGTGTGTTACGGTCGCATGATGTTCGCTCTCCTCGGAATCACCGCTCTCGCCGCCTCGGTCAGCAGCTCGATGGTGTGGACCGAAGCCGAGCGAAAGTTCCTGCTGGACGGACTGGCTCAGACGCGGGACCTGGTGGTGGATGCCACCAAGGGACTGACCCCCGCACAGTGGCGCTTCAAGGAAGACCCGGGCCGCTGGTCGATCGCCGAGATCGTCGAACATCTAGGTCTGCAGGACGACATGTACTTTCGCGAGATGGACATCATCGCCCAGCAGCCGTCTCAGCCCGCCCGCCGCGACGGCGTCAAGGAGCAAGACGCCCTCATCCTCCAGTACGCCGAGGACCCGGAAAAAGGCCAGGCCCCCTGGATCCTCGAGCCGCTGGGCCGCTGGGCCGCCGACCCGACCAAGGCTGTTGCAGCCTTCGTGCGCACCCGCCAGCACCTCATCGACTTCGTGCGCGACACCAAGACCGATCTTCGCCTGCACATCACCTTTCGAGTCTACAAGGGCAAGGCCAACCGCTGGAGCGCCCGCGATCTCCACCAGCTCATGCTGACCAACATCGCCCACACCCGCCGTCACCTCGACCAGCTCCAGCGCGTGAAGTCCCACCCCCAGTACCCTCGTTGACCCCCCTCCGCGGCCTGTTCGCGGGGAACCGCAACCCCAGACGGCGAGCGCCGACAATTCTGCCCATGCTGGTGCCGCGCCTTCTCGACGAGCGGCTGCTGCGCGACCGGTTCGGATTCGCCAACTTCAGACCGGGGCAGCGCGAGGTCCTGGACTGCCTCGCGCGCAGGAACGCTGCTCTGGGCGTGTTTCCCACCGGGAGCGGCAAGTCGCTCTGTTATCAGTTGCCGGCGCTGGTGCTCGACGGAATTACCCTGGTGGTGTCGCCGCTGATCGCCCTGATGAAGGACCAGATCGACTTCCTCGCTCGGCTGTCCATTCCCGCAGCCAGGCTAGACTCCAGCCTGTCGGCTGCCGAGGCCGAGGCAGTCACGGCGGGTGTGCGGGCGGGGACGCTGAAATTGCTGTACGTGGCTCCCGAGCGCTTCAACAACGAGCGCTTTCTGACCTTGCTGGGCCACATCCGCATCGCCCTGTTCGTGGTCGACGAGGTCCACTGCATCTCGGAATGGGGGCACAACTTTCGGCCCGACTACCTCAAGATCGCGGAGATCAGCCAGCGGTTGAAGGCAGAGCGGGTCCTTGGCTTGACCGCCACCGCGACACCCGAGGTGGTGCGCGACATCCGCAATGCCTTCTGCATCCCACCCGAATGCGCCATCGTCACTGGCTTCTATCGGCCGAACCTCACGCTACTGACCACACCAGTGTCGACCGAAACCCGGGATCAGCATCTGGTTGCTCGCTTCCGGGAACGCCCCCCCGGACCGGCCATCGTATACACGACCCTGCAGAGGACTGCCGAGGCCGTGTCCGCGTTGCTGTCGCAGGCGGGGTTCTCGGCGCGTGCTTACCATGCCGGCCTCGAGCCGGAAGAGCGCGCAGCGGTGCAGGAGTGGTGGATGGGCGCCGGGGCCGGGATCGTCGTGGCCACCATCGCGTTCGGGATGGGAATCAACAAGGCGGACGTCCGGTACGTCTACCACTACAATCTTCCCAAGAGCCTGGAGAGCTACAGCCAGGAGATCGGCCGCGCCGGTCGCGATGGCGAACCGGCTTTCCTGGAGATGTTCGCCAGCGCCGACGACGTCGCCGCGCTGGAGAACTTCACCTATGGCGATACGCCGACGGAGGCCGCCCTGCGCGGTCTGGTGCAGGAGCTCCTGTCCGCGGCCGCCGGGGCGGAACTGAGTCTGAGCCTATCCGAGCTTTCCGTTCGCCACGACATCCGCCCGCTGGTGCTGCGAACGGCGCTCACCTACCTCGAGTTGCTGGGCGTGCTGCGCGAGACCACGCCACAGTACCTGGCTTACGAGCTGAAGACCACCCTCTCCCCCGAGGAGATCGCCGGGAGGCTCGAGGGCGCACAGTCCGGATTTATCCGGGACGTGTTTGCCGAGGGCAAGAAGGGGCGCATCTGGTACCGGTTCAGACCAGACGAGATCGCCGCCCGACTGGGCCAGCCGCGGGCACGAGTGCTGGGTGCGCTGGAGGATCTGCAGCAGCGGGGCTGGGCGGAGTTGCGGCCATCCGAGGTTCGTCACCGCTATCGCCGCTTGCGGCTGACGGAAAATGGACCGCAGCTGGTGGCGGAACTGGCCGGTCGCTTCCAGTCGCGGGAGGTACGGGAAATCGCTCGCCTGCAGCAGGTGCTGGCGCTGATCGAGCACGATGGCTGCCAGGTGAACGCGCTGGTGGGCCACTTCGGCGAGGCGCGCTCACGACCATGCGGACATTGCACCGTCTGTCTGGTCGGGCGGCAGCGTCTCGACCCGGCCTGGCCTGGCCCCGCCCTGCCAGCGGGGCTCGACGAGGCGGAACTGCGCGCGGTCGTCCAGCAGAACGCCGCCGCCCTCGCGTCGGGGCGGCAAGCGGCGCGATTCCTGTGCGGGCTGAGCAGCCCGGCGCTCGGACGCGCCCGGCTGACCGGGCATCCGTTGTTCGGGGCCCTGGCGGGGCGTCGATTTGCGGACGTGCTTCGATGGTGTGAGGCGGGTCAGAACGCAGCCGCGGGCTCAGACTGAAGCCGGGCGGTAGGGGCGCGGGGCGATGGGTACAGGGAACGGGCGGAGGCCCAGGCGGCCAGGAAGTCCGCGCCTGGGCATGACCGCTGCCACGGTAGCTTGTTTCCTGGTCACATCTTTGCGACGACCGGCCTGGTCGCGGGAGCGGGATGGCGGGGCGGTATCCTGGGTGGGTGCAGCCGGTTGTCGAGGCACGGGGGGCGTCCTTGCGGGGGCGCGTGGTCGAGCTGGTGGTGCTGGCGGGGGCGCTGGCTGGGTTGGTGGCGCTGCCGCCGCGGGCGGTGCTGCTGGCGGTGATGGCGGGCGGGGCGCTGGGGGTGAGCTTGCTGCTCCGCGATCGCAGGTTCGATCGGCGGCGGCTCTGGAACGCGCGGGGGGCCCGGGCCGGTCTGGGGGCGGACGGTGTTGCGGGTGGTCGTGTCGGCGCTGGCCTTGACGGCGCTGGCAGCCGCGCTGGTGCCGCACGGGCTGTTTCGGTTTCCGCGCGAGCGTCCTGCGTTCTGGGCGGTGGTGATGCTCGGTTATCCGCTGGTCTCGGTGTATCCGCAGGAGCTGCTGTTCCGGGCGCTGTTTCACCACCGCTACCGGATGCTGTTCCCGGCGGTGCGGGCGCGGATCTTGGCCAGCGCGGTCCTGTTCGGGCTGGCGCACCTGGTGATGCACAACCTGCCCGCCCTGCTCCTGTCGACCCTGGGTGGCGTCCTGTTCGCCCAGACCTACGAGCGGTACGGCTCGCTGCTGCTGGTGGCGGTCGAGCACGGGCTGCTGGGCTGCTGGATCTTCACGGTCGGGCTGGGCAACTACTTCTATGCCGGCGCTCGCCTGCGCCCCCCGCCCGTGGCCATCGAGTGGGCGCGGGGGGGCGCGGGACCCTGCGAGGGACGCCCTCTAATCGTAAGCGAGAGAGCCGCCGCGGGAGCTGCGGGCGAAGGTGCTGACGGCGCGAAGGGCGGAGCGCAGGGAACGTTCCACCGAAGGGCCGCTGCTCTCGGCGCGCATCTGCCAGCCCGCCAGCGCGCCGGGGCCGCTCAGCTCGACGTCGAGCCGCACGTGGTGGACGATCCGGCGCCCGCTGCCGGGGCGGCGTTCCAGCCACACCCGGAAGCGCGAGGGGCGGCCACATTCGGCGGTCAGCTGCTCGACCGACTGGTCGACCAGGCGTTCCAGGCGCGGCGAGGTGGGACCGTCCCAGCTGAGGATGGTGACCACCGGACGGTACGGGCGGCGGGATCGACTCGCGCGGAGGCGCGGTGGACGGGATCCTTCCTGTCGGTTGGCGGCCGGAATCACGCCTGGAGACTACGACAACCAAACTCACCGCCTGTGACAGGTCGTTTCGGAACGAAAACGAATGTCCCCGCGGCGACGCCGGGCCGTGGCAAAAGGGAACAAGCGCAAAGAGTTCGTCGTCGCCGTGACGCCCAGTCGTTCCGCGCGGCGACGGCAGCCCGCCGTAGATTTGCGACGGAGCGGGCTTTCGGTGGCGTTCCCCGGCATCGCTTTTGCGTATTTCTTCCTGATCGTTTTCACCGGCGCGTGGGCGTTGCGGACGCAGCGCCGCGCCCGGAACCTTCTGCTGCTGCTGGCCAGCTACGTGTTCTACGCCTGCTGGGACCTGCGTCTGGCCGGCTGGCTCCTGGGCTTGTCGCTGTTCGACTGGGCCTGCGGCGAAGCGTTGTTCCGGAGCCGTTCGCCAGGGCTGCGGCGGGCGCTGGTCACGGTGGGCGTGCTCGCGAACGTCGGGCTGCTGGCGACCTTGAAGCTGTACGACTTCTTCCGCCAGTCGATCGGCGAGCTGGCCGCCTGGCTGGGGCTGTCGGCGCAGCTGCCGGTGCTCGAGCTGGTGGCACCGGTGGGGCTGTCCTTCTACGCGTTCCAGGGCATCGCGTTCCTTGTGGACGCCTACCGCGGACAGGCGGTGCGTCCGTCGGGCCCGATCGAGGGACTGCTGTTCTTCGCCTATTTCCCCAAGCTGCTGGCCGGCCCCATCTGCCGCTCGCACGAGCTCCTGCCCCAGCTGGCCCGACCCGCACCGCCCTCGCTGCCCGACCCGGAGCGAGCGGCGGCGCTGATCCTGTCCGGGCTGGCCAAGAAGATGGTCCTGGCCGCCTACCTGGCCACCCACCTGGTCGGTGACGTGTTCCAGGCGCCCGAGCGGCACTCGTTCACCGCGCTGGTGGTGGCGCTGTTCGCCTACAGCGCCGAGATCTACCTCGACTTCAGCGGCTACACCGATCTCGCGCGCGGGCTGTCGCTGCTGCTGGGGATCGAGCTGCCCGAGAACTTCCGCCATCCCTACGCCGCCCGCAACGTCGGCGAGTTCTGGCGGCGCTGGCACCTCACCTTCTCCCGCTTCCTGCGCGACTACATCTATCTTCCGCTGGGCGGCTCGCGGCGCGGCCGGGCGCGCACCTACCTCAATCTCATGCTGACCATGCTGGTGTGCGGGCTGTGGCATGGGGCCACCTGGGGCTTCGTGATCTGGGGGCTGCTGCACGGTCTGGCGCTGGTGGCCCACAAGATCTGGCGGGATCTGCGCGGGAGGCCCGCCGCCAGCGTCTCGCCCGTGGCGGCGCTGGGTGGGTGCCTGGCCACGATCACCTTCTGCGCGCTGGTGCGGATCTTCTTTCGCACCGAGGACCTCGCCACCGCGGGCGCGTACCTCGGCGGGCTGCTGCATCCGCGCTGGGAGCCGGGCGCGATCGATGGGGCGGTGGTGGCCATCACCGTGCTGTGCTACGGGCTCAACGCCGCCGGCGATCGTCTGTTCGCCGGCACGGTGTCGCTGTTCCGCAGCCTGCCCGCGCCGGTGCGCCCGCTCTGCTGGACCGCGCTGGGCATCGCCATCCTGGCGCTGCGCACGCGCGACATGACCCCTTACATCTATTTCGGATTTTGACCATGAACCTCACCCTGGCCCCGCCCACCGTCGTCGCCACCACCACTGCCCCCGCCCCGCCCTCCGGCCTGCGCCCGGCGGCGGCCATCGCCTCGCTGTGGCTGTCGGCGCTGCTGCTGACCTTGTACGGGGCCGAGGACGTCGTGCTGGCGGTGCGGACGTCGGCATGGCTGGGTGAAAACGCCCACGCGCTGGCCCTGGCCGACGGCCTGGGCTCGGCAGCGCGCGCCTCGCGTCTGTCCTCCCTGCACGTGCTGCTGGAGGGGCCGCCCGCACCGCCGCCCGCCCCGCCCACGCCCGCGGCGCCGTCGCCCGCCCCGGTCGCCACCACCCCTCCGCGGACGATCGCGCGCGTGCTGCTGGTGGGAGCCTCGACCATCCAGTTCCATCTCGGCGTGGAGGTGGAACGGGTGCTGGCGCGCGACTACGCGGGACTGACGGTGCAGCGGCTGGGCAAGCTGTCCACCGGCCTCACCCGGCCCGATGTCTTCGACTGGCCCGCCCGCTTGCGAACGCTGGTGGCCTCGTTCCAGCCCGACCTGGTCATCGCCAACTTCGGCGGCAACGACGCCCAGAACCTGCTGCTTCCCGACGGGCAGGTCACCCGCTTCGGCGAGCCGGCCTGGGAGGCCGCCTACCGCGCCCGGCTCGAGGAGATCGTTTCCATCGGGCGCGGCGGCGGGGCCCGGGTGGTGTTGATGGGCATGTCGACCACCCGCGACCCGTCGCTGACGCGCCGGATGGCGCGGATCAACACCCTCACCGAGGCGGCCGCCGATCGCGGCGGGGCCCGCTATCTGTCCATCTGGGACCTCGGGGCCGATGCTTCCGGGCGATACCGGGAGGTGGCCGTGGTCGGGGGCGTCCCGATCAAGACCCGACTGGCCGACGGGAAACATTTCTCGCGCGCGGGCGCGGCGGTGGTGTCGGTCGAGATTGCCCGACGGCTGGCGGCCCTGGTGGGCCTGCGCCCCCGGGGCGACGCTCACGCCGGGACACCCTGAGCAGCCACCGCAAAGTCTCCCAGCCGTCGCGGAAACGTCGCGGCCGGGGGGCTATTTTCGAAGGCGTGGTTGCCTACGCCGACACCTCTCCCGGCCAGCGCCGGGTCTCGCCGCGCCAGCCGGCCTGGGGCGAGCTCTCGCTCGGGCTGGTGACCGGCGGGCTGGTGGTGGCGCTGGGTCTGTCCCTGGCGCCACACGCCTTCCGCGATCGCTCCGACACGCTCGCCCGCGGCGACCGGGGCCCGCTGCTGGTCAGCGAGCTCCGGTCGCACGCGCGCCAGCACGAGGCGCGCCGGCGGTTCGAGGCCTTCGCGCGCGAGGCCCATCTGTCGGCCACCCAGCGGCGTGCGCTGCTGTCGGCGCTGGGCGATCTGCAGGAGACCTGGGCGGGGGCGGTCGGTTATTTCGATGCGCTGGAGGAAGAAGCGGACGATCTGACCGCGTCGGTCGGGCTGCTCGACCGCGCCCACGCCGACGAGCTGAACCAGGTGGTCACCGGAGCCGCCGCCGCCCGCCTGGGCCGCCTGCTGGGCCCCGCCGCCGGCGCGCTGGCCGAACGTCGCCTCGGTCCGCTGGCCTCGTTCGTTGCCGCTGCCCCTTCGTACTGACCAGGGTCAGGGTTTGCTTTCGCGGGCGGGGAGCGAGCTGTAGCGCCGGATGCTCTGGTCGAGGTGGCTGGCCACCAGGGCCCGCGCCGCGGCCGCCTGGTCGTGGCCCAGCCCCGCCTCGCGGATGATGAAGTAGTACAGACTCACCGGCGACACCTCGACCCCCGCGCGCCCGCCCAGCGCGCCGACCAGCAGGGCGGTGACACCCGTGGCGTAGGCCGGCGTGACCCCGGCCTGCACCACCTCGCGTTCCACTTGCTGGCACGCCTGGGCCAGATCCTCGGGTCCGCGGGTGACGAAGGAGCGCGGCAGCCGCGGGACCGGGATCTTGGCCTTCGGTCGCTGCGAATAGACGGCGTCGGTCGGCACGATCGCGGCAGCTGGCGCTGCAGCCGTTCGCGGATCGGAAGACGGTCTGGGCGCGGGAAGCCGGCGCGGCAAGAACCAGAAGCCCCCCAGCACCAGCAGCAACACCCCCACGGATGCCGCGATCCACCGACCACGACCCCGGCGGCCGCGGGATGTCGCGCGCGCCGCCCCGTCCGATGCCGTTGTAGACAACGCACCTTCCTGTCGTCAGACCGACCCGATTTCTTGAGGGTGCAGGCGCGATGCCCCCGAACCTCGCGGTCGACCCATCAGGCGCCCTGCGTTTCTGCCGATGTGGATGAAACAGGCCCCTTGGACGCCGACATCAAGAAGATCCTCGTCGTGGACGACGACCCCGGCATCGTCCAGTCGGTGGTTCGCTATCTCAACCGGGAGGGTTTCCCCACCGCCGGACTGACCAGCCCGGTCGAGGCGCTGCACGCGCTGGAGACGCACCCCTACGCCGTGCTGATCGCCGACATCGTGATGCCCGAGATGGACGGGGTGGGCCTGCTCCGCGCGGCCAAGCGACTGAACCCGTTCCTTCAGGGCATCCTGATCACGGGCCACGTGCGGATGAGCTACCTGCTGGAAGGGTTCGCGGCGGGCGCCAGCAACTGCTTCTTCAAGCCGCTCGATTCTCTGGAGCCGCTGACCCAGGAGGTGCGCGCCTGCCTGGGCAAGCTCGCGCGCATCCGCGAGGTCTTGTTGCAGCGTTCGAAGCTCTGACCGGATCGCGATGGCTCTCCCGCCCGACCCCCTCGAACGAGGCCTCATCCTCGAATTCGTCGAGGACGCGCTGGAGTCGCTGCGCGAGATCGACCTGGGGCTCCTGAAGCTGCGGGCGGACACGCCCCAGCCCGAGGTCATCGCCCACATGTTCCGCCTGATGCACTCGATCAAGGGGAACTCGGGCTTCTTCGGCGGCCTGCACAGCGTCCGCCAGCTGGCCCACCTGAGCGAAGACGTGCTGGCCAGCATGCGCGAGGCCGGCGGCGCCGACGCCGAGGAGCAGGCGCTGGTGGCCGAGGGTTCCCAGCTGATCGCCACCGCGCTCCGGGGCTATCTCCAGGGCACCGACGGCGCCATCACCGGCGGCGGCCAGGATGCGTTCGCGCGCCGGGTGCGCGCCTACCGCGCCTCGGGCCGGCG
>JBKPRZ010000035.1:0-7163 GCA_046734815.1 Myxococcota bacterium | reverse complement strand
GACCATGCGCTCGGGTCTGCGGCAGGCGGCCGAGCACCGCCGCGACGCCGCCGCCGCTCCTCCGCCCTCGCTGACCGCGGTGGCGATCGCGCTGTCGGGCGCGCCGGCCACGGTGGCCCGCAACGGCACCGCCCTGGAGATCGGCCGCACCCTCACCAGCGTGGGGCTGTCGCAGGGCGACCGCATGCGCACCGGTCCGGGCGCGCGGCTGGCCATCTCGCTGTCCACCGGCACGCGGCTGGACCTGGAGAACCAGAGCGACCTCGAGCTGAGCGAGCTGGGATCGTCGCAGCACTTCGTCCTGCGCGGCGGTCGGGTGCACGCCCAGGTGGCCAAGCTGCAGGCCGGCCAGCGCTTTCTCATCCAGACCCCCGACGCCGAGGTGGAGGTGCACGGCACCGCCTTCGAGGTGCAGCTGCTGCCCGCCGGGCAGGCCTGCCCCGATCTCGTGACCACCGAGGTGCGTGTGCGCGAGGGCGTGGTGGCGGTGCGCGGGCACGAACACCAGACCCTGCTGGGGCCCGGTGCGCGCTGGCAAACCCCCTGCGCGACCGCCCCGCTGATCGCCTTGCCTGCGCCCCCGCCGGCGCTGGCGGCCGCGCCCCTGCCGGCGCTGCAGCCCGCGGTCCGCAAGGTCGCGCGCCCGGCGCAGGTCGCGTCGACCCTGCGCGAGCAGATGGATCTGTTCCATGCCGCCGTGGTCGCCCGCCGCCGGGGCGACACCGTGCGTGCGCTGCGCCTGCTCGACGAGCTCCTGCTTCGCTATCCCGATGGCGCCATGGCCGACAGCGCCCGCGCCGAACGCCACGAGCTGCGCGCGGGCCCGCTACCTTAGCCGGTGCCCGGCCGGCGGTCGGCTAGCGGAGCTTGTCCCAGTCGAAGGTCGCGCAGGGGAACTCTTCGCGCAGCTCGCCGCCGCCCAGGATGGGCGCGTCCTTGTAGGCGACCACCACCCATTCCTCGCCGTCGTGGACCTCGAGCAGCTCGGAGGTCAGCTCGCGCCCGTCCTGCCGCAGGGTCATGGGCACGGCGGACCCGGCCGGGATGGCCAGGCAGCCGTGACCCACCATGGGGGCGCAGGTCCCGCTGCGCGCGCTGATCTTCAGCGGCGGGCTTCCGATCTCCAGGGTCAGATCGATCAGGGCGTTGTTGGCGCCGATGCGGTCGTTGCAGAACTTCACCACCGCCCGGTTCACCGGAGGGTTGCTGGCGAGGTCACCCTCGCAGGCGAGCGCAGCGGGGGCAGTCAGGGCCAGGACCAGGGCCAGGTGGCGGGCGTTCGACATCGGTGGCTCCTTGGGTGAAGGCCCGTGACATCGACGGGCACCTGCCATTACATGAGGCCGATCCGGCCGTACGGCCCTCGGGGCGCCGCCGGCCAGGATAACACCCGCCCCTGTTCGCCGGGGAAAGCTGTCGTGTCTGCCTTACAGGTCCACGAACGCGGCGCTCAGCTCGAGCTCGCCGGTCCCGGCGGAAAAATGCCGGACCGTGGCTTCGGGGGCGCGCAGGGTGCGGTGGCGGAGGTGATCGGTGACCCAGACCTCCTTGACCCGGGTGTCCTCGCCGGGACCGCCCGGGCCCAGGTATTCGGCGAAGAACACCCGCGCGATGACGTCCAGGCCCTCGAATCGCAGGGTGCCGGCGTGGTCGTCTTCGATCAGGCAGGCCCCGCCGATCGGCGTTCCCTCGACCGAGAGCGAGATCGGAAGCTCGGTCTCACCCAGCTCGACTTTGTCCCTGATCATGACGATTCCCCTTCCGCCAGCGCGCTCACACGCTCACACGTCCACCCCCAGACCATGGATCGCCGGGGACGCACAGGCCGGGGGAAGAACGTAAAAAGCGCCCGTCCTGACGCGCGGAGGAAAGCTCGATCAGTGGCGGGGAGGAGGGATCTCGCTCGGAACCAGCCGCAGCGTGCGCATCTCGGTGCGCCGCAGGACCAGCAGATCCACCGGCTCGCCTACGCGTTCCTCGGTCAGCAGCCGGTGCAGGTCATCGATGCCCTTCACCCAAGCCTCCCCGAAGCGGACGACGAAGTCCCCGGGCTGAAGGCCCGCGCGCTCGCCGGGGCTTTCGGGCTCGACCGAGGCGACCATCACGCCGCTGTCGACCGGCAGGTCGAAGTAGCGGACCACCTTGCGCAGCAGGGGGACGTCCTGCCCACCCACCCCGATGTAGCTGCGCCGGATGCGCCCGTCGCGGATCAGCCGGCTCATCACGAAGCTGGCGGTGCGCATGGCCACCGCGAAGCACAGCCCCTGGGCCGGGCGGATCATGGCGGTGTTGATGCCGATGACCTCGCCGTGGGTGTTGACCAGCGGGCCGCCCGAGTTGCCCGGGTTCAGGGCGGCGTCGGTCTGGATGACGTCGTCGATCAGGCGCCCCGATTGCGAACGCAGCGAGCGGCCCAGGGCGCTGACCACGCCCGCGGTGACCGTGCAGTCGAACCCGTAGGGGTTGCCGATGGCCACCACCAGCTGGCCGACCCGCAGCGCGCTCGAGTCACCCAGACGCGCGGGCACCAGATCCGACCCGGTCACCCGGATCACGGCCAGGTCGGTGTGGGGGTCGTCGCCCACCAGGCTGGCGGTCAGGTGCCGCCCATCGTCGAGCGACACCTCCAGCCGGCGCGCGCCGCTGACCACGTGGCTGTTGGTGAGGATGTACCCGTCGGGGGTGAAGACGAAGCCCGAGCCGCTGCCGCGCGGCTGGGGCTCGGACCCCCGCCCCGGCCGACCACCCCGATCGCCTCGCGGCGAAGGGGGTGGTGCGGGGAGCTCCGATTCGATGCGGACCACCGAGGGGCTCACCGATTCGGCCACCTCCACCACCGCGCGGGAGTACGCGTCCAGCAGCGCGATGTCGCTGTCCGGTCGTGCCGCTGACGGCAATGTCGGCAAAGTCCGATCCAGGGCGGGGGCGTCCATCAGATCGCCAGAGTGCCAGTGCGGATCAAATATGCGAGCCGCTTGCGTTGCTCGTCATCGAGGAGGGCGTGGATTTGCTGCAGGGCCCGCAGCACGGCGTCGCGCACACGTTCGGCGCTGGCCACCCGCAGGGCGCCGGCCTCCTGCGCCTTGCCCGCGTCGAAGTCCGTGCCCGCCACGGCGTCGGCGAACCCGGCCACCGTGCGGCGGCGGTCCACCTCGGCCTGGGCGCGTTCGGTCTTCAGCTCGTTGAGCACGCGGGCCAGCTCGGACACCTGGCGCTCGTCGAGCTCCAGCTTGTAGGCGAGGAAGCGCAGCGGCCGACGCACGCCGAAACCGCCGCCTCCATCGCCGAAGTCGCCGCCACCACCGCCACCGCCTTCGAAGCCCTCACCTTGCGGCCAGCCACGGCCAGGGCCGCCGCAGCTGTAGGGGGAGCGCATACTGGCACGCTGGGCGTGCCACCAGGACACCAATGCTGGATGCATCGTCTTTCTCCTTCTCGCAGGGGCTCATCGCACCCGGCGGGGATTTTTCACGTGGGCACCATGCCGCACGTACACTTCATCGTAGTAACCAAAACGGCGACGTCAAGGCGGTCGCTGCAACGGCTATCGAAGCAGCAAGGGCCTTTCAATGGACGATAAATCCGTAGTCTAATGGCACGGCATGTCCTCTGAACCGGCCAAGAAAAAGAGCCTATCGGAAGAGATTCCCGACGTTCTGCCGCTTTTGCCGGTCCGGGACCTGGTCGTCTTCCCTTACATGATCGCGCCCTTGCGGGTGTCGCGGCCCATCTCGCTGCAAGCGGTGCAGAACGCGCTGGATACCGAGGACCGCCTCTGTTTCATCATGGCCCAGCGGGAGGCCTCGGAGGAGGACCCCAAGCCGGCCTCGCTGTACAAGGTCGGCACCGTCGGCGTGATCATGCGCATGCGCAAGCTGTCCGACGGCGGGCTGAAGATCCTGGTGCAGGGGCTCTGCCGGGCGCGTGTTCACCGCTACATCGCCGAGCAGCCCTGTTACCGCGTGCGCCTGGACGTCTACGAGGAGGGAGCGCCGGTCCGATCGAACGAGGTGGAGGCGCTGGCCCGGTCGGTGCGCCAGAACGTCGAGCGGGTGGCCGAGCTGGGACGCTCGCTGCAGCCCGAGCTGGCGATGGTGCTGCAGAACGTGGAGGAGCCCGGTCGCATGGCCGACCTGGTCGCCTCGAACCTGACCCTGAAGCTGCCCGAGGCGCAGGCCCTGCTCGAGCTGGAAGACGCCATGGAGCGGTTGCGCCGGGTCAACCAGGCGCTGGAGAACGAGATCGGCATCCTCGAGCTGCAGAACCGGATCCAGAGCCGGGCCAAGGAGGAGATGTCGAAGACCCAGCGGGACTACTTCCTGCGCGAGCAGATGCGGCAGATCCGCACCGAGCTGGGCGACGACGGCCACCGCGACGACCTCGAGGAGCTGCGCCAGAAGGTCCAGAACATCGGCATGCCGGAGGAGGCGCGCACCGAGGCGGAGAAGCAGCTGCGCCGGCTGGAGCTGATGAGCCCGGAGAGCGCCGAGGCCTCGGTGGTGCGCGGCTATCTCGACGTGATGGTCGATCTGCCCTGGAAAGACACCCCCGAGGAGCCGGCCCAGCTGGCCCACGCCCGCCAGGTGCTGGACGAGGACCACTACGACCTCGAGCACATCAAGGAGCGGATCCTCGACTTCCTGGCGGTCCACAAGCTGCGCCAGGGGGCGCACGGCCCCATCCTCTGTTTCCTGGGCCCGCCCGGGGTGGGCAAGACCTCGCTGGGACGGTCGATCGCCCGCGCGCTCAAGCGCCGCTTCGTGCGCATCTCGCTGGGTGGTGTGCGCGACGAGGCCGAGATCCGCGGCCACCGTCGCACCTACGTGGGCGCGCTCCCCGGCCGCATCATCCAGGGCATGAAGCAGGCCGGGGCCAAGAACCCGGTCTTCCTGCTGGACGAGGTGGACAAGCTGGGGTCCGACTTCCGAGGTGATCCCTCGTCGGCGCTGCTGGAGGTGCTGGACCCCGAGCAGAACCACACCTTCCGCGATCATTACCTGGGCGTGCCCTACGACCTGTCGCGGGTGCTGTTCATCGCCACCGCCAACCTGACGGAAGGGATCCCGCCGCCCCTGCGCGACCGCATGGAGACCCTGCGGCTGGCCGGCTACAGCGAGGAGGAGAAGATCGCCATCGCCGAGCGGTACCTCATCCCCAAGCAGATCACCGAGGCCGGCCTGTCGACCCGCGACGTCAGCGTGGCCCGGCCGGTGCTGCGCCGGATCATCTCGGAGTACACCCGCGAGGCGGGCCTGCGCGAGCTGGAGCGCATGGTCGCGCAGATCGCGCGCAAGGTGGCCCGCCAGGTGGTCGAGCGGGGCGAGCAGGTCAACGGCAAATCCCGGCGCAAGAGCGCGGGGGTGGCGATCGGCCCGGCCGACCTGTCCAAGTACCTGGGGGCGCCCCGCTTCCTGCCCGACGAGAAGCGCGGGGCCGACGAGATCGGGCTGGCCAACGGCCTGGCCTGGACGCCCTACGGGGGCGAGGTGCTGCACGTCGAGGCGCAGATCATGGCCGGCCGCGGGCAGCTGGTGCTGACCGGGCAGCTGGGCGACGTGATGAAGGAGTCGGCCCAGGCGGCGCTGTCCTTCGCGCGCGCCCAGGCGCTGTCGCTGGGGCTGCGCACCGACTCGTTCTCCGACCGGGAGATCCACATCCACGTGCCCGCCGGCGGGGTGCCCAAGGACGGCCCCTCGGCCGGCATCACCATCGCCTGCGTGCTGGTGTCGCTGGCGGCGGGGATCCCGATCCGCCGGGACGTGGCCATGACCGGCGAGCTGACCCTGCGCGGCCGGGTGCTGCCGGTGGGCGGGTTGAAGGAGAAGCTGCTGGCGGCGGCCGGCGCGGGCATGCGGGTGGCGATCATCCCGGCGGGCAACGTGGCCGAGCTGAGCGAGATCCCGGAGCACGTGCGCAGCCGTCTGAAGATCGAGCCGGTGCGCACGATGGAAGAGGTGTTGCCGCTGGCCCTGGCCCGCCCGCTGGCCAAGAGCCCCTCGCGCAAGGAAACGCCGGAGAAGCCCCAGCCGGTGGCGGCGGGGCGGGGCAGCGCCTAGCCGGGCGCGGACCGAGCGAACCCGGCCATTTTCTGGTCTGACTGTCAGCCGCCGAGGCGGCGCAGCGGGACCACGTCGGGCCCGGGCTGGTCGTCGTCCGCGCGGCGAGCGGCGGTGGCGGCCAGCGAGCGGTCGAGCAGGTGCGACGGGACCACGTTGCCCAGCGCTGCCAGCATCGACTGGCGCAGGTGCGGGTGGTCCGCTTCCAGCCGGGCGATCAGCGCCTTCATCTGCTTGCGCTGGGCCTCGCTCTGCGAGCCGCACAGATTGCAGGGCAAGATCGGGAAGGCGCGGGCCGCGGCGTAGGCGGCGATGGTGCTCTCACTACAATAGATGAGGGGCCGGATGACCACCTGGGCGCCGTCGTCGCTGTGCAGCCGCGCCGGCATGGCCGCCAGCTTGCCGGCGAAGAACAGGTTCAGCAGCAGCGTCTCCAGCGCGTCGTCGCGGTGATGGCCCAGCGCGATCTTGTTGCAGCGGAGATCCGTGGCCACCCGGTACAGGATCCCACGCCGCAAGCGCGAGCAGAGCGAGCAGTACGTCTTCCCCTCGGGGATCTTGTCGGTGACGATGGCGTAGGTGTCCTCGCGGAGGATGCGGTGCTCGACGCCGCTCTGTTCGAGGAAGCGTCGCAGCGGCTCGCCGTCGTACCCGGGGTGCCCCTGGTCCAGGTGCACCGCCACCAGCTGGAACTGGATCGGCGCCCGGCGCGCCATCGCGGCCAGCAGGGTCAGCAACGTGTAGCTGTCCTTGCCGCCCGAGACCGCCACGGCGATCCGGTCGCCTGGCTCGATGAGCCGGAAGTCGGCAATGGCGCGGCCGACGCCGCGCAAGAGCTGCCGCTCGAGCGCGTCAGGATCGGTCTTCGCCGCCGTGGGCAGCCCCAGATTCATGAGGCGGTCATGGTACTCTTTCGAGGCAAACCCTGCTCGAGAAAGGCAGCGATCCTGCGACCGGTACGGCGGCGACACGAGAGATTCGGACCAGTGCTTCGCGCCGCTGCCTGGGCCAGTGGTGTGCACCTGGTCGGGTTCCTGGCCCTCGGCTGGCTGGCCGCGCGCGATCGTGCGCGCCCGGAGGCGACCGTCGCGCCCGAGGGTTCGGCGG
>JBKPRZ010000034.1:0-15335 GCA_046734815.1 Myxococcota bacterium | reverse complement strand
ACCAGGACCTGTCCGGCCCGGCGAAGACCGACCCGTCGCGCACGATGGCCGAGGTGGCGCTGGCCCGCATCCGCAACACCGCCGCACCGATGCCGCCGTTGCCGGGCACGCCGGTGCCCGAGGCGGAAGCGCGCGTGCTGGAGACCTGGATCGAGTCGGGCATGCCGCTCGAGGGGTGCGTGACCACCACCGACGGCGGGCCGCCGCCGGCTCCCCGCACCGACGCCGGTCCGCCGCCCGCGGCGGTGCCACCTGGCTTCAACACGCCGTCGGTCTGCACCAGCCGGCGCAACTATTCGGGCGGCAACAACCAGCGCATGCGCCCGGGCGACAACTGCCTCAACTGCCACGGCTTCGACGCCGCCGGCACGGTCTACCCGACCGCGCACGAGCCGCGCTTCTGCAACGGCGTCGACGGCGACGGTGCGGCCGACGGCGCGCAGGTGGTGGTGACCGACTCGCAGGGACGCACCTCCACCGCGCAGGTGAACAACGTCGGCAACTTCATCTTCCGGGGCAACCTGAGAGCCCCTCTGCGCGCCAAGGTCGTCTTCCAGGGACGCGAGCGCGTGATGATCAGCATGGCGCCCAGCGGTCAGTGCAACCGCTGCCACACCGAGGACGGCACCACCTTCGTCAACAACGGGCCCAAGGCGCCCGGCCGCATCGTCTTGCCCTGACCCGGCGAAAACCCGCGCGCTGCCGCGCCCGCCTGAGGTAGACGGTGATCCCTCCCCGAGGGGGGGGTCCATGTCCACCACCCCGTTCGTCGAGGGACAGGTCGAGGAGGCGAAGGGCCACTACGAAGGGGCCCAGGAACGTCGTTCCGGGACCTGACGCCCAACCATGCACAAACCATCGAAACAGGATGCGAAAACAGGATGCGAAATAGACTCACCACCCTGGCGCTGATCGGACTTTCGACCGCAGCTTGTTCTTTGCTGGCCATGAACGACGCGCACGCCGAACCGGCCCTCACCGTCTTCATCGGAACGTACACCCGGGGCTGGGCCTGCCCGCCGGAGAACAAGGACAGCGCCGCCTGCACCAGCAAGGGCATCTACCGGGTCAGCTTCGATCCGCGCACCGGCAAGCTGGGTCAGCCCGAGCTGGCCGCCGAATCGGAAAATCCGTCGAACGTCATCGTGCACCCCAACGGCAAGCTGGCCTACGCGGTCAACGAGGTGGGCGACTACAAGGGCGAGAAGGCCGGCGCGGTGAGCGCCTTCGCCATCGAGGCGGGCGGAAAGCTCCGCCTCATCAACCAGCTGTCGTCACACGGGGCCGACCCCTGCCACCTGTCCTTGACCGCGTCGGGCAAGCACCTGCTGGTGGCCAACTACAGCGGCGGCAACGTCTCGAGCTACCGCGTGCGCGACGACGGCGGGATCGAGCACGCCAGCACGGTGGCCAACGCGGGCGCGCACGGCCCCCACGCCAATCAGGACGCCGCCCACGCGCACTTCATCGTCGAGGGCCCGCTGCCCGGGCTGGTGTACGTCGCCGATCTGGGGCTCGACAAGGTGTTGCTGTACGACCTCGACGCCGCCAGCGGCAAGCTGAAGCCACACGCCGCCGGTCCGTTCGCCAGCGTTCCGGCGGGCAACGGCCCCCGGCACCTGGCCCTGCATCCCGGCGGCAAGTTCCTGTACAGCAACAACGAGCTCGGCACCTCGGCCTCGGTGTTCAGCCGCGACCCCGCCACCGGCGCGCTGTCGCCCACCCCGCTGCAGACTCTGAGCACGATTCCCCTGCCGTACGCCAAGCACAGCGACAACGCCGAGATCCAGATCAGCGCCGACGGACGCTTCCTGTACGTGTCCAACCGCGGGCACAACAGCATCAACGTCTTCGCGGTGGACGCGGCCAGCGGCAAGCTGACCAGCGTCCAGAACGTCCCCAGCGGCGGGCGCGAGCCGCGCGACTTCAAGCTGGACCCCACCGGCAAGTTTTTGCTGGTGGGGCACCAGAACTCCGACGACGTCTACGTCTTCCGCGTCGACCCCAAGTCGGGCAAGCTCACCCGCACCCCCAGCAAGCTGAAGGTGTCCAAGCCGGTGAGCTTCACCTTTTTGAAGTCCCCCTGATCCGGATCAGGTCTTGGCCGAGCCGGGCTCGGCCATCTTGCGGTGCTGTTCGGCCAGCACGGCCGAGGGCGTGATGTTGGCGATGGCGGCGCGCAGCTTGTTGTTCCAGCCGGTGACCACGTCGCCCTCGCCTCTCATCATCGCCTCGAAGCCCTGACGGGCCACCTCGTCGGGGGCCTGCTTCTTCTGCGTGCCGACCTTGGTGTCCAGCATGTCGGCGCGCTCGAAGAAGTCGGTCTCGGTAGCCCCCGGCATCAGGCAGGTCACGGTCACGCCGGTGTCCTTCAGCTCCGCCCGCAGCGCGAAGGAGAACGAGTCGAGGAAGGCCTTGGTGCCGTTGTAGACCGCCTGGTAGGTGCCCGGCATGAAGCCGGCGATCGAGCCGGTGATCAGGATCTTGCCGTCACCGCGGCCGCGCATGTCCCGGGCCACCCGGTGGGTCAGGTACACGGTGCCGGTCACGTTGGTGTCGATGACCCGCTGGATGTCCTTCCAGTCCTGCTCGACGAAGGCCCGGCCCAGACCGCGGCCGGCGTTCGCCAGCAGGGCCGCCACCGGCTCGCCGCGGATGGCCTCGATGACCTTGTCACAACCCTCCCGCGTGGCCAGGTCGGCCTCCAGGGGGTCGACGGCCGCGCCCAGACCGGACAGCTTGCGGGCCGCTTCGTTGATCTCCGGCTCGTCGGCCACCACCAGCAGGTCGAAACCGTTCTGCGCGCAACACTTGGCCAGCTCGAAACCGATGCCGGTGGAAGCCCCGGTGACGACGGCCAGTGGTCGAGTTCGTTTTGTGCCCATGTGAAATCTCCTGTGAAACCCGCCCAAACATGGGCATGCCCGTTGGTCGCCGGAAGATCGGGTCGATCACGACCACGGGCTGCCACCGACGACAAAAGTGCACGAAATCGCCCGCGCGCGGCGGCAGGTGTAACATGGTGGTGACCCATGCGGGCGGAGCCATGATCCACAAATCGGTATGGCTGGACTGCCCGCCCGAAAGGGCCTTCGCGCTGTTCACCGGCGAGATCAGCGACTGGTGGCCAGCCGACCGCCGCCACATCCGCGACTCGGAGAGCGAGATGTTCCTGCTGCCGGGCGGGCGATTCTACGAGCGCGGCGGCGACGGCAAGGAGGTCGAGCTGGGGCGGGTGCTCAGCTGGGAGCCGCCCACCCGCCTGCTGCTGGAATATTACGTGGGCACCGATGCCCAGCACCCGACCGAGGTGGAGATCAAGTTCGCTCCCGAGGCGGCCGGCACGCGGGTCACCGTCGATCATCGGCAGCTGCCCGGCTGCGACGAGCTGTGGGCCCGGCGCGCCCCCATCCTGGAACGGACCTGGGATCTGGTGCTGGCGGCGCTGGGCTCGGCGGCAGCAGCGGACTGAGACCGTAGAGGTCTGGCGCATACAGGTGCGCCATCCGCCCAGCCCCTCCACCGCCGCCCGCGGGCTGCGTCCGGGGGCCATCGGCCGCCAGCCTATCGCAGAGTACCAACACCCACAGGGGCTTCGACGTCGGCGGCTCGCTGCGACCGATGCGGACACCGCGACCGGCCGCGCGCGGGCCGCTACACTATGAGGTGATCACCTTCTCGTTCGTGGCGGTGCTGGGGATGCTGGTGATGCCGCCGCTGGCGGCCTGGATCTGGGGACGGCGGCTGGTGCGGGGACGGAACGACCCGCGGCTGCCCGAGCGCTGGCTGGCTTACTTCGGCTCGCTCGCCAAGCTGGGTCTGCTGTGCGCCTCCGGCCTGCTGGTGGCGGCGGACGCGGCTGGCCTGCCGCTGGCCTTGCTGCTGTTGCTCGTCACCGCCGCTGGCAGCTTCCCCGCCCGGCGGGCCCTCCTCGACGAGAGCTGGGGTCTGGGATCGTTCCTCGCGTTCGTCCTGCGGTTCTCGCTGCCGCTGTTCCTGTTCTGGCTGGTGCTGGCGGCAGCACCGGCCGCCGTGATGGCGACCGGGCCCTGGCAGGGGCCGGCGGCGGTGACGCTCGCGGCCCTGCTGCTGCTCTGGAGCTACAGTCTGGGAGGCGCCCTGCCGGCCCTGATGCGCGCGCGGCCCGTGGAAAGCCCCGCGCTGACCGATCGGTTCCGGCAGCTGCTGTCGCGCTCGTCGCTGCCTGCCTCCATGCCGCCGGCTCTGCTGCAGGCGGGGCCGGCGGGCGGGATCTGGGCGCAGATCCTGTCCGTGCCGGACCCGCGGCAGCCGTCGGTGATCATCGGTCGGGTGCTGCTGGACAAGCTGGACGCCGACGAGGCGGTGGCGCTGCTGGCGCACAACGTGGCGGCGCTCGAGGACCTGCGGCGCAACGGGCGCATCCGCCGCGCGCTGCGGACCTTGCTGCTGGTCGCCGGAGCGGTCGGGGCGGTGCCCTGGGCGATGGCGGCGGTGCCGGACTTCGCCACGGCGATCCGGTCGTTCTGGCTGATGCTGGTCCTGGTGATCTGGTCACGCAGCGTGATCGGCGAGCAGCGCAAGATCGCCAGCCGCGACCGGCGCGCGGTCGAGCTGTCGGGCGACCCCGAAGCGCTGGTCCGCGCGCTCGTCAAGGCGCACGAGGTGGCCAACCTCCCCCGCCGCTGGAACCACGACGTGAACGAAGCGGGCCTGGTCGCCAGCCTGGCCGCGCGCATCCAGAACATCCGTCAGAGCGCGGGGATGGTCGGGCAGAACCTGGACGAGGAGGTGGTCCTGGAATCCCGGGAGCCGGGCCGTTTCGCCATCCTGGGTCCCGAACAGGTGTGGTTCCTGGAAGGCGTGACCCAGGCCGATCCCGACGCGGCGGTGGTGCGGCAGCGCGCCGGCAGCAGCCGGGCCTTCGCCTACCGATCTCTGGCCGCGCTGAACGTGAAGCTGGGCATGGACGGTCTGGCGGTGCTGACCGCGACCACCCCCGACGGTCAGTCGCTGCGCCTGCCGCTGGCGACGGCCAGCATCGAGCGCGCCCAGCGGGCGCTGGAGATCGTCGAGGGCAAGGTCCCGCCCCGGACGATCACGCAGGCCCAGCTCACCAGCCTGGCGGTGATGGCCTGGTCGTTCCTGGTGCTCGCGGCCGCGATGGCGCCGGCGATCCCCGCCCTGGTGGTCGCCCCACTGCTTCTGTCGCGGCGGCGCCACAGCTTCGCACCGTTCCTGGCCTGGTCGGTGGTCGCGCTGGGAGCCGGATTGCTGGGGCTGGCCGACCTTGGCGGCACCAGCCCCGAGCCGCTGATCGGCGCCCTGGCTGCGCTGGTGGCCAGCGGGCTGCTGGCCGTGGTCGCACGCCACCTGTCGCGCCTGGCGCCGACCGAGATCTGGCGGAGCTATGGGCTGACGATCGGGATGTTCGGCGCCTGCGCCCTCATCGGCTTTCCGGCGGGGCTGAACGACGCGGCCGCCGAGGGCTTCGCGCTGGACTCCGTGCAGCTGGCCGGGCCGCTGTTCGCGGCCGGCATGGCGGTGCTGCTGCTGGCCCGATACCGCCGCCGCCTGTGGGCCCGCGGGCTGGCGCTGGTGCTGGGGCTGGCGGTGCTGGCCCCGGTGGTGGTCGGAACCGACGCGGTCCGCTTCTGCTCGCAGCGCACGCTGTTCCCGTCGAAGGGCCCGCTGCTGGGGGCGGCGAAGCAACTGCCGAGCTGGCCGGCGCTGCCGCCGGCGCGGCGGATTCTCGAGGTGCCCGCCGGGCTGGAAGAGGTAGGGGTGTCGGCGGATGGGCAGCGGGTGTTCGGCGCGGACCCCTCCGACCACGGCAGGGACGGCGAGCGTCGGTTCCAGATCTGGGATGGCGAAGAGCAGGTCGAGGAACTAGCCGCCGTCAAGCTGGCGTTCATCGATGATCGCCGGCTCCTGGCGGTGCGGCGTGACGGCGGCGAGCTGTTCGTGGAACAGCCGGGCCGCGACGGCTGGCGGGCGGACCTGCCCGAGCTGTCATCGATCGAGCTGTACGCCGACCACGACAGATTTCGGGTGATAGGCAGGCAGCGGGATCACTGGACGCTGGTGGAAGGCGCCATCGGCGGCAGCGAAGTGCGGTCGAAGCACTCCGACGGGCTGGACCGCACCGACCTGGGCTACCGGTCGGCCTGGATCCCCTCCGGCGACAACGACACGTCGCTGTCCGTGATGCTCGACTACCAGGTCAGCCGGGGGAACGCCCTGGCGTTGCTCTGGCATCTTCATCCACGCCCGCGCACCAGCCTGCGGCTGGATTCGCCCGGCCTCCCGCCCCGCACACTGGTCCGGACCTGGGCCCAGGTCAGCTGCCCGCAGCTCCCCTCCGGCTCGGTCTCCTTCGTCTGCGTGGCGTCCGAACGAGAGCGCAGCTGGCTGTGGTGGGTCTCCGCCGGCAACGAGAAGATCGAGAGCAGCTTCGCCCTGCCCGGCCGGTCCCAGAAGATCCTCCGATCCGACGACGCCCTCGCCGTGCAGGTAGAGGGCGGCATCGTGGTCCTGGACGGTCGCGGCATCAGGGTGGTAGGGACGCCAGAGGCAAGCGGTTCGCTGGTCGCCATCAGCGCCCACGCCTTCGCGTTGCTGGAGGACGGCGAGGACGGGGGCGCCCTGACGATCTACCCGCGCTGAGGCGGCCGGGATCGCGCCACCACCCCCCGGCGACGGCAACGCCCCCGTCGGCTCGCCCCCCGAGGCGCGTCGCCTGACAGGAACCGCTGTCTTGACCGACCCGCCCCCATCGCTCATGTAAAAGGTGGTCGGCGGATCGGGGAGGAAGCCATGGCGGACGAGCGCGGGCGGAGGGAACCAACGGAGCAACTGGACGGAGCCGCCCCACCGTGGGGTTGCTACCGGACTGGCCACTCCAGCTACGAGCTGGCCCAGTACGCCCAGACCGGCAGCGGCCTGCTCGGCGGCTGGAGCTACACCACCTCCGGCGGCTATTTCGACCCCACCAGCCGCCGCGCCGCCGAAGCCGAAGCCTGGGAAGACTACCGCCTTCACCGCCACCGCCCCGCCTGGGCCCAGCTCCCCAGCCGCCCCGCCCCACCCCCACGCGTGCGCCCCGCCGCCCACCGCCCGCACCCCCGCCCTTTCTCCCCGCGGCACCACCACACCGTCGCGTAGCGCACGGGCCATGATGCCGTCCGTCGGACGTTAGGAACGCCGACGCGGCCGCAGTTGCGGCATCATGCGCTGATGAAGCGAGGCACCTGGCTGGTGCTGTTGCCGGCGCTGTCGCTGGCGTGCGAGGCCGGACACTTCACCAGCGACAGGGCGGACACCGTGCCGGCCGGCGCGAGCCCCGCGCTGACCGCCGCCGACATCGGTCGGTCGTGGGTGCAGCTGGCGGTGCCGCAGCCAGCGAACGACAAGCCTTACATCGTCCGCGATCCGCAGGGCTTCGTCGTGCTCGGGCGCGAATCCACCGGCAGCGGCAAGATCGTCGGTCCCACCAACAACTATCTCTACCGTTCCGCCGACGGGATCACCTGGCAGCGCCTGCCCCTGCCCGAAAAGCCCGACTATTTTTTCCTGCGCGACCTCGCCTACGGCGCCGGCCATTACGTCATGGTCGGCAACTGGGGCAACTACAACGAGATCTGGACCTCAACCGACCTGGTCACCTGGTCGAAGCTGAAGATAAACGAGCTCGAATGGCCGCTCTTCCAGGTGCGCCGGGAAAACGGCCACTTCTTCGCGCTCAGCGTGTTTCGCGACTTTCTGCTCTCGGACGACGGTGTCAGCTGGAGCGTGATCCCCAGCCTGACCGTGCAGCAGGAAGACATCACCTTCGGCAAGGGTCTCTTCGTGCTTGTGGGCAGCGGCCCCATCCGCACCTCGCGCGATGGCCGCGTCTGGAAGGATCACCCGCTCGACTGCGCCCTGCCCGGCGCTTGCATCCGGGATCCCAGCGGCGGCATCAATCAGTCGTACCACTCGAACGTGGTCTTCGGCGGCGGCCGCTTCTACGTCGACCACTTCGTGTCCGACGACGGCGCCAGCTGGCGACTTCACGACGGCCCCATCCCCGACGATTTCCAGGGCGGCTACTTCTTTCGCACCACCGAGAGCAAGGGCCTGGAAGCCTGGCGCCCCGGCGAGCCCCCCACGCCCCTCGCCGTCACCCCGCCGCTCCCCATCCCACCCCTCGCCGGCGGCCCCGCCGCCCCCGACACCATCACCGCCCCCCTCCCCACGGGCGAATCCTGCCTCACCCACCGCTGCCTGCAGCTGGGCCGCTCGCTGTACCTGATCCGCTGACAGCGTCGGGCGTGGGCCCGGCTTCGTCGAGCATCACACGCGCGTATTCGCATTCGATCAGGGCGGCCCGGCCGATGACCTCGGGGTGAGAGCTGTTGGCGATGCGGACGAGGAAATACTTGAAGTCGCGGAAGGCGAGCTCGTCGAAGTCGAAAAGGCTGACGAAACGCATATCCACCTCCGCTTCCGAGACGCGATCCAGAGGGTGGTCCCAGTAGCCGTGAGCCTGCTCTGGGTGCCGATTGATCATGATCGGGACGCTCGGTGCCCCGCGTGGAATGACCCGCAGCCAGGACATCGGCGCGCGGCCCGGCCGCCGGCTGGGTTGCAAGACGAGGTCGCCGGGCGACCAGCCAGGGATGGCCAGCGGCTTGACCACCAGAAGGCCGAACAAGATGCCGCACACGTCATCGAATTCGTCCCGGACCGACCAGCCGTCGCGGCGCCCGGCAATTCCGGGAAGCAGGTGCAGGTTCCAGACGTGGCGAACGCATTCGCGGAAGGCATTCAGGCTGGCGGTGACGTCCCTCATTTGTGGTCAGCCTTCCCTAGCAGAGCCCGGCCGCGCAAGTGGAGCCGCCACCCCTGCCTCGACGTTGCCGAATCGTGGGTTGCTGCCTGCAGCGGGCCATGGGACAAACGGGGTGGCCGGCGCGGGCGTCGGCGGGGATCGTGATGGTGTTTCCGGATGGGTTTCTTCTTGGCTGTGCGACCTCGGCCCATCAGGTCGAGGGAGGCAATGCCAGCAATGACTGGTGGGAGTGGGAGGGCCGGGCGGGCAAGATTCACGATGGCAGCCGGTCGGGTGAGGCGTGTGGGTGGTGGGGTGGACGGGCCGAGGAGGATCTCGGCCTGGCGGCGGAATACGGGCAGAACGCGCACCGGCTGGGGGTCGAGTGGAGCCGGCTGGAGCCGGCGCCGGGGCGCTTCGATGGGGCGGCGTTCGACCGCTACGCGCACCTGCTGGCGCATCTGCGGCGGCTGGGGATGTCCTCGATGGTCACGCTCCACCACTTCACCCTGCCGCGCTGGACGGGTGACAGCGGCTTCGTCGATGCCCGCCTGGCTCCTGCGTTCGGCGCGTTTGCGGGCGAGTGCGCGCGGCGGCTGGGGAGCCTGGTCGACCGCTGGGTGACCATCAACGAGCCGATGGTGCTCGGCTTCATGGCTTATCTCGGACGCAGCTGGCCGCCCGGATGCGGTTCACCGGCCGCGTTCGCCCGCGCGGCGCGAACCCTGCGCCAGGCGCATCTGGCCGCCTTCGAGTCGGTCCACCGGGTGCAGCCGGGGGCGGAGGTCGGCATCGTGCTCAACATGCCGGGCTTCGCGCCCGCGCGTCCGGCTGACCTGCGCGATCGCGCGGCGGCGGCTCTGCAGGAGCTGCTGTTCAACCGGGCCTTCCTGGCCAGCCTGGGCGGCCGCTACGACTTCCTCGGCCTGAACTACTACGGCCGCTACGACGTCCGGTTCAGCCTGCGCGCAGCCGGGACGGTCTTCGGGCAGCACGTGCAGCGCCCGACGGTGGCCACCGCGAACAACGACTGGGGGCAGATCGATCCCGACGGGCTGAGGCGGCGTCTGCTGGCGCTCGCTTACCTCGGACGGCCGCTGTACGTGACGGAGAACGGCGTCTTCGACAACGAGGACACGGTGCGGCCGGCGTTCCTGCGGGATCACGTGAGCGCGGTGCACGCCGCCCGCCGGGCCGGGGCCGACGTGCGCGGCTACTTTCACTGGTCGCTGGTCGACAACTTCGAATGGGCGGAGGGCTGGAGCACGCGCTTCGGTCTGTTCGCCGTCGACCCGCGCACCCAGGCGCGGACGCCCAGGAGCAGCGCGCGGGTCTACCGCGACATCTGCCGGGCGGCGCGCCGCTGACCGGGCCTCAGCCGCCCGCGTCGGAGCTGAACTGGTCCTCGCGGTTCCTGAACAGGACGTTGAAGCTGGTGAGCGAGCCGTAGCAGCGGGTGATGTATTGCTGCAGCTCCACCTTGTCCTCGTCGCTGAGGCCGGCGTGGGCGTTGATTCGCTGCTCGAGCACGCGCAGCCGATCGCGCACCATCACGATCTTGTGGAAGAACGACTCCAGCGGCATCTCCTTGGCGGCCGCCCCGCTCTCGCGCGGCACCAGCACCAGCTTGCCGCCCTGCCAGCGGCCGCCCAGGGACACCTCCGCCGTCTCACCCAGCTCCGCTTCCAGGACGGCGCGGATCGCGAACTGAACGATCCTTTCGATCCGGCCCAGATCCGCTTCCTCGAGAGGCATGCCCAGACGGTAACACCGGCCGCGCGCACCGTGCCTCGAATCGTCGCGGCGCGCCCCGGCCCCGGGGCCGTGCGCCATGCCTGTGCGTTCGGTGGTCAGACCAGCGCGGATCTGCAACACTGATCCAGCTGGCGGCATGAATCCTCGGCGGGTGGCATGAGCTGGATGGAGTCGCCGGACGGGCTGGCCAAGCTGCGGGTCGCGCTGCCCAACCACCCGCTGGTCAAGGGCGAGACCCTGTGGGGCAAGCAGGTGGGGCGCTGCCTGTACGAGCTGCGAAACGTGCCCTTTCATGCCTACGGCCTGAACTTCCGGGACGTCGTGGAGGTGGCGCCCGAGGCGGTGGACGGGCCGCCCACCATCCGCCGCGTTCACCGGCCCAGCGGCCACCGGACCCTGCGCGTCTGTTTCACCGAGGAGGCCGTCCTGGAGGAACGCGTCCCCAGCCTGCTGACCCTGCGCGAGCTGGGCGCGACCTTCGAGAGCGCCAGCCAGTCGTATTTTGCCATCGACGTGGAACCGAGCGGCGCTTACGCCCGCATCTGCGATCGCCTCCAGTCCTGGCGGGACCAGGGCATCCTCACCTTCGAGACCGGCGAGGCCCGCAGCGCGATGTCATTCGACGCCGGGACCGCGGGGGCGGTCTAGCGGCAGCCCTGGACCCGGGGCATCTCGGCGCGCTGGTCGCAGAACGTGGTCTCGCCGATGTTGTGGCGCACGCACTCGACGAAGCTGCCCGTCTGACCGCACGCGGGGACGCCGCTGGCCGGCGTCCAGCCGGACTGGCAGCTGGCCAGATCGCAGTTCTGCAGGCTGGTGATCGCCTTCTGCTCGCCGTCGGCGCAGTCGTAGTCGTAGGTGCCGCAGGCGCTGGGCATGGTGAAGAACATCAGCGACCCATCGCCGGCCTTCACCTCCGGGTCGCGGTCGCAGCAGTCGGGGCCCGGCATGGCCTGGAACCCGGCCGGAGCGCTGGTGCCGCAGAAGCCGCTGCCGCTGGCGCCCACCTGGCCGTCGCCGTCGCCGTCGCGGAAGAAGGTGGTGCAGGCCCCGCTGGCGCACTGGTCGTTGGCGGTGCAGGGCTGGCCGTCGTCCAGCTTGCAGGCCGCCGCGCCGGCGGCGCTGCCGTCGCACGAGGAGCTGCCGGTGCAGGCGCCGGCCGGGACGTTGTCCTCCTCCAGCGCGCGGATCGGCACGCAGGTGCCGCCCGGGCCGGTGCAAGCCTGGCAGACCGCGCAGCTCTGGGTGCAGCAGCGGCCGTCGGTGCAGGTGCCCCGACACTGGCTGGCCTGGGAGCAGGCGGCGCCGTCGTTCAGGCGGCAATCGACGTCCTGGTTGGGGCCGCAGCTGCCCAGGCAGGGCATGCAGCCCATCGGGCAGAACATGTCCGGATCGGCGCTGCAGGGGCGGGGCATGGTCTGGCAGCGGAAGGTGCACATCTCCACGCTGCCGGTCGGCATGCGGACGGTGCTGCCGTCGCTGGTGCAGGCCTCGGCGGCCATCCGGCAGGCCGAGACCGGGTCACATTGCTCGCCTACCTCCACCACCCCGTTGCCACAGCGGGGCGGACAGTCCTGATCGTTGCGGGCGTTGCAGCCGGACGGGCAGCAGCCGTCGCCGGTCTTGCAGGCGGTCTGGGCTCCCGTGCGCACGCAGGCAGCGGTGCAGCCGCTGCCCTGCAGGCGGAACAGATCGCAACCCAGCTGCGGGCAGCTGGTCGGGCAGCTGGCGCCCTCGCAGGTCTCGCCGCACACCTTCTCGACCACCCCGTTACCGCACTGGCAGCGGCAGTCGGCGTCGTTGACGCTGGTGCAGCCAGAAGCGCAGCAGCTGTCGCCCGAGGCGCAGGTGGCGATGGTGCCGTCGTCCACGCAGCGGGCGGTGCATTTTTGCGGATCGCCCTCCAGCTTGCGCCGCTGGCAGCCCACCGCCGGGCAGCTCTGCGGGCAGTCGCCGTCGCAGACCTCGTTGCCCTCGCGCACGCCGTTGCCGCAGCGGGGCTGGCAATCGTCGTCGTTGCCGGCGTGGCAGATGGACGGGCAGCAGCCGTCACCGTTGATGCAGCTGCTCTGCACGCCGTCGGCCACGCAGGTGGCCTGGCAGGTAGCGGGATTGACCAGCCGTCGCAGGGTGCAGCCCTCCGGGGCGCAGGTGGCGGGGCAGGACTCGCGCGGGTCGCAGGTCTCGCCGCAGGCGGCCTCCTTGATCCCGTTGCCGCACACGCAGGAGCAGTCCTTGTCCGTCGCCTCGCTGCACCCGGCCGGGCAGCAGCCGTCGCCCGACTGGCAGGTGGTCTTCTGCCCGTCGTCCACGCAGCGGGCGTTGCAGGTCCTGGCCGAGCCTTCCAGCCGGCGCCGGGTGCAGCCGAGGTCGGGACAGGTGGTGGGGCAGCTGCCCGGCGGGTCGCAGGTCTCGTCGGTCTCCACCTTGCCGTTGCCACAGCTGGCGGACGGCGGCGTGGTGCCACCGTCGGACATGCGGGCGGCCACCTGGCCGATCCTGGTCACCTCTTCCTCGCTGAGCCCGCGCGTGCAGCCGCGCTGGCGGCAGCAGAGGCTCACCCCGCGCGCGGCCGCCGACTCGACCGGCTCGCAGCTGTAGCCGCGCGGGCACTCGCTGGTGTCCCTGCACAACACGCGCGCGGTCGGGATGCCGGGATCGAACGAGCAGCCGAACGCCGCCAGCAGCAACAGTGCCGGCAGAGCGCGCTCAGAAGCGGACACCGACCGTTCCTCCCAGCCCACCGGGCGTGATCACCGGCGCCAGCGCGACCGCCGGCTCGCGCCCCCAGGGCCAGCCCGACAGCACGAAGGTGGTGACCGCGCCCGCCAGGGTGGCCACGCCCAGGCCGTAGGCCACGTATTGCCAGGTCTCCAGCCGGCCGCCGTCGGTCAGCTGGCGGGACAGCACGCTGCCCTCCACGATCCCGGGCTCCTGGCGGAACGGCCGCTCCACCTGCCGTTCCTTGACCCGCACGCGCCAGCTGAGAACCGCGCCGGTGCCCAGGGTCGCCGCGCTGATGCCCGCCAGCGCGAAGCTGGCCAGCCGCAGGCTGCGGCGGGCGTTTTCGGGCTCGGGCGGCGGCGGCGTGGCCAGCGCCGTCCGCTGGCGCGCCAGCGACTGCTCGATCTCGGCGATGTAGGTCACCGCGCGCTGGCGATCGCTGGCCGGCTCGTCCTGCCCCACCCGCAGGTACTCGCGGAAGCGCTGGGCGGCCGCTTCCAGCTGACCGTTCTGCTGGTAGCAGCGGCCCTGGTTGAAGACGAAGGCGGGCTCGCGGGTCTCCGCGTACAGCGCGGCCAGAAGGTCGATGCCACGCTGGACGTCGCCCGAGGCACAGGCGGTCAGGGCCTGCGTCGGGCGCGGATCTTCTCCCTGCGCGCGGGCGGCGCCCGCGCTGGCCAGAGTGATCGCGATGATGAACCCCGGTCGCAACACGCGCGGACGATAGCAGAGCGTCCCGCACCCGCGAAAGGAGCCAGCCGGTCGTGCTATCTTTGCCAGCTGAAGCGCGTCGTGATCGGCGGCCGGATCAACAACTACGAGATAAAGGCACTCCTCGGCGAAGGAGGCATGGGTTCGGTCTACCTGGCCGAGCACCCGGTGCTGGGACGGCAGGCGGCGGTGAAGCTGCTGCGGCCCGAGTTCGCCCTGGACGAGAACCTGGTCGGCCGCTTCATGAACGAGGCGCGTGCCTCCTCGGCGATCCAGCACCCTGGTATCACCGAGGTGTTCGACGCTGGCCAGCTGCCCGGCGGCCAGCCTTATCTGATGATGGAGCTGCTCTCGGGCGAGACCCTGGCGCAGCGGATCCGGCGGCAGGGACGCCTGCCGGTCGACGAGGCCATCGACATCGCCGCCCAGGCCGCCGACGCCCTCAGCGCCGCCCACGAGCACGGCATCGTCCACCGCGATCTGAAGCCGGACAACCTGTTCCTGGTGGTCGACCCCGGGGGCGACGGCCGCCCGCTGGTCAAGGTGCTCGACTTCGGCATCGCCAAGCTGCAGCGGCGCTGGAGCGGGCAGCAGGTCCACACCAGCACCGGCTCGCTGATGGGCACGCCGCCGTACATGTCTCCCGAGCAGTGCCGAGGGATCAGCAGCGCGATCGATCACCGCACCGACGTGTACGCGCTGGGGATCATCCTCTACGAGATGCTGGTGGGCGCCCCGCCCTTTCTCAGCGAGGGGTTCGGCGACGTGTTGCTGATGCACCTGACGCGTGCACCTCGCCCGCCGCGCGAGATCGACCCGGACCTGCCCCGCCCGGTCGAGGCGGTGGTCCTGCGCGCCCTGGAGAAGGACCCCGACCTGCGCTTTGCCAGCATGGACGACCTCGGCCGGGCGCTGGCGGGCGAGGACGACGGCCGCTGGACGGAAAACGCGCCGACGGAGATGAGGTCGTTCGTGGCCCGTCCCAGCGCGGAGCTCATGGCGGCCGGAACGGGCGGCGGTGGATCGGACCCGCGGGCGGTGACGATCGTGGCGGCTGATCCGGGCCCGCCGCGGCCCAGCCGGTCGCGGCGGGCGACCTCCGCGCGCGGACCTCGCCGCCCGGGCGCGGCCGAGCCCATCACCACCTTCTCTTCGAGTTCCGGGCAGATGGCACCGGTCAAGCGGCGCTACGCGAAGGGCACGATGCGTGTCGGCCAGCGGCGCCAGGCGCTGGGGGCGTTGCTGGGCGCCGGGCTGGCGGTCGCCGCGGGCGTGGCCTACTTCGTCAACGGCGGGCTCCGGGTGCGACCCGCGGCCCGTCGGGCCGGCCCGGCCGAAGCAGCGGCTCCCGCCC
>JBKPRZ010000033.1:0-14433 GCA_046734815.1 Myxococcota bacterium | reverse complement strand
CCGGCGCGCACCGCCCGCAGCGCCGGCTGCGCCACGCCCACCACGCGCGCGCCCAGCGCCAGCGCGCGGGCGGCGTCCAGTCCGTCGCGGATTCCGCCCGAGGCCACCAGGTCCACCTTCAGCCCCGCCTCGGCCAGCCAGCCGAGCGCCGCCGCCGTGGGGATGCCCCAGTCCCAGAAGGTGCGCCCGCGCTCGGCCACCGCCCCGGCCGCCCGCTGCGACTCGACCGCGATCCAGGAGGTCCCGCCGGCGCCCGACACGTCGATCGCGCCCGCGCCCGCCGCCTCCAGCCGCCGCGCCACCGCCGGCGCGATCCCGCAGCCGGTCTCCTTGACCAGCAGCGGGCGTGAGAGCTCGCGGGCCAGCCGCTCGATGGTGGCGGCGCAGCCGCGGAAGTCGCGGTCACCTTCCGGCTGGGCCATCTCCTGGCCCGGGTTCAGGTGCACGCACAGCGCGTCCGCGCCCACCCGTTCCATCACCTCGCGCACCGCCGCGGTGGACATCTGCCCCAGCTGGACCACGCCGAAGTTGCCCAGCAGGAACACCGCCGGCGCCGCCTCCCGCACCTGGTAGGTCCAGGCCAGGTCCGGCCGCATCAGCATGGCCCGCTGGCTGCCCAGCCCGAACGGCAGGCCCAGCGACTCGGCCGCGGCGGCCAGCTCGCGGTTGATCTCCGCCGCCTCCTGCGTCCCCCCGGTCATGCCGGTGACCATCAGGGGAGCGGCGATGGTCCGTCCCAGCAAGCTGGTCCGGAGGTCGATCTCGTCGGCCGCCAGCTCGGGCAGCGACTGGTGGACCAGGTGGACGTGCTCGAGCAGGGTCGAGCGGTGATAGGCCCCGCGCCCCTCGGCGGCGATGGCCAGGTGGTCCGCTTTGCGTTGACGGATGTCCTCGTCGGACATGGCCCCAATCTAGCGCAAGGGCGGTGCGCGCGGCAGGCGCTGACACGGTGGTCGACGCGCGCTAGCATCCCACCGGCACATGATCGGCATCATCGGCGGAACCATCCTCATCGAACGGCGCGCGATCGATGCGCCCCAGCCCCGTGAGGTCGACACCCCCCACGGCACCGCCGACCTCGACCTGGGGCAGCTGGCGGGCGTGCCGGTCGCTTTCGTGCAGCGGCACGGGCGCCGCCGCGACCGCCCCCCGCACCGGATCAACCACCCGGCCAACCTGTTCGCCATGCAGTCGCTGGGGGTGTCGCAGGTGATCGCGCTGGGCTCGACCGGCTGCCTGCGCGCCGACGTCGACCTGCCGGCGCTGCTGGTGCCCGACGACTACATCAATTTCTTCGAGGCAACCATCTTCGACGACCGCATCGGCCACGTCACCCCCGGCTTCGACCAGCCGCTGCGCCAGCTGCTGATCGAGGAGGCGCGCGCCTCGGGGCAGATGCCGGTGCTGGACCGGGGCGTGTATTTCCAGCAGCGCGGCCCCCGCCTGGATACGCGCGCCGAGGTGGCGTTCATGCGCACCCTGGCCGACTGCGTGGGCATGACCATCGGCAGCGAGGCCACCGTGGCCCGCGAGCTGGGGCTGGCCTACGCCGCCCTGTGCACCCTGGACAACTACGCCCACGGCATCCGCGACCGCCCGGTGGATCAGGCCGACATCCAGGCCAACGCCAGCCGCAACGCCAGCGCCTGTCTGGACGTGCTGGCCCGGGCGGTGCGGAGGCTGGCGGCGTGAGCACCCTGCTGATCCGCGACACCCGCATCGTCGACGCCCGCCAGGAACGGCGGGGCGACATACTGATCCAGGACGGCCTGATCGCCGAGGTGGGCAGCCGGCCGGACGACCGGGCCGACGAGATCATCGACGGCCGCGGCCGCGCGGTGGTGCCCGGCCTGGTGAACGCCCACGGTCACGCCGCCATGGTCCTGTTCCGCGGCTACACCGACGACCTGCCCCTGATGGAGTGGCTGGAGCAGAAGATCTGGCCGCTGGAGCGACACCTGGAAGCGTCCCACGTCCGGGCCGCCACCCGTCTGGCCTGCCTGGAGATGCTCAGCTCGGGCACCACCACCTTCCACGACATGTATTTCCAGCCCGAGGCCGCGGCGGCCGCCGCCGAGGAGATGGGCATGCGGGCGGTGATCTCCCGGGTGTTCTTCGAGGTGTTCGACCGCAAGCCGCTGCCCGCCCTGCGCGCCGAGCTGGAGCAGGCGCTTCAGGCCATCGGGCGCTTTGCCCGGGTGACCGCCTCGGTGGGCCCGCACGCCGCCTACACGGTGGGGCTGGAGGCGCTGGCCGAGGCCTACCAGGTGGCCGAGCGCCACGACACCATCGTCCACTTTCACCTGGCCGAGACCGAGCGGGAGATGCGTGAGTTCCGCGAGCGGCACGGCCGCGGGCTGATCGAGGCGCTGGACGCGGTCGGGTTCCTGGGGCCGCGCCTGTGCGCCGCCCACGGCATCTGGGTGGACGAAGCCGACGCGCGCATCCTGGGCCAGCGCGGGGTCACGGTGGTCCACTGCCCCAGCAGCAACATGAAGCTGGGCAGCGGCTGGTCGCCGTCGGGTGTGCGGGCCTTGCCCCACGCCACCCTGGCCCGCGCCGGGGTGCGGGTGGCGCTGGGCACCGACGGGGCGGCCGCCAACAACAGCCTGGACATGTTCGAGGCCATGAAGCTGGCCGCCCTGCTGCAGAAACACGCCACCGGCGACCCGGCCGCGCTGACCGCGCACCAGGTGTTCGCCATGGCCACCGAGGCGGGCGCGGACGTGCTGCGCATCCCGGCCGGCCGCATCGAGCCGGGCCGGCGCGCGGACCTCCTGCTGATCGACCTCGACCGCCCCTACCTGGTGCCGGGGCACGACCTCATCGCCGACCTGGTCTACGCCGGCCGCCCCGACTGCGTGGACACGGTGATCGTGGACGGCCGCGTGGTGCTGTCCGGCCGGCGGCACCCGATGCAGGCCGAGGTGGTGGTCGGGGCGCGGGCCGCCGCCGCCGACCTGCTGGCCAGGGCGGCCCGGCCTCTTGACGGCGCCCGAACGGATCGCAACATATGACCCGCGTGCCCATTCGACGCACCTCATCCGCCGCCCTGCTGGTCGCGCTGCTGCTGGCCGGCTGCGGTCCCTCGGACGAGAAGATCGAGAGCTGGAAGTCGAGCCCCGAGGGTGGCCCGCGGCTGGTGGCCGCGGTGAAGGACCCTTCGCTGGCGCCGGCCCGTCGCGGCCACGCCGCCGCGGCCCTGGTCGAGATGGGCCTGGAGCAGGACATGGAGGCGGCGCTGGCCGGGTTCGACGTGGCCGATCGCGCCTCGGTGGTGCCCTACCTGGTGCCCCGCCTGGCCGCCTGGCTGGACGCGCCCGACCCGGCCCGTTCCGGCGACGCCCGGGACGCCCTGTACGCCCTGCGCGAGCAGGCTCCCATGGAGCAGGCCCGCAAGATGATCGACCAGGTGTTGCTGCCCGCGCTGGTCAAGGACGCACGTGCCGGCCGCGAGCGCGCGGGCCGCAATCTCATCAAGACCATCCTCATCAACATCGGCGCCCCCACCATCCCGCTGCTCACCCCGCTGCTGGCCGACCCCTCGGTGCCCTTCGCGACACCGGTGGAGGTCATGGACAAGGTCGCGGACCTGCCGGCCAGGGAGGAGGCGGGCAACGCGCTCACCAGACGCGCCCGCGCGCTGCCCGAGGTGCCCGAGCCGCTGTGGCCAGCGCTGGCCACCCTGGGCGGCAAGGACGCAGCCGCCTTCCTGATGGCCACGGTGGCAAAGGCGAAGGAGCCCGATGCCCGGCGGGCGGCCGATGCGCTGCTGAAGCTGCGCCGGACGCCCGCGGTGGGCGAGTTCGCCGTGCGGGTCGCCCCCGCGCCCGAGACCACCCCGGAGATCCGCGAGATCCTGTTCCAGGTCGCGGAGAAGGACGGCTCGGAGGAGACCGGCAAGGCGCTGGTCGAGCTGATGGGCAAGACCCACGACCGGGAGCTGCGCAAGCGGGTGTTCGCGGCGTGCATCAAGGCCGCCCCCGGCGGCAAGCTGATCTTGCCTGCGCTCGAGGCCCTGCCGCTGGACCTGCGCTACGACGCCAAGGTGCTGAAGGAGGACTTCCTGGCCCCGCTCAGCACCCGGCCTGGCTTCGAGACCCGGCGCCCCTACTTCCGGGCGATGGAATCCAAATCGCCCCTGGCGCGCCTGATCGGGATCTGGGGCATCGAGAACATGGGCTTCTCCTCGGACGCCGAGAAGCTCGCCAAGCTGTCGGGCGACAGCGGCACGGTCAAGGGTCTGCCGGCCAGCCTCGCCGTCGGCAAGGAGGCCACCCGGGCCGCCGCCGCCCTCAAGGCCAAGGGTTCCTGATCGATCGTTTCCAGACCAGAAGTAGCCGGGTTCCCTCGCTGCGCTCGGGCCCGGCTAGCGCGCGGCCACCGCGTTGGTGTCCGGGCGGACGGTCCCCTCGACCACCTTGATCTTCTGCCCCGGCTGCAGCGGGGCGTTCGCCTCCAGCTGGTTCAGGATGGCCATCCGCTCGACCGACATCCCCGGGGTGGCGTACCGCCCGGCGATGTCCGCGAAGGTGCCCGCCCGGTCGACGGTCACCAGCTTGACCCGGGCCGGCTTCACGTTCAGCGCCGCCGGGTCGGTCAGCGGGCCGAAGCTTGCCACCGCCTCGCGGAAGGTGGCCTCGTTGGCGGCGAAGGCGTCGGGCGCGGACAGGCCCAGCACCTGGAAGGTCTTGTCCTGGTAGTTGAAGAAGGCCACCATGCCGCGCACGTCGCCCTGCTCGGTCTTGGCGGCGAAGCGAGCGGCGGACGCCGGACCGACCGACACCCGGGTTTCGAACGGCTCGAAGCCGGTCAGACCCTCCGTGGACGAGAACTTCTGCAGCGCCGCGGACGGCGACTCACCCTTGCCCGCGGTCAGCTGCAGGCCGCCGTTGCCGGCGGCGCTCTCGGCCACCACCGCCTGCCTCAGGTTCTGCGCCTTCCAGCCCCGGGGCAGGGCGATCTGGAAGCGCATCTCCGGGTGCTTGAACACGCCGCCGTCGAAGAAGCCCTGGCGCGGGTCGGCCCCGTAGACCATCCCGTCGGTCACGGCCAGCAGCTGATCGCGGTTCACCTTGCCCGGTCCGGGGTGCTTGTCGGCGATCAGCTTCTCGATGCGCCGGATCCGCTCGTCCTCGGACGGGTGGGTGGACATCCAGTTGGGCAGCCGGCTGGCGCCGCTGGCCTCGCTGACCCGCTTCAACGTCGCGAACACCTCGGGCATCGACCGCACGTCGTAGCCGTTGCCAGCGGCGTACCGGAAGCCCAGGTCGTCGGCCTCGCGTTCGGCGTCGCGGCCATACTTGAGGAACAGCAGCTGCAGCCCGGCCATCCCCAGCTGGCCCACGCTGCGCAGGGTCTCGGAGAAGATCATCCCGACCCCCAGGCCCAGCTGGGCCAGGGTCGCCTTGCTCATCTGCCGGACCGAGTGCCGGGCAGTCACGTGCCCGATCTCGTGCCCCATGACCGTGGCCAGCTGCGCTTCGGACGCCATGTGCACCATCAGCCCGCGCGTCACGAAGATGAAGCCGCCGGGCAGGGCGAAGGCGTTGACCACCGGGTCGTCCACCACGTGGAAGGCCCAGGGCAGCTTGGGCCGCTCCGAGGCGCCGGCCAGCCGGGCCCCCAGCTCGGCCACGTAGCGCTGGGCGCGCGCGTCGTCGTAAAAACCGATGGACTGGGCGACGTCGTCCGCCGCCTGCTTGCCCATGGTGATCTCCTGCGATTCGGGGATCAGCGTGAAGTTGCGCTCCCCGGTCGCCGGATTCATCGAGCACGACGCCCCGGCTACCAGCGCCGGAAGCAAGACGACCACCGCACCGGTACGCTTGTTCATGTTCATGGCTCCTACGCGAAAACTGCGGTCGCTCGCGAGGAGTTGTCAAGCGGGGCCGGCCCCCGGGTTGGACCGGCCCCATCTTGGAGCTAGCTACCTAGCTCAGGCGGTCATCAGGCCTGACAGCGCGGCGAACCGGATCAGCTCGCCCGGCGAGTGGACCCCCAGCTTGCGGTTGATGTGCAAGCGGTGGGTCTCGACGGTCTTGAGGCTGATGCACAGGGCGCGGGCGATGGCCCGGGTCGAGTCGCCCTGGATGATCCGGCAGAAGACCTCGCGCTCGCGCGGGGACAGCTTCTCGATCCCCAGCGGCGCACCCAGGTCCACGTCCCTCTCGGCCACCGCATCCACCACCGGGGGCAGCTGCGGGCTGAGGTAACGTTCGCCGTTGGCGGCCGCATTGATGGCCGCCACCACCTCCGACAGGGGCTGCGCTTTCAGCGCGTACCCGTCGGCGCCCGCGCGGAACGCATCCCGCACGAACAGGCTGTTGATCTGGCTGGTCAGGATCAGCGTCCGGGGGGCGCAGCCCCGCCGGTGCAGCTCCCGGACCGCCGAGATCCCATCGGTGTCCTTCAGGATGACGTCCAGGATCACGACTTCTGGCTTCTCGGTTTCTATGACCGAGTACAGCTGACGGGCCGTATCGCCGTGAGCAATCACGGAAATCTGCGCCTCGTGCCAGAGCGCAATCTGGAGGCTCTCGCGGAAACTCTGTTGGTCGTCGATCAAAACCACGCGCATTTTGGGGGTGCCCTCCATCCGACGGGCCGCAGTGACGGCCCGGATCCACAGGTCTTGCCCTGGCAATAGGCAACGGGTATGCCAGCCAGGCAATAAGCAAATCCGCCGATTCCGTGACGGCGTGTTCCCCTTCGGGCCTTGGCGGGCCCTGAACGTGTGCCAGCGGTAACACCTAATATCTTGCCCCGTCGCGTGGTGCCGGTCGCCTGAGCCGGGTCCGGATACTGAAACGAAGATCCGCCCTCCCGGGTCGTTGATCCCAGCAGACCCCCTGCCGACTACGACGAGCCCCGGACCACCGACATGACCCAGCCGCTTCCTTCCACCCTGTCCCCCGGCACCCTGCTTCGGGACACCTACGTCATCCAGGACCGCCTGGCCGTGGGTGGGATGGGCGAGATCTACGCGGCCACGCACGTGCGCCTGCCGGGGCGGTTCGCGATCAAGGTGCTGGCGCCTCAGCTGGCCGGCGACCCGGCGGCGGTGGCCCGGTTCTGCCGGGAGGCGGCCATCGCTTCGCTGCTGCGCCATCCGCACATCGTCCAGGTGATCGACTTCGATGTCTCGCACCGGCAGCCCTTCCTGGTGATGGAGTGCGTGCCCGGCCAGGACCTCGCCGAGCATCTGCTGCTCGAGGGGCCGCTGTCGCTGGCGCGGGTGGTGCCGATCATCCGGCAGGTGGCCTCTGCCCTCGAGGCCGCGCACCAGCTGGGCATCGTCCATCGCGATCTGAAGCCCGCGAACGTGATGCTGCTGGCGTGTCCCGGGGTGACCGACTTCGTCAAGGTCCTGGACTTCGGCGTGTCGAAGATCTGCGGGGACGAGGCCGGCGGACGCTCGGTGGTCGGCACGCCCGCGTACATGGCGCCCGAGCAGGCCGAGGGCCGGAGCGAGGAGGTCGGCCCGCGCACCGATCAGTTCTCGCTCGCGGTCCTCACCCACGCCCTGCTGACCGGGGCATCGCCGTTCGAAGGCACCTCCACCGCGGACGTGCTCCGGCAGATCGTCTCGGACCGACCGCGGCCGCTGGGAGCCCGCGTGCCCTGGCCGTCGGCGGCGGTCGATGCGGTGCTGGCGCGGGCGATGGCGAGGGACCCGCGTGACCGCTTCCCACGCGCGTCCGATCTGGCCGCGGCTCTGGCCAGCGCGTCCGATCAGATCGACGGGCAGCTGCGCACGCAGCGCGCTCGCGCGACCCGCAATCGCGAAAAAATGTGCGAACTCGACACGGTCATTTCGCTGCGACCGGCTGTGCGGAGCGTCGCTTCAAACCGTGCCGCTACCTCTCAAGAGGTCACGATCGACTCGATTCCAGCGACGGTTCCTGCGTCAATTCCCCGGGTCGCTTGATCAGAGGTTCCCGGGAAAACCTGTCACAAACGTTTTGATTTAAATGAGCACCAGGGCCCGGGGGCGCGCCACTATTAAAGTACGGCTCGGCCCGACTTCGCCGCGCGCATGGAAGCAGTGGACTAAAGCCACAGCCCGGTAGTACCTTGGTTGCGCGTTGCCGGTGTCGATCATTTCGGTACCGACCGGGCTCATAGAGCAGCTCTCGAACGGTGGTGATGCAGGTTCTGAGGGGGCAGGTGTCAGGGACGGTGACGCGCCAGCAACGGAGGATTTCCTCCTCGCGCAGGCGTTGGTAGAGGGTCAGAAGGAAGCGGCTCTCACAGCTTGGCGTCGGTTCAACCCCCTGGTTCACAGGACCCTGCGTCGAATGCTGGGCCCCGGGGTCGATCTGCAGGATCTGACCCAGGAAGTGTTCCTGCGCTTTTTCGGCAAGATCCGTGAGCTCAAGAAGCTGGAGTCGCTGCGCTCGTTCGTGATGGCGATCGCGGTCCGCCGGGCGCAGGAAGAGATCAAGCGCCGGCGCGTGCGGCGCTGGTTCGCCCCGCTGCTGGGCGAGGGAATTCTGCGTCCCACCACGACGGAGATGGATCCCGAGGCTCGCGAGGCCATCGTTCACCTTTACGACACCATCGACCGCCTGAGTGTACGTGACCGGACCATTTACGTTCTCCGGTACATCGAGGGGCTGGAGCAGGCCGAGATCAGCTCCGCCATCGGGCTGTCGATCTCGACGGTGCGGCGCCGGCTCGAGCGGCTGACCAAGCGGGTGACCTCGCTGATGAACTCGGACCCGGTGCTGTCGCAGTATCTGGCGCGCAGCCGCGCATCGGCCGAGGCGACGCATCCGGCGCCGAAACGGCAGACCCGCATCGACGCGGACGCCGACGATCCCGGCTGAGCGTCGGGCCGCCGGGCCGTCGGGCATTCGTCAGCGACGCTTAAGCGGTCGCGGCCGTTTTACGGTAGTGCAAGTGACCGGACGGCCGACCGGGCGCCGGGACACTTTAGATACAATCACCAAACCCATGCGAATCGCGCTTTTACACGTGCTTTACGTGGCCGCCCTGGCGGCCAGCGCCGGCTGTATGGGCCGCACCGGGGGCACCTGGGGCGCGGCCGCGGTGGAGACGCCGCCGGCGTCCGCAGGCCCCGCGCCGCTGCGGCGCCTGACCCAGGAGCAGTACCGGAACACGGTCCGACAGCTGCTGGGTGTGAAGGACCTGGGCACCGATCTGCCCGTCGACGAGGGCACCGCCGGGTTCTTCGGCAACACCATCGCGCCTGTCTCCGAGCTGCACCTCGAAAAGTACGGGCGCGCGGCCGAGCTGGTGGCGCGTTCGGCGGTGAAGAACCTGGCGGGCCTGCTCCCCTGCAAGCAGCCGGTGCCCGCGGCCGAGCAGCGGACCTGCGCGGCGTCGTTCGTCGAGGGCTTCGGCCGGCGCGCCTACCGGCGGCCGCTGAGCGCGGAGGAGAAGGGGACGCTGGTCGGCCTGTACGACGCCGGGGTGAAGACCTCCGGTTTCGCCGGGGGCATCCGCCTGGTGCTGGAGGCCATCCTGCAGAGCCCACACTTCCTGTATCTGGTCGAGCCTATGCCGCCGGGGCCGGGCAGCCAGCCGGTGGCCATCCCGCCGCACGCGATGGCCTCGCGGCTGGCCTATTTCCTCTGGAACAGCACCCCCGACGAGACCTTGCTGGCGGCGGCGGAGGCCAACCAGCTGCGCACGCGCGAGCAGATCGCCGCCCAGACCCGCCGGATGCTGGCCGACCGGCGCTTCGCCGACACCGTCGCGAGCTTCCACCTGCAGTGGCTGGATCTGACCGAGCTCGAAGGGGTGGAGAAGCGCAACAAGATCTACCCGCTGTTCACCCACGAGCTGCGCGACTCGATGAAGGAAGAGACCGTCCGCTTCGCCGACCACGTGGTGCGCGAGGGAGACGGCCTCCTGGACACGCTGCTGCGGGGGCGCTTCTCGTTCGCGGACAACCGGCTGCGCGAGCTGTACGGGTTGCCCAAGCTGCCGAAGGACGCCTGGACGAAAGTCGACTTCAGCCAGGCCCCGCGCGGGGGCCTGCTGACCCAGGCCAGCGTGATGAGCATGCATGCGCACTGGGATCAGCCCTCGCTGGTGCTGCGCGGGAAGCTGATCCGCGAGAAGCTGCTGTGCACGGTGTTGCCGCCGCCCCCGCCCGACGTGAACAACACCTTGCCGAAGTTCGAGCCCAACGTGTCCACCCGTGAGAGGTTCGAGGAGCATCGGTCGGAGGTCAGCTGCGGGCGCTGCCACAAGCTGATCGATCCGCTGGGTGTGCCGTTCGAGCGGTACGACGCCATCGGCGCCATCCGGGACAAGGACGGGCCGAACCCGGTCGATCCCAGCAGCGAGCTCACCGGCACCCGGCAGAGCGACGGCCCGGTCAAGGATGCGCTGGAGCTGGAGGCGCGGCTGGCGGGCGCGCAGGAGGTGCGGGACTGCCTGGCGCTGCAGTGGTTCCGCTTCGCGCTGGGGCGGGACGAGGGGGCTGCGGACGCGGCCTCCCTGACCCAGATCCGGCAGGTGTTCCGCGACTCGGGGTACCGCGTGCCCGCGCTGGTGGCCGCCATCCCGGTGACCGATTCGTTTCGCTATCAGCAACCAGGTGGAGCAACGACGAGAGGTGGCAGTCCATGACCCGTAGGCAATTGCTGCGCGCCCTGGGCATCAGCGCCGGGGTGGCTCCGCTGGTCCCCGCTCTGAACGGCTGGGCGACCCCCGCCAGCCGGCCCCGGCGGCTGCTGCTGGTGTTCAGTGGCAACGGCATGGTCCCCGAGCGCTTCTGGCCCAAAGGCGGCGAGAAGGACTTCAGCTTCCCGGCCGGCAACGTGCTGGAGCCGCTGGAGCCGTTCAGGGAGGACCTGGTCATCTTCAAGGGCTTGAAGCGCAAGGTCCACAAGCTGGGCGGCGCGCACGAGCGGGCCATGGGCGCGCTGTGGACCGGCTGCCGGCTGAACCCGGGCAGCCAGTTCGGCGGCGGCGGCTGGCCCAGCGGCCCCTCGGTGGATCAGATCATCGCCCGGGGGATGCCCAAGGGGGCCGACTTCGCCTCGCTGGAGGTGGGTGTGCAGCCGTTCGGTCCCGGCGCCAAGGGCGGGACCATGCAGCACATGTGTTACGCCGGGTCGAACCAGCCGGTCCCCTCCGAGGGCAGCCCCTACAAGCTGTTCGACCGCCTGTTCGGGGCGTTGCCGGGCGCCGACCAGGGCGACTTCGAGCGCATCCGCGCCGAGCGCCGCAGCGTCATGGACGTGGTCCACCGCGAGCTGACCGCGATCGGCGGCAAGATCGGCAAGGACGACAAGATGAAGGTGGACTCGCACCTGGAGGCGGTCCGGGCCATCGAGCGGCGGCTGGAGTCGCGTCCGCCGTCGAGCTGCGAGATCCGGACGCCGGCCGGGCTGGTGGACGTCGACGCCAACGAGAACTTCCCGATGCTGTGCAAGCTGCAGTCGGACCTGCTGGTCTCGGCCTTCGCCTGCGATCGCACCCGGGTGGCCAGCCTGCAGTGGTCGCGCTCGTTCAGCATGATCCGCCACACCTGGCTGGGCAGCAACGAAGGCCACCACACGCTGTCGCACGACCAGAACGAACGTTCGATCCTGGGCGACATCGTCCACTTTTACATGGGCCAGCTGGCCTACCTGCTGGGCGAGATGAAAAAGGTGCCCGAGGGCGACGGCACCTTGCTGGACAACACGCTGGTGGTCTATTGCAACGAGCTGCACACGGGCTGGGACCACAAGGCCGGTCCGGTGCCCACGGTGATGGCGGGCAGCATGGGCGGGCTGGTGAAGACCGGCCGGTACGTCGAGCTGTCCGACGATTCGCCGCTGGGGCACAGCAACCTGCTGGTGTCGCTGTGCCACGCCATGGGGCTCGAAGGCGTCAAGAAGGTCGGCGACCTGGACGGCCCCGAGGGACCGCTGCCGCAGTTCCTGGGCTGAGGGGCTTGGCGGGTTTCCTGCGGGCAACCGCCCCGCTGGGTTAAAAACGTCTCGTGTTTCGCAGGATCGGCATGGCCGCGCTGCTGGCGCTCGGCTGGCGCGCCCCCGCGGCTGCCCAGCCGGCGGCGCCGCGTCCGGTGATCGAGTTCGATCGCCCGGGCACCCAGTTCCTGGAGGCGCTGCCGGTGGGCAACGGCCGGCTGGGGGCGATGGTGTTCGGGCGGGTGGCCGACGACCGGATCCCGCTCAACGAGATCTCGCTGTGGGACGGCCACCCGCGCGACACCACCAACCCCGAGGCGCTGCGGGCGCTGCCCGAGGTGCGGCGGCTGCTGTTCGCGGGCAAGAACGACGAGGCCGCCGCGCTGGCGGGCGACAAGCTGATGGGACGGCCCACCCGCATCCGGCCCTACCAGCCGCTGGCCGACCTGTGGCTGGAGGTGCCGCCGCCGTCGCGGCTGCAGAGCTACCACCGCGAGCTGGATCTGGAGACGGGGATCGCGCGGGTGAGCTACCGGGGCGACGGCAACGTGACCCGCGAGGTGTTCGCCTCCGCCCCCGACGACGTGATCGTGGTGCGCCTGTCGGCCGACCGACCCGGGGAGATCCAGGCGCGCATCCGGCTGGGGCGCTGGCAAGACGCGACCGCGCGGCCGGCCAGCGGCGGGCGCCTGGTGCTGAGCGGACAGATCCGCAGCCTGGACGAGCAGAGCCAGCAGAACCGGGGCCTGCGCTTCGAGGCCTGCGCGCGCGTGCTGAACGAGGGTGGGGAAGGCAAGGCCGAGGGTGAGGTCTGGCGGGTGTCCGATGCGAACGCGGTGACGATCCTGGTGTCGGGGGCGACCAGCTACCGCGAGAAAGACCCTTCCGCTGCCTGCCAGAGCCAGATCGACAGGGCCGCCGGCAAGAGCTACGCCCAGCTGCGCGATGCCCACCTGGCCCACCACAAGGCCATGTTCGACCGGGTGGCCCTGGAATTCGGGTCTGCTGCGGCGGCGAGCAAGTTGCCCGACACCGAACGGCGGCTGGAGGCGATCCGCGGCGGGGCCGACGATCTGCCGCTGGTGGCGCTGTATTTCCAGATGGGGCGCTACCTGCTGATGGGCAGCTCGCGGCCCGGGCAGCTGCCGGCGAACCTGCAAGGGCTGTGGAACGAGCAGCTGTCGCCGCCCTGGAGCGCGGACTACCACCTGAACATCAACCTGCAGATGAACTACTGGCCGGCCGAGGTGACCAACCTGGCCGAGCTGCACCTGCCCCTGTTCGATTACATCGCCCAGCTGGTTCCTTCGGGGCAGAAGACGGCGAAGGTGCACTACGGGGCGCACGGCTGGGTGGCCCACCACCTGTCGGATCTGTGGGCACGGACCACGCCGGCCGACGGGGTGCAGGGGATCTGGCCGATGGGGGCGGCCTGGCTGAGCCAGCACCTGTGGGAGCACTACGCGTTCGGCGGTGACCGGGATTTTCTGGCCCGCAAGGCCTACCCGGTGATGAAGGAGGCGGCGCTGTTCCTGCTGGACTTCCTGGTGGCCGATCCGCGCGGGCGGCTGGTGACCAGCCCCTCGCATTCGCCGGAGAACACCTTCGTCAGCAAGGAGGGCAAGCGGTCCAAGTTCACCTACGGCGCGACCATGGACCTGGAGATCGTCAACGATCTGTTCACGAGCACCATCGCGGCGGCCGAGCGGCTGGGGGTGGATTCGTCGTTCCGGATGCAGCTGCAAGCGGCGCTGCGGCGGCTGGCGCCGCTGCAGGTGAGCCCCAGCGGGCGCCTGCAGGAGTGGATCGAGGACTACGAGGAGGCCGAGCCGGGGCACCGGCACGTCTCGCACCTGTTCGCGGTCCACCCCGGCCACCAGATCACCTTGCGGGGCACGCCCGAGCTGGCGGCGGCCGCGCGCAAGAGCCTGGAGTTTCGCCTGTCGCACGGGGGCGGTGGCACGGGGTGGAGCCGGGCCTGGATCGCGAACATGTGGGCGCGGCTGGGCGACGGCGACCGGGCCTACGAGAGCCTCAAGGCGCTGCTGGCTGAGAACACCAGCCCGACCCTGCTGGACCTGCACCCGCCGCGCATCTTCCAGATGGACGGCAACGCCGGGGCCACCGCGGCCATCGCCGAGATGTTGCTGCAGAGCCACGCCGGCGAGGTGGACCTGCTGCCGGCGTTGCCGAAGGCCTGGCCGGCGGGGCGGGTGTCGGGGCTGCGGGCGCGCGGCGGGTTCGAGGTGGACCTGGCCTGGTCCGACGGCGCGCTGACGGTGGCGCGGCTGCGGGCTTCGCAGACCGGGCCCTGCCGGCTGCGCGCGCGCCAGCCGCTGGATGTGGTGAGCGGCAAACCCTCGGGCCTGCGGCGGCCCGAGCCCAACGTGATGGTGTTCCAGGCGCAGAAGGGCCAGCAATACGAGCTGAAGCCCTCCGGCGGCGGGCGGTGAGCGTGCGGCGGGCGCTTGCGGCGGCCCTGCTGGCCGGCTGCGCGCCGGCCGCGGCCGCGCCGGTGCCGGACGCGGGGGCGGAC
>JBKPRZ010000032.1:0-8333 GCA_046734815.1 Myxococcota bacterium | reverse complement strand
GGCGTAGGCGGCCCGGTTGACCAGCGGGTATTGCTTGGTCTGCCAGCGCTTGTCGAAGCGCTCGCCGCTGCGGCGGTCCAGCGTGGTCCAGGTCTTGCCGTCGCTCGATCCCTGCAGGGTCCAGTCGCGCGGGTCGCGCTCGCGCGCGTCGTTCGCGGAGGTCAGCGCGTACACCACCGCCGCCCGCGCGGCCGGCAGCTTCACCTCGGCCCAGCCGGTGCGATCGCGCACCAGCCACTTCGAGTGGATGTCGCCGTCGAACAGGTTCTCCTTCACCTCGCCCGCGGGCCCGTTCTCGCCGTTGGCGCTGACCTCCACCTTCTTGTCCAGGAAGTTCCCGGCCAGCCCGGCGGGCGCCGGTCCCGACACGCCGGCGGCCCGGCGGTGGCCCTGAGCGTCGGTCTCGACCGCGTCGGTCCAGGTGGGTGGCGGCTCAGCGGCCTCGAACGACGACAGGAAGTCGGGCGCGGCGATCAGCAGCAGCAGATAGGTGTTCATAACCTCTCCCGGGGGCGCGAGCGCAGGGCAACCATACTCTCCAGACACCCCGGGCCAACCCTGTTCGAAAGCCGTGCGGAGCGTCGTCACCTCACGGTTGCTTGACACCCGCCAAACCCAGCCAATATTTTGAGCGTCCTTTACGGGGGAACCTGCGCTTTCGCGGGAACCTTCGCGGCGAAAGCTCCATGGACCAATCTGCGGGGGAGCCAGCGAACCTGGAACCGTCGGCGGCGTCGACCCGCCGGCGCCTGATCGGCAAGACGCTGATCTCGCTGTTCGCGGTGCTGAACGTGGCGGCGGTCTTGCGCTCGAACCGTGCGTCCGTCGTCACCTCCTGGGCCAGCCGCGCGCTGGAGTCGACGGCCGATGACACTCTGGGTCCCTCCGCCGGCTACCGGCTGCGCTACACCGGCTGGCTGATCGATCGCTGGGCCCATCTGTCCGGACTGAACAACCGCTGGGAGATGTTCAGCCACCAGAGCCGCTTCAACTGGTGGTACGGCGTCCAGGCCCTCACCCCCGACGAGACGGTGGTCGAGCTGGACCTGCCGCTGCTGGGTCAGCGCACCTTCGCGCAGCGGGTGCTGTGGGACTTCCGCGAGGCCAAATATCACCTGAACCTGTACGCCGACCCGCAGCTGCGCGCCCGTTACGGCCGCTACCTGTGCCGGCGCCTCGAGCACAGCCGGATCCCCGACCACGGCAAGGTGCAGACCATCCGCTTTCAGCTCCATCATCAGTTGTTGCGCACGCCCGAGGAGGCCCGCGCCCGCGGCACCCACCTGGATCCGAACATCTACACCCGCACCCTCGACGAGGTCTCATGTCTGCCCCGGGTCTGAGCCGCATCGGCCGCCTGATCGCCCGCGCCTGGAACCGGCTGTGGTTCGCCGAATACGATCCGCTGCCGGTGGGGGTGTTCCGCATCGCCCTGGGGCTGCTGCTCACGGTGATGTACGTGGCGATCTCGCCCAACTTCGAGCGCTATTACTCGCCGGACGGCGTGCTGTCGATGAACGACCCCACCTTGCCGGCGATGCCCGACGACTGGTGGTCGCTGTTCCACCTGCTGCCGGGGGTGCCGCTGCGCCTGTTCTGGGTGCTGGGTCTGGTGGCGGCGCTGGCCTTCACCGCCGGCTGGAAGACGCGAGTCTGGACGGTGGTGCTGTTCGCGATGGAGACGTCGATGATCGCCCGCAACCGCTGGTGCATCAACGGCGAGGACCTGACCGGGCGGATGTTGCTGTTTTATGGGATGTTCGCGCCGCTGGGCGCCTCGCTGTCGGTGGACGCCTGGCTGGCCCGGCGGCGGGCCGCGCGCGCCGGGCAGCCGGCGCCGGCGCCGAAGGCCCGCATCTGGCCGATCCGGCTGATGCAGCTGAACATCGCCGCGGTCTATCTGTTCAGCCTGCCGGCCAAGCTGAGCGACGACGTGGCCTGGCTGAACGGGCAGGCCATCTATTACTCGGTCGTGAGCAACATGTGGAGCCGGGTGCCCTGGCCCCAGCCGTTCTACGGCGGGCTCGGCACCTTCATGACCTACTTCACCATCGTGGCCGAGGGCTCGGTCCCGTTGCTGATCTGGTTCTCGCGCACGCGCCCTTTCGTGGTGGCGGCCATCGCCAGCTTGCACCTGGGAATCGCGGTGATGCTCAAGAACGTCACCTTCTTCTCGCTGACCATGGTCTGCTCGTTCTGCGTGTTCCTGTCGGCGGCCCAGATCCGCTGGGTGTGGGCGCGCCTGCAGGCGCTGGCCATCCGGGCGCGCGCTTGGCTGGCAGCACACCGCGCACCGGCGGAGGTGCCGGTCCAACCCGTCCCGTCGAGCTCGGCGGGACTGGCCATGGCGCCGTCGTCGATCGCTGACCCGCCGTCATGACCCGCCGCTGGTTGCCGTTGCTGTTCGCCGGCCTGGCCGGCTTTGCTGGCCTGGCCGCCGGGCGGTCCGCCGCCGCCCAGGAGGGAGGCGGGGCCGGGCCGCGCCTGTCCGACGAACGCATCCTGCTGCGCACCACCCGGGGAGACCTGGTGCTGGCGCTGTATCCCGACGTGGCGCCCCGGCACGCGGCCCAGATCCTGAAGCTGGTGCGGCTGGGGGTGTACGACTCGACCTGGTTCCACCGGGTCGAACCGGGCTACGTCGTCCAGCTGAGCAACGCCGAGAACGGCAAGCGCCCGCTGAGCCCCGAGCAGCGGGCGGCGATCAGCAAGCTGCCCGCCGAGTTCTCGAAGGTGTTGCACCGGCCCGGGAGCCTGTCGATGGCCCGGCAGCCGGACGACCCCAACAGCGGCGAGACATCGTTCTCGATCCTGCTGCAGGCGGCGCCTCACCTGGACGGCAAATACACCGTGTTCGGCGAGGTGGTGTGGGGGATGCCGCTGGTGCAGATGGTGTCCAGCGAGCCGCGCGATTCGCGCGGGACTCCCGTGGACCCGCCGGTTGTCGAGCAGGCGCTGGTGCTGACCGCGCAGGAGGTGCTGACCCGACAGCAGGCCGGCCAGCTGCGACAGCCCATCCCGCTGTCCCCGGCCGCCGCGTCCCGGGTGCGCCAGCGCGCGCCCCTGCGCACCGCCGCCCTCGTGCTGATCTTGCTGTGCAACCTGGGCCTGGCGCTGGTGGGCGGGCGCTGGACGCCGCGGGTGCGGGCCACGGTCAGCGGGGTGGCGTCGCTGGTGGGGGTCTTGCTCCTGATCGCGCAATACGCAGGTTAGCCCCGGGAGGATCAGATGGAGCGACGCCGGTTCCACGCGAGCGGACCCGAGGTGGCGGTCATCGGCCAGGGCACCTGGCAGATCGAGGGGCACGACCGATCCACGACCGTCCGGGCGCTGCGCAAGGGCCTGGATCTGGGCATGAACCACATCGACACCGCCGAGATGTACGGAGGGGGCGCCGCCGAGGAGATCGTCGCCGAGGCCATCGCCGGCCGCCGCGACCAGGTGTTCCTGGTATCGAAGGTCCTCCCGGAAAATGCCTCCCGCCGGGGCACCGTCACCGCCTGCGAGCGCTCGCTGGCCCGGCTGCGCACCGATCACCTGGACTGCTACCTGCTGCACTGGCGCGGCAGCCACCCGCTGCAGGACACCATCGCTGGCTTCCAGCAGCTCCAGCGCGACGGCAAGATCCGTCGCTGGGGTGTCAGCAACTTCGACGTCGACGATCTGCAGGAGGCGGCCGACATCGCCGGGGCCGAGCACATCGCCTGCAACCAGGTCCTGTACCACCTGGGCGAGCGGGCCATCGAGCACGAGGTGTTACCCTGGTGCGAGCAGAACGGGGTGGCCCTGGTCGGCTACAGCCCCTTCGGCCACGGCGACTTCCCCGGGCCGAACAGCCGGGAAGGCAAGGTGCTGGAGGAGATCGCGCGCGCCCACGGTGCCACCCGCCGCCAGGTGGCGCTGCGTTTTCTGGTGCGACGCCCGCCCCTTTACGCCATCCCCAAGTCCGGCGATCCGAAGCACACCGCCGAAAACGCGGCGGCGGGCGATCTGGTGCTCGGCGACGAGGAGATCGCCCGCATCGATCGCGCCTTCCCGCCGGGTCGCAAGCGCGGGCTACCGATGTTGTAGCGCCCCGCAGGGGCCCGGCACCGCTTCCAGCAGCAGGTGCGCGCGGAACGCCACCGCCACATCGGCGGTGGGTCCCTCGACGGCGCCGATGGTGCGGTCGTTCTCGTAGTCGCGCAGGCAATACGGAGCCTGCTCCAGACCGCGCAGCGGCACCTTCCCGGCAAAGCGCTTCGCGTAGAACGCGTAGTACATCTTTGCGTCCTTGCGGATGGCGTGGGCTTCGGGACGGTCGTGGCCGATGTCGTACAGCTCGCCCAGGTATTCACCCTGCGGCAGCATCTTGTCGCGGTAGAGGGCCACCCACTTCTTCCACAGGGCCTCCTTCTCGGGCGTCAGCTGGTACTTGCGGGGCGAGCGGCCGTTGCCCGGCAAGGTGAACTGGCTGCCCACCACGCCGCCCACGCCCACCGTCGAGGCAAAGTCGTTGCCGCCCTCGCTCAGCTCGACGTGATCGCCGAAGTAGGGCGCCCGCGGGCCCATCAGCGCCTTGATGGTCTTGCCCTTGCTACGCACCTGCCACGAGCTCTCCGGGTCGGAGGCGGCCGGCAGGTCGAAAAAAGGCATGGTGAAGAAGGAGTAGCCGGTGCCGCAGGGGCACAGCTCGATCAGCGCCTGTGCTTTGTGGGCCCGCGCCGTCGCGGAGATCAGGCGGAAGAAGTCGGGCAGCCGCTGGACCGATTCGGCCGGATCGCGGTGGTGGTGGGCGGGGTTGTAGCAGGGGGGAGCGGCGTTCAGGTGCTGGCCGTCCAGCTTCAGGCCGTCGTAGCCCCAGTCGCGCACCATGCGCGTGACAAGCTCGCGCGTGTAGGCGCCCACCGGCGCGTAGGCCGGGCAGAGGTAATACGAATTCCACCAGGTGATCTTCTGCGGCCGCCCCCGCTGATCCAGAAGCAGGTAGTCCGGGTGCTGCTTCAGGAGATCCGTGCCCGGGTCGGCGGCCAGCGGCGCCCACCACAACATCGGCGCCAGCCCGGCCTTGCGGATGTCGTCGGTGAGCGCGCGCATGTCGCGGTCGCCGCCGGGGAACTTGCTGGGGTGCAGGTGCCAGTCACCCTCGGCGGTCTGCCAGCCGTCGTCGATCACCGCCCAGTGGAACCCCAGCTGCCGGGCGGTGGGCAAGGTGGCGCGGATCTGCGCCGGCGTGAAACCGCGCTCGTAACCCCAGCCGCACCAGATCGGCTGGTAGGCGCCGGCGGGCGGCGCGGGCAGGCGCGTCCCCTGCCGCTGCATGATGTCCCGGTAGATGGACAGCGGACCGAAGTGGTCTCCGCGGTGGACGATCAGGAACAGGCGGGGCGTCTCCACGCTCTCGCCCGCCTGCAGGGTGCGGCCCACCTCCCCTTCCACCGCCAGCTCGACCGCCGCCCGGTCGCGCATCTTCACCGGCAGCGACAGCAGCTGGGGCGTGCGCTCGAGGTGGCCGAGGGCCAGCCCCAGGTCGCGCCGCCACAGGTCCACGATCGGCGTGCCACCGCCGTAGTCGGTGGCGTTCATGCCCTGGAAGTTGGCGCGCGCAAAGCCGGGACGGACCGGGAGCACCCAGTCGGGACGGCTGGAATAGGAGGCGCCCTGGTACGACCAGAAGGGCGGATCCGCCGCCCCAGCCGGCGCCGGCAGCGAGCGCCGCTCGATCCAGCGGTCCAGCCGCACGCCTCCCGGTGCGCGCGCCAGGTAGCGCGCCTGGACCACAAGCATGGTGGGAAAATGGCGGTAGCTGCGCACGTCCAGATCGCGGCGCAGGGCCTCGGTCTGCCCGTGCACCTCCAGCATCACGCCCGGACCCAGCTCGTCGTCGATGAAGGCGGTGCGGGTGGACTGCACCGGGAAGTCGGCGACCGGGCGACCCGCCACCACCGCGATCTCCGCCGGCTGGAACCCGCCCAGCGCGGTCTCGGCGCCGCCGGACAGCCGGGCGATCAGCTGGCTGTGCCCCTGCCGGTCGAACCGGATCTGCAGGGCGCCGTCGCCCAGCTGCGCGACCGGCGGATCCCCGTCCGCCAGCGCGAGCAGGACCGCCAGGGCGAGGCTCATCGCAGCAGCCGTTGCGGGTCGGGCGGCCGCGCCTCGTCGGGGATGCCGCCGTGAACGCGGCTGCGGTCGAGGTGACCGCGCGTCCACAAGGTGCGCTCGACCGCCAGCCGGTGCACATCCAGCAGGGCCTCGGCGACCGAGGCGTCCTCCAGCACACCCAGCGCGTGTGCGATCGCCTCCAGGGTGGACAGCCGTCCCGGGCGGGCGTCGTGGCGCAGGCGGTAGGTGGAGATCAGTCCCGCCGGCAGGGCGGCGCAGGGGATGTCCGCCAGCCCCGGGATGCGCCGCCGCGCGCGCACCGCTTGCGACCAGGTCCCGTCCGGGACGATCAGGGTCAGCGGGCCGGGCCGGTCACGCCAGGCGTGAAGCGGCGTGGCCTCCTCGTGGGGGAACAGCAGCACCGGGCGCTCGGCGCGCGCCAGCCAGGCCGGGGGCTCTGGACCCGAGACCTCCCGCGGTCCTTCGCCGCCGATGCGGCCGCGCAGCACCTCCTGGCTGCTGGGCAAGCAGCGCAGGGCCAGGCGGCCGGTGTTGGTCGGCTTGCGCGCCTCCAGCTGATGCAGCAGCAGCACCACCCGGGTGCGGGTGACCAGGCAGGGCAAGCGGTCGCAGATGCAGACGCGGCGGTGGAGTCGGCACCCGGTGCACCGGTGCTCGTCGTTCCCCCTGCGCGACATCGGGTCAGTGTAGCGTCTGTGGGCGGGTTGCGCTTGGGACTACCGCCCGGGCGCAACATGATTTAAAGTTCCTTCATGACGACGCCACGGCGCATTCCTGGGAAGTATATTTCCCATCCAGCACCACGGGCGCGGTCTTCGGCGGCAGGCGGTGGCCGATGATGTTCGTCCAGCGCAACCACATCCGCTACGCGTGGACCGAGGACGGGCGAGAGCTCCGGCAGATCGGCCCGCTGTCGCCCGAGGACCTTCCCCCGCCCTGTCCCGCCTGCAGGCTCGCGTTCCAGCCGGGCGAATACTGCACGCTCATCGTGCTGGGCCCGGGTGCATACGAGGAGGAAAGGCAGCGCTGCCGGGAAGGTCGCGTCTACAACCCGGTGGTCTTGCGGGTGCACTGGGCCTGCGCGACCGGGGAGACGGCGCGACCGCCCGCCGCCGATGCTCGGGGAGGCGCCAGCCCATGAGCGGCGGGGATCGGGTGGGCCGTGAAGGCCTGGGCAAGGTGCTGCGCGCGCTGGCGTCGCAGCCGCCCCGCCATCGACAGCGCGACACGGACACGACGCGCGTGCACCCGCTGCAGGTGCCTTGCCGCACCTGCCGCCGCGGATCGATCTCCATCTTCGAGACCGGCACCTCCGCGCGCGGCCGGCGGGTCCCCTGCCCGGCCTGCTCGGGCACCGGGTTCGTATGAGCTAGTGCCGGCGGCTCCAGAGGTCGTCGTCGGCCATCACCGAGGAGGACGGGCGCGCGCGCTTGCTGGCCTTGGCGCGGCGGCCGACGTGGGCGACGGGCGCCGGCGAGATCGGCTTCCAGCTGATCAGCCCCTGCCCGGCCGCGGCCAGGGACGGAGGCGGAGGCGGCGCCTCGATGGCCGCGGGAGAATCCAGCGCCGGCAGGCTGGTGGCGGCCGGGTGCGGCGCGCGGATGGTGACGACGGACGCCGCCAGCATGGCCGCCCCGCCGGCGGCCAGCAACATCTTGCGCGAGCTGCGGCGGAACCGGAACACCCGCACCGTCGGCTCCTGCGCCACCGTCCGGCGCGCGCGCTCGGACGCGGTCCGATCGCTGGCCAGCAGCGGCAGCTCGACCGAGACCCCCGGCACCCGCGGCACCAGGCCCCAGGACCCGGCCTCGGCGCAGCGGCGGACCGCGTCCTGCATGTCCGCGGCGTCGGCGAAGCGTTTGCTCTTCTCGAACGCCAGCGCGCGATCGACAAGATCGGCGATGGCCGGATCGACCTCGGGCAGCAGGGTCTTGATCGGATCGGCCGGCCGGGTGCCGGCATCGACAAGCCGCTCGATCAGACTGGGCGCCTCGTGCACCAGCTTGCCGGTGAGCATCCGGTACAGCGTGGCGCCCACCGCCCACAGGTCGGTGCGGGCGTCGATCTCCTCGGACTTGCCCAGCGCCTGCTCGGGCGCCATGTACCCGGGCGTGCCGAACAGCCCGTCTTCGGCGCCCGAGGTGCGGCCGAACTCGAACATGCCCCCCACCCCGAAGTCGAGCACCTTGATCTCGCCCTGGCGGGTGATGAACACGTTCTCGGGCTTGATG
>JBKPRZ010000031.1:0-12549 GCA_046734815.1 Myxococcota bacterium | reverse complement strand
CATCAACCCCAGCGGGTTGTGCCAGCCCACCGGCAGCGCCGCGCGCGCCAGCACCGCGGCGTACAGAAGGACCCGCCAGGACGCGGCCACCCGCCGCTCCAGCAGACGGTCCGCCGCCCAGGCCACCACGAGGATGGCGGCCGTGGCGGCGGTCATCGGCAGCAGCCAGGCCAGCAACCGGTCGCCGAGCCCGGTCGCCGCGCTCGCCAGCGTATCCATCCGCTCAATCATTGTCCCCCTCCTCGCTGCCGCCGTCCTGCTTTTCCAGCTGCTCCAGCAGCGCGCGCAGCTCGGCGCGGTCCCGCCGGCTGAGCTTCGTGTCGCGGGCCACGAAGGCCAGGGTGGGGGCGACCGCGCCGCCGAAGGCGACGTCCACGAGCCGCCGCCAGGCCCAGCGCTGCGCCTTCTGCCGCGGCAGGGCCGGTGCGTACTCCCACACATTGCCCACCTGCCGCGCCTGCACCAGGCCCTTCTCGACCATCCGGTCCAGCAGGGTCTTCACAGTCGAGTACGCCCAGCTCCGCCGGTCGTGCAAGGCCTCGGTCACCTGCCGGGCGGTGGCCCGTTCGGCCTGCCAGAGGGCATCCAGGATGTCCCATTCGGTCTCGAGGATCTCCGGTGGGGTGCGCGGTGCCATGTGGCCCTCCTCATGAAGAAGATGGTTGTCAGTTGTCGTGAGCCAGCTGCGCAGCGATGATTGTCGTGAATCAACTACGTACATAGCAGTATCACTACACTTGTAGAGTTGTCAACCGCCGATCGTCTGCGCGGTGTAAACCTGCGCCACCACACATGAGTCGCTGGTCCCTCGCGATCGCGGCCCTGATCGGCGCAGCGGTGGGCCTGGGGGCCTTCACCTTCCGGTACGCCGAGGGGCTGAGCTACTTTTCCACCGACCCCCGGGCCTGCGCCAACTGCCACATCATGAACGACCAGTACGCCTCCTGGGCCAGGGGCCCGCACCACGGCAGCGCCACCTGCGCGCAGTGCCACCTGCCCCACGACTTCTTCGGCAAGTACCTGGCCAAGGCCTCCAACGGCTACCACCACTCGAAGGGCTTCACCTTCCAGGACTTCCACGAGCCGATCCAGATCAAGCCCGGCAACGCCGCCATCCTCCAGCGCGCCTGCCTGAGCTGCCACGGCGACTTCGTGCACGACATCCTGCCCGACAGCCGATCGGACTCGCGAGCGGACTCACCGGGCTCCGACGTCCGTTGCGTCCATTGCCACCGGCGCGCGGGGCACGGCGCATGACCGGGTCCCGGCGCTGGCTGGTCCTGGGCCTGGTCGCCGCGGGCGCGGCGATGGTCACCGTCGCGGTTACCGCCTTGCTGACCACCATCTTCACCCACAAGCAGGAGGCAAAGAACCCCTACGTCCGGCTGGTCGAGGTCAGCGAGGAGACGACCGACCCGCAGCCCTGGGGAACCAACTGGCCGCGCCAGTACGACGCCTACAAGCGCACCGCCGAGGTCAGCCGCACGCGCTTTGGTGGGTCCGAGGCGCTGCCCGAGGAGAAGATCGAGCGCGATCCCTGGCTCAAGCGCATGTTCGCCGGCTACGCCTTCGCCCTGGACTACCGCGACCGGCGCGGCCACGCCTACATGCTGGGCGACCAGGAGCAGACCCGGCGGGTGACCGAGCGGCCGCAGCCCGGATCATGCCTGCAGTGCCACGCCTCTGTGATCCCCACCTACCGCCGCCTGGGCGGCGGCGACGTGTTCCAGGGCTTCGAGGCGCTGGGCAAGATGACCTACACCGCCGCCCACGCCGAGGTGGTCAAGACCGGGTCGGCCAACCCCGTCGCCGGTGCCACCGGCCCGACCTTCCGGCAGGCCTCCGGCGCGCACCCGGTCGCCTGCCTGGACTGCCACGACTCGAAGAGCATGCAGCTGCGGGTGACCCGCCCGGGGTTCATCCGCGGCATCGCCGCCCTCGCGCGCAGCGCCGAGCCCACCCCCCACATCCGCAGCATCGAGCGCTGGCGCCAGGGCAAGCGCGACCAGCCCTACGATCCAAACGTGGACGCCAGCCGCCAGGAGATGCGGTCGTTCGTCTGCGGCCAGTGCCACGTCGAATATTACTGCGGGCCCAAGGTCACGCTGTTTTACCCGTGGGACCAGGGGCTGAAGGTCGAGCAGATCGAGCGCCACTACGACACCTATCGTTTCCCCGACGGTCACCGCTTCTTCGACTGGAAACACGCCGAGACCGGCGCCGAGGTGCTGAAGGCCCAGCACCCGGAGTTCGAGCTGTGGAGCCAGGGCATCCACGCGCGCTCGGGCGTGGCCTGCGCCGACTGCCACATGCCCTACCAGCGCGAGGGGGCGGTCAAGATCTCCGACCACTGGGTGCGCAGCCCGATGCTGAACATCGCCCGCGCCTGCCAGGTCTGCCACCCCTACGAGGAGAGCGAGCTGCGCGCGCGCGCCGACGCCATCCAGGACCGCACCCACACCCTGATGCAGCGGGCGGCCGGCGCGCTGACCGACATGCTGGATGCGCTGGGCGCCGCCAGCAAGGCGGGGGCCACGCCGGCCCAGCTGGCCCCGGCGCTGGAGCTTCAGCGCAAGGCCCAGTGGCGTCTGGACTTCGTCGCCGCCGAGAACTCGATGGGGTTTCACGCCCCCGCCGAGGCGGCGCGCATCCTGGCCGAGTCGATCGACTACGCCCGCCAGGCGCAGCTGGCGGCGCGCGCCGTTCCCGCCCGCACGCCCTGAGCGCGGCCGCGGTTCAGGGCGAAAGATCGAGCATGCCCATCATCCCGGCGTCGGCGTGGTCGAGGATGTGGCAGTGGAACATCCACATGCCGGGGCGATCCTCGTAGCGGACCGCGATCTGCGCCTTGCCGCTGGCGGGGACGTCGGCGGTGTCCTTCCATTCGATCGGCTGCACCGGCTGGCCCTTGCCGTCCAGCACCTGGAAGAAGAAGCCGTGCAGGTGAAACGGGTGGGCGAAATCGATGGCGTTGGTGAGGTTCCAGACCTGGGTCTCGCCCACGTGCCCGGCGACGTGCTCGGTGAAGGGCTGGTCGTTGATGCCCAGGTAATAGTGCCCGTCGATCTTGTTCTGGGTGAGCTTGATGTCCACCGGGGTGGCTCGCTCGGTGGACAGCGGCTCGATCACCCGGCCGGTGGACGGCAGCGGCGGCGGTGTCACCGGCGCCCCCTCGAAGCGGATGGTGGCGATGACCTCCTCCTTGCGCAGGAAGGTGCTGCCGTAACCGCGCTCGGCCGGGACCCAGCGCAGCGGCAAGGTGGTGTCCGGCTGTCCGCGCGGCACGAAGACCACGTCGGCGCGCTCGCCGGGGATGATCACCAGCTGGTCGCGCTCGATCGGTGAGGGCAGAAGGCCCCCGTCGCCGCCGATGCGCACGAAGGTGTGCCCCTCCAGCGCCAGCTTGTAGTAGCGGCTGCGCGCGCTGTTGACCAGCCGCCAGCGCTGGGGCACCCCCGGCCGCGCCTTGATGGTGGGCCTCTGGCGTCCGTTGATCAGCAGGACATTGCCCTCGCGGCCGAACAGGGTGGCGGTCTCACCGCCGGCATTGTGGGCGCCCAGGTGACCGTCCTCCTCGACGCTGGCGTCGCTGAGCATCATCACCAGGTCGTCGCCGAAGCCCTGGGGCTCGTCCGGGTCGTCGACCAGGATGGCACCGTAAAGACCGTCGCCCAGCTGGCCGGCGGAGTGAAAGTGCGGGTGGTACCAGAAAAGCCCCGCGTCCGGGACCACGAAGTCGTAGGTGAAGCGGCCGCCGGGGGCAACGGGCTTCTGCGAGTGTTCGGGCACGCCGTCCATCGCCACCGGGATCCGCAGGCCGTGCCAGTGGATGGTCGTCTCCTCGGGCAGCTGGTTGGTGAAGTGCACGATCAGCCGGTCGCCCCGGTGCACGCGCACCAGCGGCCCGGGCACGTGGCCGTCGTAGGTCCAGGCGTCGGTGGTCACGCCCGCCTTGAATTCGACCGGCGTGACCCGGGCGTCGAGGTCGATCTCGACCACGCCCGGATCGGGATTGTGGTCGACCGCCTCGGTCATCGCGACCGGCGAATCCCATCCCGGCGGCTGGGTGGGCGGCGCCGCGGCCGGGGAAGCGGGGGTGGTGCAGGCGATCAGGAGCAGGGGCGCGAGGCAGACGCAGCGGGTGGGGGCGCTCATGGACGCTCACAGTGTGTGCAGCTCCGGTGCCAGTCGCCACCGACGGTGAACGCCGGTTTCCACCTCGATTTCCCGCGCCCATCGCGACGGTGCCCGCGCGCTTCGATGCCGTTTTCCCGCAACGCTTGCACCGGTGGCGAGCCGGCGCGGCAAGAAACGCGGGTTCAGGGCGCGCTGGCGCTGGGCGCAAAGCGCGGCGGCTTGCGGTGGTGCGTGGCCTGCTCGAAGGCAAAGGCCAGCGCGATCAGCGCCGGCTCGCTCCAGGCCGGGCCGATGAAGGACAGGCCCACCGGCAGTCCATGGGCGAAACCCATCGGCACCGTGACGCTGGGATATCCAGAGACGGCCGCCGGGGTCGAGCTGGCGCCCAGGACGTGGTCGCCGTTGATCGGATCGATCAGCCAGGTGGGGCCCAGGGTGGGGGCCACGATCGCGTCCAGGCGGTGCTGGCGCAGCACGCGGTCGATCCCCCCGCGGGCGAGCTTGCCACTCCTGGCCAGGGCGCGCTTGTAGGCGGGCTCGGTCAGCGGCCCCTTCTTCTGCGCGCGCAGGAACAGATCCTGCCCGAAAAACGGCATCTCCTTGTCCGCGTTCTTGTCGTTGAAGGCGATGAGGTCGGCCAGGGACTTGACCGGCGCGTCCGCGCCCAGGCCCAGCAGGTAGCGGTTCAGGTCGGCCTTGAACTCGTACAGCAGCACCTCCAGCTCGTCGTCGTCGTATTTGCCGGCGTCGGGGATGTCGGCCGGGTCGACGATCACCGCGCCGGCCAAAGCCATGGCGGTGATGGCCTCGTCGGCCAGCTTGTCGGCCGGCTCGCTGTAACCGAAGAAGCGCTTGCGGGCCACGCCGATGCGTGCGCCCCGCAGGGCGGCGCCATTGAGGAACTTGGTGTAGTCCTTTGCCGCCTTGGCCTTGCTGCCGACGGTGGCCAGATCGCGCGGGTCCTCGCCGGCCAGCGCGTTCAGCAGCAGGACGGCGTCGGCGACCGTGCGGGCCATCGGGCCGGCGGTGTCCTGGCTGTGGGCAATGGGGATGATGCCGGTGCGGCTGATCAGCCCCATGGTCGGCTTGATGCCCACCAGGGAGTTGCTGGCCGACGGACAGACGATGGACCCGTCGGTCTCGCTGCCCACCCCGGCGGCGGCCAGGCTGGCGGCGATGGCCGCGCCGGTGCCCGAGCTGGAGCCGCACGGCGAGCGGTCGAGGGCGTAGGGGTTGCGGCCCTGCCCGCCGCGCCCGCTCCAGCCGCTGGAGGACTTGCTCGAGCGGAAGTTGGCCCACTCGCTCATGTTGGTCTTGCCCAGCAGGATCGCGCCCGCCGCGCGCAGCCGTTCCACCAGGAAGGCGTCGCGGGCCGCGTGCGTCCCGGCCAGCGCCAGCGAGCCCGCGGTGGTGGTCATCTGGTCGGCGGTGTCGATGTTGTCCTTGAGCAGGATGGGGATGCCGTGCAGCGGCCCGCGCGCCCCCTTGCTCTTGCGCTCCTCGTCCAGCTTGTCCGCGATCGCCGCCGCTTCCGGGTTGGTCTCCAGCACCGAGCGCAAGGTCGGCCCCTTGCGGTCGAACGAGTCGATCCGCTGCAGGTACAGCTCGACCAGCCGGCGCGCGGTGATCTTCCCGGCCGCCATCGCCGCCCCCAGCTCGGAGATGCTGGCCTCCTCGATGGAGAAGGCAGGCGCCTGCGCGGTCGCGACCGACGGTGACACGAGCATGATCAGGAGGGCGGCGAGCAAGGCACGCGGCATGCTCCGATTGTGCCCGAACCCTACTTGCCGTACGGATAAAAGCCGCGCCCGCTCTTGCGGCCCAGCCAGCCGGCGGCCACGTATTGCCGCAGCAGGGGGCAGGGGCGGTACTTGGGGTCGCCCAGCTCGCGGTGCAGGACCTCGAGGATGGCCAGGGTGGTATCGAGGCCGATCAGGTCGGCCAGCGCCAGCGGACCCATCGGGTGGTTCAGGCCCAGATGCACGGCCCGGTCGATGTCTTCCGCCGAGGCCAGCCCCTCGTTGAGCGCGAAGATGGCCTCGTTGATCAGCGGGGCCAGCACGCGGTTGACGATGAAGCCGGGCACGTCGCGCGAGACCACGGTGGCCTTGCCCATCGTCTCGGCCAGCGCGCGGGTGGTCTCGTAGGTCTGGTCCGAGGTGCCCAGGCCGCGGATGATCTCGACCAGCTTCATCACCGGCACCGGGTTCATGAAGTGCATCCCGATCACCCGGTCGGGCCGCCGGGTGGTCGCCGCCAGGCCGGTGATGCCGATGGACGAGGTGTTGCTGGCCAGGATCGCCCCGGCCGGACAGATGTGGTCCAGGTCGGCGAACAGCCGGCGCTTGAGCGCCACGTCTTCGGACGCCGCCTCGATGGCCAGGTGCACCGGGCCCAGGTCGGCCAGGTCCGAGGCCACCGTGATCCGGCGCAGGGCCGCGTCCCGGTCGCCCGCCGACAGCTTGCCCTTGTCCACCGCCCGGGCCAGCTGCGCCTCGATGCCGTCATACCCCTTCTCGGCGGCGGCGCGGCTGACGTCCGACAGGATCACCTCCAGCCCCGCCAGCGCCGCCACCTGGGCGATCCCCGCCCCCATCTGCCCCGCCCCCACCACGCCGATGCGCGAGATGACGGGCAGGGTCACAGGCGCTCCACCGCCAGCGCGATGGCCTCACCTCCGCCGATGCACAGCGAGGCGATGCCCCGCCGCTTGCCCGTGTCGGCCAGCGCCGACAGCAAGGTGACCAGCACGCGTGCGCCGCTGGCCCCGATGGGATGCCCCAGCGCCACCGCCCCGCCCCAGATGTTGACCCGCGCGGGATCGATCCCCAGCAGCCGGTTGTTGGCCACCGAGACCACCGCGAAAGCCTCGTTGATCTCCCACAGGTCCACGTCCTGCTTGTTCCAGCCGATGCGGCTGCACAGCCGTTCGATGGCCCCGGCGGGCGCGGTGGTGAACCACTCGGGCGCCTGCGCCTGGCCGGCCACGCCCACCACCCGGGCCAGCGGCCGCGCCTCCAGCGCGCGGGCGGTCTCCTCGGAGGCCAGCACCAGCGCGGCGGCGCCGTCGCTCAGCGACGAGGCGTTGCCGGCGGTGACGGTGCCCGCCTTGTCGAAGGCCGGGCGCAGGCCAGAGAGCTTGTCGGGGTCGCCGCGGCCGGGCTCCTCGTCGGCGGACAGCACCTTCGGCGGGCCCTTGCGCTGCGGGACCTCGACCGGGGCGATCTCGCGCGCGAACTTGCCCTCGGCCTGGGCGCGGCGGGCGCGGCGGTACGACTCGGCGGCGAATGTGTCCTGGTCCTCGCGGCTGATCTTCTGCTCGCGCGCGCACAGCTCGGCGCAGCTGCCCATGTGCACGTCGCCGTACGCGTCCCACAGGCCGTCGTGGATCATCGAATCGAGCAGCTGGGCGTGGCCCAGGCGCAGCCCTTCGCGCGCCTTGGGCAGAAGGTACGGTGCCTGGGACATCGACTCCATGCCGCCGGCCAGTATCACCTCGGCGTCGCCGCTGCGGATCGTGCTGGTCGCCAGGGCGACCGCTTTCAGGCCGGAGCCGCACACCTTGTTGATGGTGACCGCGCCCACCGAACGCGGCAGGCCGGCGTGGTGCGCCGCCTGTCGGGCGGGCGCCTGTCCCTGTCCGGCCGGCAGAACACAACCCATGATCACTTCGTCCACCTTCTCGATGAGGGTCCCGGTCTTGCCAGTGGGTGAAACCGCGCGCTCGACAGCCGCTTTCAGGGCCACGCCCCCCAACCGCGGAGCCGGGACTTCGGCCAGCCCCCCCTGGAACGCGCCGATGGGCGTGCGTGCCGCCCCTATGATGAACACTTCCCGCATCAATTGATGATAGCCGCTCCGCCACCACCCGCCCGGTCAGGCCCAAAATGCAGAAATTAGACACCCGACCTACATGTAGTACCTTGGCTGCGATGACCCCGGGTGCTCGTGCTCTGGCGCTGGCGGTCGCGCTGGGCGCGGCCGGATGGGGCGCGGGCTGCGCCTCGATCCCGGCACCGCTGCCGATGTGGGCCACGGACACCCTGGAGGCGGCCGATCTGGACAGCCCCCGCCCGGTGACGCTCGCGCCGAAGCCGGCGCCCGCGGCCAGCACCGCGATGACGTCCAGCGAGCTGGCGCCGGTGCCCGACCAGCCCGCCGGCTACGGCGGCCCCGACGGCGAGGCCACCGCCTGGGTCGAGTCCGAGCTGAAGGACCGCGGGCTGCGCTTCGGCACCGACGGCACCGTGGGTTCACTGTATGCGTACGTCCGCGGCCGACACGGGCTGGTGGCGGCGGGGCAGGCGCGGCCGGGCGACGTCGTGTTCTTCGACCTGGGCGGGCGCGCGCGCTGCGGCGACCACGCCGGCGTGGTGGATCAGGTGGACGCCGACGGGCGGATCGCGTTCCGCGAGGCGCGGGGCGGGGTGGTGCGGCTGAGCTACGCCCATCCGGGTCAGCCCTACGCGCGCCGGTCGGCGGACGGCCGCTTGCTCAACAGCTTCCTGCGCATCCGCCGCGAGGACGACCCGCCGGGTGCGCGTTACCTGGCCGGTCAGATGTTGTGCGCGGTGGGCCGGGTGGATCGCCCCGAGCGGCGGCGACCCACCCAGCGGCTGCGGGTTTCCGGACTGTGAGTCGGGATATCGCGTGAACGGAGTGTGGCTTTCTCGCTCGAGGAGGAGAGGACATGTTCGATCGGATCAGGCCGCCTGAAGCGGACAGCGCCGCTGGGACCGTCACCGTCACCGTCAAGGGCTACGCGCTGCCGGCCGCGCCGCAGTCCGCGGAGCGTTCGACCTGCACCCAGTGCGGCGCGCGCGTGCACGAGCTGAGGCGCGGGCGCTGCTGGGGCTGCTACCAGGCCTGGGTGGGCGTGCGGCCGGTGGGGCAGGGCGCCCGCTGCCTGGTCTGCTCCGAGCGCCGCCGCGACTGCCTGCGCCTGGCCGAGATCCACGGGCGCTGGCTGCCGATGTGCCACCTGTGCGCCACCCGGGCCGCGCGCCTGTCGCCGGTGCCCTACACGATCGAGGCTCTGCGCCGCGCGCTCAGCCGCGAGCGCCGGCACGACGACCGCCGCATCGATGCCCTGGACGGCCGCTCCCTGCCGCGCGACCGCCGCCAGGCCGACCGCCGCCACAGCCGCCCCGACGACGCCGCCGCCGAGTTCTGGGTCGACCTGGACATGGAGGATCGTCAGGAAGACGCCACCGGCGCGATCGATCTTCACCCGGTGGAGGACAAGACGGATCCGCGGATCGTCCTGCCGGTGGCCGAGGAGGCACTCACGCCGACGCCCGAGCTGCCGATTGCCGCCCTCGAGGTGGCGGTGGCGGAGACCACGGCGAGGGTCTGACGGCCGCGATCGTCTTTTCCGGCGACCGCGTCGTCGCCGTCGACAAGCGTGCGGGAACGTTGACCGTGCCCAGCCGGATGGGCGCCGGCGACCCGCGCCCCTGTCTGGGGCGCGACCTCGAGCGCGAGCTGGGCGTGCGGCTGTGGCCCGTGCACCGCCTGGACTTCGAGGTGTCGGGCCTGGTGCTGTTCGCCCGCACGGCCGAGGCCCATCGCATCGCCAGCGCCGCCTTCGAGGGGCGGCGCGTGCGCAAGAGCTACCAGGCGCTCACCGAGGGCGCCGACCGGATCGTGTCTCTGCCTGCGTCCTTCGAGTGGTCCAGCCGCCTGGTGCGCGGCAAGCGCCGCACCTTCGAGGCCCCCCACGGGGCCCCCGCGCGGACGCACGCCACCGCCGTGGCCTGCGTGCTCGCGGCGTCGATAGCCGCCAGCGATGGCCCCGACCAGCTGCTCCGCTTCGAGCTCGCCCCCGAGACCGGCCGCCCGCACCAGCTGCGCGTGCACCTGGCCCACGCCGGCTTCCCCGTCGCCGGTGACACCCTCTACGGCGCGCGCAGCCGCTTGCCCGACGCGCACACCATTGCCTTGCGCTCGGTGGCGCTGTCCTTCGATTCGGAGGAAGACCGCGCGGCGCTGGGCCTCCCCGCCGCGCTCACCGTGGCCGGCTTCGAGATCGGGTGAAGGTGCGCCGGGCGGAGGCCGAAGCGATTCGATCGCCGCCCGGCGACCGGGACGCTACTCCAGAGCGTCTGCGAGCTCAGGCTGAGGACGCTACTCCAGCGTCTGCGAGTTCAGCACGAGATCATAGTCCTGCGGGGCGCCCGCCGATTTCACCACGCAGGCGTGGTAAAGGAGGTTGCCCTCCGGGGGCACCGTGTGGTCCACGAAGGTGGCGGTGGTCTGGAACACCAGCACCGGCGCGCTCTGGGAGCTGCCGCTGAACACCTGCCAGGTCAGGGCCCGGCTGCTGTTGGTGAACCCGAAGATCTGGACGCCGCCAGCATCGGACGGCGAGAGGGGCCCGACGCAGACCGTGCTGCCGCGGGCGATGGTCCCGAAGGACCTGTGCTGCACGATTGTGTTGGTTTGAGCATTGACGCTCGAGATCGGGACGGTCGCCAGGACCACCGCGGCCAGCAGCCCCAGCCGCACAAAGAGGGGTTTCATTCGATCACCTCCGTATGAGCGGTTCGTGTCGATACGACCGGGACGACATCGACACAGCCGTAGAACGATTGCCGTGGTGCCGCCCGACGACCGCGCGCGCGCGGATCGATCGTTTCAGGTCCTGCCAGTGTCAGCATGCCGGATTCGACGTGCGTCCGCGTGCCGGATTCGACGTGATCAGGCCTGTCGGTCGCGCGCCCGACGTACTCAGCCGCGTGCCGCTTGCAGCTGAGCGATCACCGCATCGGGCGCCTCGACGTGCAGGTCGTGGCCGGCGTCCGCGATCGTTTCCACCGGGCAGCCCGCGGCGCGCAGGCGGGCGGCCTCCTCGTCGCGGACGTGCCGCGAGCGGCCGCCGCGGATGCAGCGGATGGGGACGGGGCGCGCCTCGATCACGCGCCACAGGTCCTCGCGGTTGAAGCGATCGTGCAGGCGGGCCAGGGCCTGGCGGTCGAAGCGCCAGCGGTAGCGGCCATCGGCATCGGCTTGCAGGTTCATCAGCAGCCAGTCGGTGGTCGGCGCCGACAGCCCCGCCTCCAGCAGGTGGGCGCGCATGGTGCGCCGGTCCGGCACCTCGTCGGGCGCCGACAGCAGGATCGACAGCACGCGCGCGCTGCCGGTCGTTGCCGGATCGATCGGCGCCGGCCCGATGTCCAGCAGCACGATCTCCGACAGCCGTGCCGCCGCCCGTTCCGCCGCGGCCAGCGCCACCCGCCCGCCCAGCGAATGGCCCACCAGGATGAACGGCTCGGGCAGGCTGGCCGCGCTGGCGGTGGCCAGGACGTCTGCAGCCAGCGCCGCCAGGTCCGTGTCCGGCGCCAGCGGCGGCGAGCTGCCGTGTCCGCGCAGATCGGGCACCAGCACCCGCAGCTCTGGCTGCGCCGTCACCCAGCGCTGCGCCAGCGATCGCAGGTTCTTGCCCGACCCCAGAAACCCGTGCAGCAGCACCGCCGCGCGCGGGCCCTCTCCGATCGTGTAGCTGGCCAGCAAGGACGCGATCCGCTCGGTGGCTATTTCTGGAACGCCGTCCAGGTCATGCCGGCGCTGTACACCTGCGAGTCGGCCCAGGCGTGGAAGACAGCGGTGAAGCCTTCGGCGGTTATCTGCTCGGCGCGCACGTCCAGACGGGCGTTGAAGCCGCTGATGATGTCGAAGGTGAACAGGCCGACCACCACGACCGGCGCCCGCCCGAACGGTTGCGGGAACTTGACCGGCAGGCGGAAGAACCGCTCGCCCGTGCCGGTCAGCAGGTTCCAGCCCGGCAACTCCATGCCGCCGAACGTGTTCCCGGTCTGGACCAGCGGTCCCAGCCCCTGCGACAGCGCGGCCACCTTCTGTTCCAGCGCGGCGATGCGCGCGTCCAGCGCCCCGGTCGAGTCGGTGGCCCTGGTGGCGGTGGCGGCGTGATCGGCCTCGATGGCGTAGGGCGCGGCGCCTATCTTGCGGCGGCCGAGCGACTTGCCGCCCACCACCGGCTCGATCCACAGCTCTGGTGTCGTGCGGATCTGGGTCACGCAGGCCGGGTCCAGCGCCACCCGGAACGACCCCTTGACGATGGCGGTGCGCGGGGAGCTGGTCTCGCACTTCTTGCTGGCGGCATCGGTGGCGGTGGCGCTGCTCCACACCGTCAACACCACCGCACGCGTGTCGTCGACGGCAGCGCCGTTCTCCAGCAGCTCGCCCGAGTAGCTGAGCGGCTCGGTGGCCGGGATCCCCTCGGCGTCGGCCCGCCCGCGCAGAGCCAGCGCGGTGGTCGCGCCCGCGCCCAGGGCCAGCAGGACCAGCCAGGCGGTCTTGAGGGTTCCGGCGCGGAGGCGGGAGGTGATCATGGCCCGATCCTTCCTTTGAGGCACAGGGTGCCGTTGCACTGCCAGCCGCTGTCGTCGAAGC
>JBKPRZ010000030.1:0-10185 GCA_046734815.1 Myxococcota bacterium | reverse complement strand
GGCCACCACCGGCGCGGGTGCGGGAGCGAGCGGCGCGACGGCGGGCGGCTGGTTGCCCTCGGCGGTCTCGGGCGTTGCGCGCCGCTGCGCCGACAGACGCCACAGGCCCGCCGCGGCCGCGCCTCCAATCAGAAGGAAGGCCACGAACCCGGTGCCCATCGCCCGCCGCCGCGCGCGGCCGCGCATGCGGATCACCTCGCCGGTGCTGTCGTCGGACAGCGGCAGCGACAGATCGCTCATCGTCGTGGCCTCGACGCCGCTGACCTGCGGCCGCGGGCCCGCGCGCCGGCGCCCGCCCAGTCGGTCGGCGAAGGTGGCCGACTCGGGCAGCGACGCCTCCAGCGCGCCGATCTCCGGCAGCGGCAGCTGAGCCACCGCCGTGTCGCCGGAGCCCACCGCGAAGCTCCGCTCGCGCTCCGAGCCCTCGTCGCCCAGCACCAGGGCCGCGCCCTCGGCCAGGTCGCCCGAGCCGCCGCTGCGTCCGGGGCCGAACATCCCGGTGCGGCCCACCGGCAGCGCCCCGTCGACCCTGGACAGGTCGGCCAGCCACAGCTTGAGCTCGGTCTGCCCCGGCGCCCCGTATTCCGCCCGCCAGACCGCCTCCAGGTCGACCAGCAGCTCGTCGGCGGTGCGGTAGCGGTGGTCGCGGTCCAGGGTCATGGCCCGCCGGATCACCGCGCCCAGCGATTCGGGCATGCCGGGGCTGACCTGCTCGGGCGGCCGGTAGACGCACTTTTGCACCCGGGCGATCAGCTCGAAGTCCGTCGCCGCCTCGAACGGCCGTACGCCGGTGGTCACCAGGTACAGCAAGGTGCCCAGCGAGAACAGGTCCGAGCGCGCGTCCAGCATCTGCCCGTGCGCCTGCTCGGGCGACATGAACGCGATCTTGCCCTTGACCACCCCGGTGGCGGTGCGGTCGCGCCGGGTCAGCGCCTTGGCGATGCCGAAGTCCGCGAGCTTGACCTCACCCTGCTCGCTGATGAGGACGTTCTGCGGGCTGACGTCGCGGTGGACGATGGCCATCGGCTCGCCGTCGGTGCGGGTGCGGCTGTGGGCGTAGGACAGCGCCCGGCACACCTCGGCGATGATGTACAACCCCAGCCCCGGCGGCAGCGGCCGCTCGGAAGCGCCCGTCCGCTCGAGCACCCGGGCCAGGTCCCAGCCGTCGACCAGCTCGAGCACCAGGAACAGCCGCCCGCCCGCGCGCCCCAGGTCCAGCACCTGCACGATGTTGTTGTGGTGCAGGCCCATCGAGATGTGGGCCTCGTCCACCAGCATGTTGCGGAACTGCTCGTCGGCGTAAAAGGCCGAGTGGATGCGCTTGAGCACCACCGGCTTCTCGAAGCCCTCCGACCCGTGCTGACGCGCCAGGAAGATCTCCGCCATCCCGCCCTCGGCGAGCTTGCGAACGACCGTATAACGCCCGTGCGACGCCACGACCTGGCCCCCAAGTTAGCACGAGGTCAGGGGCGCGTGGACGCCGGTGGCCCGCTGGCAGCGCCCCGCTCGTGCGGTCCGTGGGAACCCGGCGCTGTTGCCGGGGCAAATTGATCCAGGTAACGGCGCACCAGCGGGACCAGCGCGGCCACACCATCGGACAGCGGCGCCAGGACGGGCAGGCCCAGCTGGGCGCCGAGCCGTTTCTTGTCAGAAAGCATCTCCTCCCCGCTCCGGCCGTCCTGGTTCAGGGTGAGCGCCAGCACCTGGGCGCCGTACAGCCGGATCAGCTCCAGCTCCTCGAGCAGCGAGGGCACGTTCCAGCCGGTGTGGCCCTTGAAGCAGGGCCGTCCCGGGGCGTGCTGCAAGATCGCGGCCCGCGCCCCTGCCGATACCAGCAGCTCGGCGCCGCAAGGGCCCGAGGGGTTGCGCAGCGACGACTGCCCCTCGATGACGATCAGGTCGGGCCGGGCCTCCTGGTCGCAGGCCACCACGGCAGCCTCCAGCTCGCCGGCCACGAAGTCGTTGGGTGTGGAATCGAGGATGAAACCGTATCGACCGCCCTGCATCCAGCCGGTCTGACCGGTGTAGATCATCTCGGCGCGGATGCCGGCGTCCCGGCAGGCCTGCACCAGCAGGCGCGCGGTGGTGCGCTTGCCGACCGCGCAGTCGGTGCCCAGCAGCGCCAGCCGCGGCGCCCGCACGCCCGCGATCGCGCCGGTCCAGAAGCGCAGCTCCCGGATCGGGCGCGGCTTGCGCAGGTCCACGATCTTCGCCCCACCGCGCGCCGCCGCCGCCGCGATCTCCGGATCCTCCGAGCACAGCTCGTGCAGCCCGTTGATCAACGTCAGCCCCGCCTGCGCCGCTTCGATCAGCAACGCGCGCACCTCGGGGGGCATGAAGCCGCCGCCCATGGCCACGCCGACGATGCACGTGTCGGGTCGAGACCGGGCTCGCTGCAATGCTTCGGCCAGCGTCGCGACGATGGGAATTTCCCGCCGCTGTCCGTCGAGAACTTCCCCCGCATCCCGGCCCGCGCTCGCGGCATCGACGACGGCCACCACGTCAAAACGTTCGCTTCCACGCACCAGACCGTGCGCAGTCTTTGCTCGATCCGTGGCAAATGCGCCGGGCGCAAAAACTACCGCTCGACCTTGCATATCCAGAGGATAGCGGTTGTTTCAAGACGCGTCGGCTATTGCCGATGAATAGCGCCCTCGCTACCCTCGTCCCTCCTCACTAACGACAGTTGTGTACGTGACGAAACGAATTAGTTGGCTTGTGCAGCGCACCCGCGTGTGAGAGAACCCCTTACCCCACCCCCAACCATCCACAGGAGACATACATGGTTCGGAAGCTGATGATCACTCTGTCCCTCGGGGCCTTTGGCCTGTTCGCCGCTCAGACCGTCCGCGCCGCCGGCAACGACTGTACCCTCACCAAGCCGGGCGCCAGCAATCCGGTCGTCGATGCCTGCAAGAAGGGCGGCATCAAGGAAGCCAAGAAGGCGATGAAGGCGATGGTGGCCAATGCCAAGAAGAAGGGCAAGGCCATGGAGTGCGATGGCTGCCACAAGAACGAGGATGACTGGAAGCTCACCGCGGACGCGGAGAAGAAGTTCGAGGACCTGCTCGCCCTGCAGAAGTAATCAGGGCCCGGTAGTCCGGGCAGATCAGAGCTCCCTGAGGATCCGGCGAACCTCCTCGGCTGCCGGTTTTCCTCGGGGGGTGTAGCTGATGCTGCCCGGGCCACCCCACCCGTACCAGTTCCAGACGTACAGCCCCACCAGCGGGGCTCCCGGTCGCGCCCCCGCCCCATCGACCCCGGCCCGCGTGGCCTCGGTGGTCCAGACCCGGCGGAAGGCTTCGAAGGCGCGCCGCTGTTCCTCCGCATCCGGCTCGCCCCCGCTCGATTCGTCCCAGGGTGCCGCGGTCGCGCCCGCCCGCGAGCGATAGCCCAGCTCGGTGAACACGAAGGGCTGCTTGCGCTGCGACCGCCAGTGGTCGATCTCGCCGCGCAGCTCGCTCCACCGGCGCGCCAGGGCCTCGACGGTCGACGGCCCGTTCTTCGCGCGCAGGTCGAAGTAGGCCACGATGCCCGCCTCGTCGACCAGGTCCAGCAGCCGCGCCTCGCGGTAGTGGTCCCAGTTGGCCGAATACAGCAACGTCCCCGGGAACACCGCCCGGATCCGCTCGATCACCGTGCCCCAGCGCTCGACCTCGCCGTCCAGGGAGGACAGCTCGGACCCGATGGCCAGGCGGCTGGCTCCGGTCAGGTTGGCCACCGCCGCCAGATCGCCCAGCACGTCGACGTAGCTGGCGAACCAGGCGTCCACGTCGTCGGGAGCCAGGGTGCCGCGCCACTCGCGGTCGCTGCGCGGGGCGGACAGGCGCACGATCGGGAACACCATCACCTCCAGGCCCACCCGCTTGGCGGCCCGGATCGCCTCGGCGGTGGCGTTCAGGCTGGGTGACAGGCGGGTGTGCAGGTAAAGGCGCGTCGACCCGCCGTGCTCCTGGTAGATGGGCACCACCAGGGCGACGTGGCTGGCGCCCAGGTCGGCGATCTCCTTCAGCAACGGGCCGTAGTCGAAGCTGACATCCTCGGCGAACAGGCCCAGCGACACGCCCCGCTGCCGCGGCTCGGAGGACCGCACCGGCTTGACCAGCCGGGGCGCACCCACCGGCACGCCGCCGTCGGGCGAAACCGCGGTCAACGGAGACCAGGGCGGGGGCGGCGGCGGGCGCACGGGGGCCGCCTCGCTGGACATCTGCCGGGGCTCGCTGGGCAGCGAGCGCACCATCCGCGCGCCCAGCAGCGCCACCGCGCCGAACGCGGCGCCACCGATCAGGATCGCCAGCTGCCGGCGCCCTGCCCCCAGCGAACCCATGTCGGGGAGCTTACACCGGCAGTGCCGTCACCGGCTCCAGTCGACCGGCGCCTTCGATCGGGCGAAACCCTCAAGCAAAGTCAGGGGATCGCCGATGACGTCCCGCTGGGTGGGCGCAGGGCGGCGGCGGGCGCTATGCTTGCGTTGCCCGAACCCCGACGACTCGGAGGTGCTCGATGGCCGGTCCTCCCAGGGCCCTGATCGTGTTCGCTCTGTCGACCGTGGCCGCCTGCTCGGGCGGACAGGGATCCCGTCCACCGTCCGAACCGTCATCCTGGCAGCCCATCAGCGGCTCGCGGCTGTCCGCGCGCTTCTTGCTGGGTGACGACGGATCCCGCATCTTCGACGGCTGGTTCGACACCCAGCGCGCAGAATATTGTCGGGTCGCGCGCGGACAGAACGGGCGCTACTACTGCTTCCCCTCCTCCAACCCCGCGGTCTACGGCGACGCCCGCTGCCAGCAGGCCATGGGCCAGCACCTCGCGTGCGCCTTCCGCTACACCGGCATCACCCGCGGCGATCGCCGCTGCGGCAACGAGACCCTGACCCTGTGGGAAGAAGGGGCTTCCGTCAGCCCGCCGGTGCGCTACCGGTTCACCAACGACTTCTGCACCGGGCCCGACACCTCCGAGGGCGGCCGTTTCGTCAGCCTGGCCTCCCGGGTCAACGAGGGGGCGCTGGTCTCGGGCGAGCCGGTGCTGGGTCCCTCGGCCCTGCGGCTGCGCCCCCGCAGCATCTTCTTCGAGGACGGGTCGCAGGCGCCGATCGAGCTTTACGACAGCAGCCAGAACCGGGCCTGCGTGCGGGTCGAGACCGTGCGTGGCACCCGCTGCCTGCCGGAAAATGCGGTGTACATCGGCCTGTCCGGCCCGTACTGGGCCAACGAGGCCTGCACGCAGCCGGTGGCGCAGGCCCTGGCGCCCGCCTGCTTCAAGCCGTCCATCGCCCTGGTGGCCGAGCGGATCAACGGCTGCGTGCGCGTGCGCGACGCCTACCTGACCGGGGCGCGGCTGGATCCGCGGCTGGTCTACTCGGGCCCGGACTGCCACACCGACGAGATCATGCCCGGACACTTCTACGAGCTGGGGCAGAAGCTGGACCTGGGCTCGTTCCCCGAGCTGCGCCTGCACGAGACCGGCAGCGGCCGCATCCGCCTGCGCACCTACAGCGCCGCCGACGACGTGGCCATCTCGCCGCTGGGCCAGAACCTGTACGACGCGCAGCTGGGCATCGAGTGCCAGGCCGCGGTGGCCAGCGACGGGACATTGCGCTGCCTGCCGGTCACCGGGCCGCTGATCGAGCGTGACGACACCAGCGCCGCCTTCGCCGACCCGGGGTGCAGGCGCCTGCTGGCCCGCTACAACGTCACCGCCAGCTGCCACGGCGCCGAGCAACCGGAGGTGGCCATGGTGGCGTCGCGCGCGTCGCAGAAGAAGTGCCTCGATCCCGAGGCCACCGGGCCTGGTTCGCGGGACGACCGCCGGCCCGGGCGCTGGGACATCTTCCGACTGGGCCCACGGCACGGCGGAGAGGTGTATTTTCGGGTGGGCGGCACCTGCCAGGTCGGGGCGCCCGCCGGTGGAGAAGAGTTTTACGAGATGGCCGACACGGTCCCACCCGAAACGTTCGTGGCCTTCCGAGAAGTCGACAATTGACCGATGAAACATAGCCTCCTGCTGCTGTTGCTGGCGGGCTGCGGGTCCACCGGCACGGGCCGGGGCGGCGCCGTCGACGAGGCGGTGCTTGGCGCGGACGAGCGCAGCTACCTGGTGTCCCGCCGCGAGGAGCGCAACTGCGAGAGCCTGCGCAACCTGGCCGACACCGAGCTGGCCAACCAGAACCACGGCCCCGCGCTGGAGGCGGCCGAGCTGGTGATCGCGTTTTGCCCCAACAGCCAGCGCGAGGCGGTCGAGAACACGCTGGTGCTGCTCAACCGGCGCGAGGCGCTGCCCGGCGGCGCCACCGCGCGCGCGGTGCGGGTGCGGCTGTCGCTGCCGCTGCCGCCCGGCGATCGCCTGCTGTGGTTCGCCGCCTACGCCGACCGCAAGCTGGGGCTGAACAACCTCACCCTGGGACCGCACCGGGTGGAGGTCGAGATGCACGTCTGGCGCGGCCACGGTGAGGAGGGGCGCCTGCTGCGGGTGAACGGCGGCCTGGAGGTGCGCATCGACGGCCGCATGCCGGTCTGGGTGGACGCCGCCCTGTCCACGTCCACCGGCGACGCGAGCGTGCCGCCGGCGCTGACCCTGCGGCCCGCCTCCACCCAGCTGCCCCCGGGCTCGAACGGCGCCGGCTCGAGCGAGCAGCTGCGGCGGCTGGCCGCCTTCGCCGACCAGGCCCCGCTGCCGCGCGGGCCGGACTCGCTCGAGCGGGTGGGCCTGCCCGCCAGCATCGACCTGGAGCTGTGTTTCGACAGCACCGGCCGCATCCGGCGGGTGGATCCGCTGGGCTGGTCCCACCCCCGCCAGCTGGGCGCCTACATCGAGGGCCTGCGCGACTGGCGCATACCGCAGGCCGCGGGCGGCTGGTTCTGCGGCACCTGGCGCCAGACCCTCAGCGCCCCGATGCGCGCGCCCGCCGCCGCCCCACCCTGAAGTCAGCCGCGCGGCGGATCGATGAACACCAGCCGCATCTCGTACGGGTTCGCCTCGGGCAGCAGCACCCGCCACTCGATGGGCGGCGGGTGGGTGGCGGCCAGCTCGCGGATGCGTTCGGGATCGCGCAGATCGACCCAGGCCACGGTGGCCAGCCGGCCGGTGCTGTCGCGGGCCAGGGTGTAGGCGTACACCAGCTCGCGCCCGTCCTCGATGGCGACGCGCCCGTGGTCGACGGTCTGGCCGGTGTCGGCGTCCAGGCTGAGAAGGTGGATCCGGCTGTGAAAGCCGGCGCCGCCTGCCGTGTCGGAAAAGCGCGCGCTCAGGTGGTACAGCACCCGCCCGCCGCCCCAGCAGGCCGCCGAGGTGGCGCCCATGCGCGGGAGCAGGCCGCGCTCGTCGTCGGGGCACAGCTGGCCCAGATAGCGCGCCTCGCCCGCCTCCAGCCGCAGGCGGAAGGCCATGGAACAGACGCCGCTCAGCGCGATCAGGTCGCCCGTGGGCGCGTCAGCCAGCACCGCTGACCACATGTTGTTGAACTGCGGCCAGGCGGCGAAGCGCTGGATCAGACCGGGGACTGTCTTCGGGAACCGCTCGGGCCATTCGCGGCCGGTGAGCACCCGCCAGCTGGCCGGGAGCAGGGGGTGGATCTGGAAGCCCTTCTCCTCGGCCACGCGGCCCACCGCCTGGATCAGGTTCACCGGCGTGGTCTGCAAGGTGCCGTCGTCCTCCACGACCAGCACCGCCCCGTCCGCGCGACACAGGACAGGCCGCCCGGTTGGGTCGGTGCCGAAGTGGCGGCAGGCGCCGTCGTCCGCCCGCGGCCGGGTCTGGTGTGACCCCAGCGAGGTGAACCGGCGGGCGGCCAGGTCGTAACGGACCAGGGTCGCGCTGGGCCAGGTCACGATGTACAGCGCCCGCGTCCTCGGATCGAGGTGAAGCGCGACGATCCCCTCGCCCGGCACCACGATCCCGCGGTCCTCGAGCCGGCCGCTGGCGAGGTCCATCGCCACCAGGTGTCCGCCGGGATAGGGCCGTCGTCCCTGCAGGTCCGAACGGTAGTAGCCGAAGTGCGTGCCCCAGTACAGCCAGCCCTCGTGCTCGAGGTAGCCGGTGTGGACCTTGCCTTGACCGACGGCGCCCCTCTCGGCCGCGTACAGGTCGTCGAGACCCGCGAGGGTCGACAGGCGCTCCTCGCGGCAATCCCAGACGTGGACCTGGGCGTGCTCGTCGATGCGGTGAGAGCACAGGCTGAAGTACAGCCTGTCACCCACCGCCGTCAGCGAGCACCAGTTGCCCGAAGCGTACGGCTTGGGCAACGCCACCGACGCGGCCGTGGTCATCGACATCCTGTTTTCCTCGAAGCTTTGATCCGGGCGTGGTTCAGCTGGCCAGCCGGTCGCTGCGGGGGATGTCCGGCTCGACGAACACCCAGCGGATCTCCGGGCGGGTCTGGCGCAGGCGCGCCTCCAGCGCGTTGATCTGCTGGCAGGCCTGCTCGATGGGCAGCCCCGGAACGAAGGCCACCTTGATGTGGACCAGCACCTCGCCGGGGCCCTGCTGCATGGTCAGCACGTTGAGCACCGACTGCAGGTCGGGCATCTCGCGGGCGGCGGCGCGCACCGCCTCGGCGATCTCGGGCGCCGCCGACTCGCCCAGCAGCAGCGAGCTGACCTCGATCGCCAGGAAGACCGCCACCGCCAGCAGCACGATCCCGATGGCGATGCCGCCCAGCGCGTCCCAGCGCCCGTCGTGGGTCAGCGAGGCCAGCACCAGCGCCAGGATGGCGAACATCAGCCCCACCACCGCCGCCGAGTTCTCGGCGAACACGACTACCAGGGCCGAGTCGGTGGTGTCGCGCAGGTAGCCGAAGAAGGACTTGCGTGCGCGGCGCCGGTTCAGCTCGCGCACGTTGGCCAGGGTCGCGCCGCCCTCGAGGAGCAGCGAGGAGATCAGGATGGCCAGGCCCAGCCACACCCGTTCGACCGGCTCGGGCGCGCGCAGCTTGTGGACGCCCTCGTAGATCGAGAACACGCCGCCGCCCAGGAACAACATCAGCGCCACCATGAACGACCAGAAATAGAGCGCCCGGCCGTAGCCGAAGGGATGACGCTGGTCGGGCGCCCGGCGCGCCTGCCGGACGCCTATCAGCAGCAGCAGCTGGTTCCCGCAGTCGGACAGCGAATGCAGCGCCTCGGCCAGCATGGCTCCCGATCCGGTGAAGAACGCCGCCACCCCCTTGCCCAGGGCGATGACGATGTTCACCGCCAGCGACTGCACGATGTGTGAGGTGGACGATCCGCTTTCACCGCTCATGCAGCGGGCAGTATAGACAACCGGGCAGAGAGAAACCGGGGGTGGTTCGAACTGGACACCGGCGCCAGGCCAGCGATACTGGGCCGGATGCCCTACCCGCCCGCCCCGGACGGGCGCGGATTGCAAGCCGGTGAGACCGCCGCGGCCAGGCCGCAGGCTCTCCCGTTCCAGCCCCGCGTGCGCCTGTACACCGAACCGATGTTGCTCAACCGGGGCACCGCCTTCGCCCCCGAGGAGCAGGAAGAACGCCTGCCCGTCATCCAGCTGTGCTTCGACTACGGCGGCACCGTGGTGCCCGCCGGCGGCCGCGCGTCGGCCGGGGTGCTGCGAGACCCCGCCGCCGAGGGTCGGATCCGGCACCTGCTCGAGACCTTCGGACCGATGGAGATCGCCTGCCTGGACTCGGTGCAGGCGCCGTTCGGGTCGCGCGCCGACTACCTGGTGCACGCGGACCCGGATCCCCACGCGCTGTGCTCGTTCTCGGCCTACGTGTTGCCGCAGCTGCGCGCCTTCGGCTGGCGGGTGGACGTGGCCGCCGATTACCCGTGGCAGGTGGTGGCCGGCGACGCGCCCCTGTACGCCCGGGTCGACGAGGAGGACGCGGACTGGTTCAGCCTCGAGCTGGGGATCGAGGTGGAGGGGCGGCGGATCAACCTGCTGCCGACCCTGCTGGACCTGCTGGCGCGGCTGCCCCGGTCGGCGCGGCTGGACGGGTCGGCCGCGGCGGGGCTGCGCTGTCTGGCGGTCCCGCTTCCCGACGGGCGCTTCGCCACCCTGCCCGCCGACCGGTTGCGCATCTTGCTGAAGGTGCTGGGGGAGCTTTATCAACCGGACGCGGATCGCGGGGACGGGCAGCGGCTGCGCTTCCCGGCGCTGGCCGCCCGGGCGCTGGGCGAGCTGCAGGCCAGCCTCTCGTCCGGCGGTCCCGATGCGCGCGCGCCGCTGCGC
>JBKPRZ010000029.1:0-23588 GCA_046734815.1 Myxococcota bacterium | reverse complement strand
CCTCCCTGCCCGACGCCGGCGGTTCGATCCCGGGCGCGAGCGACGGCGCGGTCGCCTCGGGCGACGCCAGCCGCACCCGACCGGGCGCTCCCCCCGTCGATCCGAACTGCGTTCCGTCGAAGCTCTACGGCCGCAACGGCGAGCTCTGGAAGCCCGACGGTCGGCTCATCGAGGCGGGCTACGCCGGCTACCACACCGGGCTGGACCCCATCCCGTTCGTCGAGGGGCCGGTCAAGCGGGTGACGGACTTCGGGGCCCGGGGCGACGACGAGGCCGACGACACCGAGGCGTTCCGGGCCGCCATCGCCGGGACGCCGAGCGGCGTGTTGCTGATCCCGGCCGGGCGCTACGTGTTGACCAAGCAGCTCATCTTCCGCGACCGCAGCAACTTCGTCCTGCGCGGCGAGGGAATCGACAGAAGCGTCCTGTTCTTCCCGAAGCCGCTGTCGGAGGTCGGCGAGACCAAGCAGAGCTGGTCGTTCAACGGCGGCTTCATCCACGTCCAGGGAACCGATGCCGGGCCCGCGCTCGCCTCGGTCACCGCCAACGCCGACCGGGGAGCGTACCAGCTCGCGGTCTCGACCACCGCCGGGATCAGCGTCGGCGCCTGGGTCCGGGTGGTGCAGACCGACGCCGCTGGCTCGTTGTTGAAGACATTTTACGGCGGCATGTACCCCGGCAACGTCGGCGAAGACGGCAATACCGAGGTGTTCCACTTCTACTCGCTGGTCAAGGCGGTGGCGGACAACCGCATCACCCTCGAACGCCCGCTGCCGGTCGCGGTGGACACCCGCTGGAAGCCGCAGGTGCTGGCGGTCATGCCCACCGCCCGCGAGTTCGGGATCGAGAACCTGACCCTGGAGATGGCGGCGGTCCGCTACCCCGGCCACTTCAATGAGCGCGGCTACAACGGCATCTACTATACCGGCGCGCACGACTCGTGGATCCGCGACGTCCGCCTGGTCAACGCCGAGCTGGGGATCAGCGTCTATCACAGCTTCTTCTGCACGGTGACCGGCGCCGTCCTGGACGGCACCGTCGACGAGCCGCAGATCGGCCACCACGGGCTCAACTCGGCGCGCGGATCGGACAACCTCATCACGCTGTTCGATGTGCGGCGCAAGTACGTCCACGATCTGACCGTCGACGGCTACGCCATCGGGACGGTCTGGTCCAAGGGCAAAGGGGTGGACATGAACATGGACCACCACGGCCGCGCGCCCACCGGTACGTTGTGGACCGACCTCGACCTGGGCAAGGGGACGCGTGCCTTCGACAACGGCGGGGCCGGCAACCGCCTGCCCCCGACGGGTGCCTACACCACGGTCTGGAATGTGCACGCCAGCGGCAAGATCGAGTTTCCGCCGTCCAGCTACGGTCCGTTGATGAACTTCGTGGGCTCGGGCGGCGGCGGCGGACAGGCCAGCTGGTCGGTGGAGGACGTCCCCCGCGACAAGCTCTGCCAGCCGGACCTGCACGAGGCGATGCTGGCCCGCCGCCCCTGACCACTCCGCCCCGCCCTCGCACCCGCACGATCGATCGGCGAGCCCCTGACCCCGCGGACGTCGGACCGGCGTTTGCGTGTCAGGGGGCTGCGGTCTCGTCCTCGGTCGGGCTGACCGAGGCGCCGTTGCCGGGCGGCGCCGCCGAGCTTCCCAGGGCCAGCGTCCCGGTCGCTGCCGCGGGCAGCTTGGGCGGCCGGCCGCGACGCCGCGGCGAGGCCTCGGCCAGGCCCGGCGTGATGAGCCTGGGTTCGTCAGGGCGGGCGCCCGTCACCAGGGAGATCCCCTCCAGCCGCCGCGCCAGCTCCGGCGATCCCTCGGCGAAGATCCGCGCGTAGGCGAGGGCACGTTGCCCCTTGTGCACCAGCGTCTCTCGCGCCGCCTCGAGCGAGGCGCGCGCCGCATCCGCCGCCGACTGGGCCTCGGCGAGCTTCCGCGCCGCTGCCCGCACGGCCCCGGCTGCGCCGTCGAGCATGGCGGCGTCGAGGTCTCCGAACCGGACCTTCGCGAGATCGGTGGCAAAGACATCGAGCAGGCGGTTCATCCCGTCGGGAATGGATTCGTCGTTCGTCATCCCCATAACTGAACATAAGATCAGTGACAAGACAAGCCGGACCGACGCGCTCGAATACGACGTCCCCGCCACGCCCTGGAGCCGCCTGACGAGGTCGATGCCCTGGCCATCGGCGGGGCCAGGGGCGGAGGTCACAGCCCGTGTTGGCGGGTGGAGCTAACATCGCGTCTCATGCGAACCGCATCGGCAAAGGTAGCCCTCTCATTGGCGCTGCTCCTGACCGGCGCTTGCGAATCGCGACCGACCCTCGAGGTCACCTGGTACCTGTACCGCGCGGGGGAGGAGCAGGTGACCTGTCAGCAGGCGCACCTTCACTCACCCAATCTCCTCGTTCACACGTCAGAGAGCTACCTCGAGAGCGGCGGGTTCGTCATGGTCGGCCAGTGCGAGGACGGGCGGATCGTCACCCCTCCCGACTTTCTCGAGCCGGGCACGTTCTGGGTGACGCTCTCCTTTTTCAGCCGCGACCGCCCGAACGAAGGAGTCGTCGTGACCAGGACGACCGGCCCGCACGACATCGCTCCGGGTTTCCAGAAAATGGCCATGCGCCTCGACCTTCCCGACATCCCCCCGCTACCCGCCCAGCGCCCCTGAGCGCCGCGAGCGCCACAGCCCTCTCCGGCCTTCGATTCTCGTGGGAATCGTGGCCGGTCGGCCCGCGCGCAGCGACCGCGCCGTCGACAACGGGGAAAATTCCCTGGGTGCCGCCCAAGCCCTGAGCTTCGCTACGTACCAAGGCAATTAGTGATATCACGACGTGCTGATGGTAATAGAAAAAATTACTTGACGCTTCAGGGTCATCGGAATTAAGAAGGGAGACACGATTCGCCGACAACCAGACGGCGAGCAGGAGGACGAAATGAGGACTGACATTCGGACGCTCATTGCGGATTTCGGCAACAAGGCCAGGGCAGGGCGCGTTGGTATCTTCTTGCCGGCGGTGGCCGCCCTGTCCGTCGTCGCGGGCTACGCGAACTCCGGTTACTCCGACCCCTGTCCCGAGGTGGAGGCAGACCACCATGTGCTGTGCGATTGGCCAGACTTCGAGGTCATGGAGAAGTACTGCGTGTTCGCAGGCGGACTCGGCGTGGAGTACTGCTGGGACGCCGATGGCATCTACTGTTCTGCACGTGATCGCTATCAGCGCAACGCCACCTACGGGGCGTGGTGCAACTACTAGGCGGTTGCATCCGGGTCGAAACCAGCGCTCTGCTTGCACATGGTCTCCTTGGCTCGAAATCCGCGGCTGCTGAAGGGCCTTCTGGTCGTGCTCGTGGTCGGCGGGGCGGCGTTCATGCTGTCCAGCCGGGGGCAGCAGCGACCCAAGGTCTGTTTCAATCGGGGGGACGCGGAGGACAGCAAATCCACGGGCCCTTCCAGAGCCGCGAGGAAGTCTCCCGGCCCCCCGAAATTCACGCGTGAACCTGGAAAGGGCGAATCCTTCAAGGACCTGAATCCGGACATAGGCCCAGGCGGCCTCCGGCCCATCGACGCCTGGAACAGCGAGTCCCGCGATGAGGCCTGGGCCCCCGGCGTGGAAACGGCGGTCCAGAACAAGATGCAAAAGGATCTCTCGCGGATCAGTCCCGACGTATCTGTCTCGGTGAACTGCAAGACCACGATGTGCAAGGTCAGCTGGAATGGACCGGGCGAGCTCGACGCGGGCGTTGGATTTGCTCTGCTGACGCTCTATCGCGGTCGAGGTTCGGGCCCGGTCGGTCCGCGAGAGGCGTTGTTCGTGTATCGAGGCTCGTTCAACATGGGGCCATCTGGAAGCTCATTTGTGAACGACGCCGATTCTCTGATCGACGTCCTCGACCAACGAAGAAACACCTGGCTCAAGAATATCGTCGCCGACAAGGAGCCGTCCGTTCTGCGCTGGCTGCCCAAGGACGTGTGGGCCCGACTGGCCGAGTGACCCGGCGCCGTCCGATGCCCACACACCCGCCAGCGGTCTAGCTCGTCACTTGAGCTCGAGGGCGCCGATGTCCACGCCATCGTCGGGGTCGTCGACCGTGAACTTCCGGGTGACGCCGTGCTGGTCCCTCGCATCGTCCTCGGGTCCCGGCTGCCCAGCCCGGTTCCGCGGGAGGGAGTCCTCCGACGCCGGCTTGAAACCGATGTTCTCCGGGGACTTGGTGGTGGCCGACGAGGCGAGCTCGGGATCGGTGGTCACGAACAGCGCGGTGCCGTCCTGGAGGGTGAAGTCACAGCTGGGGTCGGCGATGGAGTTTTCCGCCTCGGCGTTCGTGCTGTCGACACTTGCGCAATCGGTCCCGCTGTTGCCCGACAGGATCGAGTGGTAAAGACCGATGGTCCCGCCCAGGCGCGAGAGGCCCGCGCCGATGCTGGCGGTGTTCTTGGTGAGGGTGGTGAGCTTCATGTCGGTCTGATTGGAGTTGACCCCCTGAAAAATCCCGCCCCCCTCCTGCGAGGTGTTCTGGGCGATCGTCGCATCGCGGATCTCGGCGTTGCCGTCGTTGAAGATGCCACCGCCCAGATGAGCGGTATTCTTGTAGATCGACGACTTCTCGATGTGGATCGTGCAGCCGGCGCTGTTGAAAATGCCGCCCCCGTCGTTGTTGGTGTTGTTGTCGTGAATGGCTGAGTTCACGGTGTCGAGCTTGGAGTCGTTGATCAGCACGACACCGCGATTGTTGTTCTTGATGACCACCTTGGAGAGGCGGGCCTGGCTGTCGGTGCCGTCGATCAACAGCCCGACCGTGTTGCCGTCGCGGACCTCGTGGCTGAGGATGAGATCGGTGAGGTTGACGTCACTCGATCTGCGCAAGGTCAGGGTGGCGTCGCGGGGGCCACCGACGATGGTCCGCCGCGTGCCGGAGATATCGCTCTTGATGGTGACGGACTCGGTGATGACCAGCGGCGCGCCGGTGATCCTGTAGGCACTCGACGACTTCAGGTTGATGACGTCGGTGACACCCTGACCGGCGGCGCAGGAGCCCACCGGCAGGTTGGTGTTGGCTGCCTGGATCGCTTTGCGAAGCGTGCAGCCAACGTTGTCGTCTTTTGGCGAGGTGATGTTGTACGTCCTGGCCGATGCGGCTTTCGACATCAAGGCGTTTGCCAACAGAGCCGATAGGGCCAGCGCGATTCTGCCGGTGGTGCTCATGATTGCTCCTGCGGCGGGGAGACCTGAAGCTGCGACGGGTCCGCCGCGCACCGACCTTGTCGTTTCGGTCCAGCGCCGGTCAACGGAAAGGCCTTTGCCTCCGCGACACATTCGGCGACACGACGACGACAGACATCGCCCGTGTGTCTCGACGTTCCCGAGCAATCAGGAAAGTGCGAGATCGTTTCCGCTTCGAGAATGGAGCGCGGTTAGCCGGCCTAGCTATGTCCGTTCTCTGACCGCACCTCGATCACCTCGAGCTTGCGTCGTCGGCCGCTCAGGGATGGCGGCGCTCGATCAGCGCTTGCAGCCGCTCGCGGTCGGGGGCCAGCAGCACCTTGACGTTTTCGGGGCTGACATCGGCCACGATGATCTGTCCGACCTCGTCGTGCACGTCTGCGAACAGGCCGTGGGCCCTCATCTTCTGGGCCTGGTAGCGGTTGTCCTCGGTCGGCGTCACGTAGTGGACGGAAGCGGCCTTGTAGCGGTGGATGAGGAAGAGGTGGATGAGGGTCATCAGCCGCTTCTTGCGGAGGGTCGTGTCGAAGGTGTTCTGGTCGCGCACGGACAGGATGTTGCGCCCGCGCCGGTCGACGATCGGCTCGAACACGACGTTGGCCTCCTTGTCGTCCGAGCCGGTGAACAGCCCCAGCTCCAGCAGCTCCGAGCCGGCGGTGTGCGGCCGCAGCCGCACTTTCAGCGGAGCCGGCAGCCCGTGGTGTTTGGTCCACAGCGCCAGCCAGTCCTCCAGCAGCTTGGTGGGCACCTCGGTCTGGACCAGGTGCTGGTGCTGGGTCGAGCCCTTGCCCATCGCCTTGGTGGCGGCGGTGCCGCCCGAGGAGGCCATCAGGGCGGCATCGGCGCGCGGACCGCCGACCAGGGTCTGAGGCGTGCGGTAGGGCGAGTCCACCAGCCGGAACTTCCGCTGCAGCCGGGCCAGCGCCAGCATGCCGTCCTGGCGGAGGGCGGCCGCGAACTCCTCGGCCGCCAGACCGTCGATCTGATGGCCGCCATAGGTGATGAAATTGAAGACGTAGCCCAGCTTGCCCAGCTCGTCCGGGAACTGCCGCATCTTCTCGTCGCTCATCCCGGTGGTGTCCCAGTTGAACGAGGGCGACAGGTTGTAGGCCAGCATCTTGTCGGGGAACTGGGCGTGGATGGCGTCGGCGAACTTCCGGGCGTCGTCGAGATCGGCGGTCTTGGTCTCCATCCACAGCAGGTCGGCGAACGGCGCCGCCGCCAGCGACTTGGCGATGGCGTAGTCGATGCCGCCCTGGATCTGGTAGTAGCCCTCCGGCGTCTTGCACAGCTCCGGGTCCCAGATGATGTTGATGCCCATGGCCCGGGCCCGGCTGCGGGCGGCCGGGAACGAGCTGGTGCCGGCGAAGGCCAGCCACTGCTCGGTGGTCATGTCGAAGCGTTCGCCCTCGCGGCTGCGGAAGTCGATCACGTCGGCGATCGCCTGCGGGTAGGTCTTCAGATTCGCCTCCGCCTGCCAGGCCTCCAGGTAGCGGGTGTCGATCAGCTCGAGCAGGTTCTCGACCGGCGGGCCCTGGAACTCCTTGAGCGCGCGGACCTGCTCCTCGATCAGGCGCATCACCCCCGCCCGCACCAGCCAGGCGTTGGCCTCCTCGTATTCGGCGGGCGAGACCTTGAACAGGAGGTGGCCGTGGATGTCGGGCACGCCCAGCTCGCTCATCTTCTTGAGGGTGGCCAGATAGCCGATCTTGTAGCTGGGCAGCTCGACGTTGGTGGCGCCCAGCATGAACGGGTGGTCGCGCTCGTCGCTGCGCCCGTCGAGGAAGGTGGCCGACTCGGCATCGGTGCGGGCCACCACCAGTCCGGGCACCTTCATGACGTCCAGCTGGAAGCGGGCCGCGTTCAGACGTTTGATCTGCTCGTCCTCGCAGACCAGCACCTTGCCGCCCTGGTGCCCGCACTTCTTGACCCCCGGCTTCTGGTCCTCGATGTGGTAACCGGGCACCCCCACCTCGACGAACCGGCGGATCAGGTTGCGTACGTGCGCGTCGCCGCCGTGGCCCGTGTCGGCGTCGGCGATGATGAACGGGCGGTAGTCGACCTCCTTGCTGGCGGCGCGCTGGGCCTCGGTCAGGTGCAGGCGGGCATAACGCTGGTTGCGATCGGCGGTGAGCAGCGCCCGCACGATGGGGGCGGCCTCGTCGGGGACCTGGCTGAGCGGGTAGCTGGCCAGGTCGGGCCCCGGATCCTCGGTGCGCGATCCCTTGGCGGAGGTGGCCCAGCCGCCCAGGTAGATGGCCTCGATCCCGACCCGCTTCAACGCCACCGCCTGTCCCGGTGAATAGGGGCCGAAGGTGGTGATCGCCTTGCGCTGCGAGAAGAGCTCGCGCAGGCGCGACCAGAACTGCTCCGCGGCGGTACGCGCCACTGTGTAGTCCGGCTGGATGGTGCCCCGCTGCTCGACCACCTGACGGGGCGAATACAGCCGGGTCACCCCGGCGAAGCGCGGGCTGGCGAACCAGCGCGCCGTTTCAGCGACCTCCGACTCGAACCCGTCCATCCGAACCTCCTTCCGCCCACAAGCACCCCGAAGGACACCTGCCGGCACAGCCCACGCCCACCTAGTTTATCGCGCCGGCTCGCGCGTGGACAGTCGATAGCCGCCGGTGCGGGGTTCCGCGTCCGTGCTTCCAGTTATACTCACGCGCGTTGCCGGCCCTGTCACACGAGGTGCGGAGAGAGCGCATGGTGCGGTCCGGGCACGGCGCCGTTGCAGGCGTGCCTGCCGCCCTCGCGTGCGGCGGCCACTGGCTCGTGGCCCTCGTCCTGCTTGCGTCGTGCCGGACCCTTACCGACTCCTCACTATCAGCGCTCCACCACCCGGATTCGCCGAGCGCGCGCCTCCAGGCGCCCGAGACCTACCGCGTCCACCTGGACACCAGCAAGGGGCCGGTGCTGATCGAGGTGGTGCGACGCTGGGCGCCCCATGGTGCCGATCGTTTCCACAATCTGGTTCGCCTCCGCTACTACGATGGCGCGCGCTTCTTCCGGGTGGTCGCGGGGCGGTTTGCCCAGTTCGGCATCCACCCAGATCCCGGCGTTTCCGCGATCTGGCGTCACGCAACCATCCCTGACGATCCACCGACCGAGCCCAACCGACGCGGATCGATTGCGTTCGCGTTTGCAGTCGCCCACGGCCGCACCACACAGGTATTCATCAACCTCGATGACAACTCCCCGACCCTGGACGCGCAGGGATTCGCGCCCTTCGGGCGGGTGGTCGACGGGATGGAGGTCGTCGACGCCTTGAACGCGGAGTACGGTGAGGCGTCGGGCGGTGGCATCCGCGCCGGGCATCAAGACCCGCTGTTCGCCGGCGGCAACGCTTATCTGGCCCAGGCCTTCCCCCGGCTCGATTTCATCCGGCGGGCGTGGCTCGATCCCCGCCCCTGAGAGGCTGTGAGACAATCGGGCGATGAGCGTTCCGGGCGGCGGGCAGCTGATGTTCTTTCTGGGCTACGAGGTACGACCATCTGCCGACCAGGCTGGCGAGGTGCGCGGGATCGGTGGCGCGTTCGTGCGCGCCTGGTTGGTTGCGACCAGCCTGGAGGAGGCGCGGCGGCGCGCCCATGAGCACCTGGCCGCCAGCGGGTGGACCATCCTCGCCACGCTCAAGGAGGCGCCTGTCCGGGCCGACGGCGGATCGGAAGAAGATCGCGGCTACGCGCGCCAGGCGCAGGCCGAGGGGGAGGTCTTCGTCATCGACGCCTTCGCGGAAGAGGACCCCGACGCCTGACCTCGGCTGCGCGGGCGATGGTCAGCGAGCGGCTGAGCTACGCTAAAGGGGCAGATGCACAGGAAACCCGACGTGGACTCCGACGCGCTCGCCGCGATCGTGGCGCGCGCCTTCGACAACGCGCCCGTCGATTGGCGACGAACCGCCGAAGGTGTCTCGGCGCAGGTGTATCGGCTCGCGCGCGGCGCGGACGTCTTCTATCTCCGCGTGGCCGAATCGCCCGACGCGAACCTCGGGGTGGAGGCGGCGCTCCTGGGCGAGCTGCGCCGGCTGGGGACGAGAGTGCCGGAGGTCGTCTTCCTCGATCGGTGCGACGCCGCGCTCGGCCGCTCGGTCCTCATCATGACCGCGGTACCGGGCGCACCGGTCGAGCGCGCGAACCTCCCGGAGGTCCTGCGGGCGGCGGGACGTGACCTCGCGGTGGTCAACAGCCTCCCGGTCGACGGCTTCGGCTGGATCCGTCGCGATCGCGACTGGCCGCTCGCGGGCGAGCTCGCCACCTACGACGAGTTCGTGATCTCATATTTGCCCGCGCCCTGGCCTGGGCGGCTCGGCGCGCTCCTCTCGAGCGCCGATCTGGACGCGCTCGAGGCGCTGTTCGATCGCGAGCGGCGCCAGCCGGTCCCCGGCGCGCGGCTCGCCCACGGCGACTTCGACACCACGCAGATCTTTCACCAGGACGGCCGCTACACCGGCCTCATCGACTTCGGCGATGTCCGGGGCGCCGATCCCTGCTTCGACCTCGGCACTTTCCACCTCACGCACAGCAAGCGCGATCCCCAGCTGCTGGCGCCCTTGCTCGACGGCTACCGCACGGTGACCGATCTGCCGTGCGATATCGCCGAGCGCATCCACCACTCGGCCATCCTCCTCGGAGTCCGCCAGCTCTCGCGCTGGATAGACCGCCCGGCCATGGGCCTCGAGCATCCCTGGGTCGTCGGCCGGGCGCGGCGGCTCAGCGCGCTCCTCGGCGGGCGGCCTCCGCAGGTTTGACAGGACGCCCAGCGCGCCCGAGGGGCCACGCAGGTTTTCAACCCCTGGCGGGGCTCCGCCGCCCGGGGCGCAGAGCAACGGTGCCAGAACACTGGTACCGTGTCGGCCATGTGTGTCCGGCTCGGGTTTCTCGCGGCCATGGTCACGGCCTCGGTTCTTCCGCGGCCCACCCTTGGTGGGCAGAGTTCAGCTGCTCGGTCGACCAGCACCCACGGCGTCTTCACGATTCACCTCATCCTGCACGCGGTCGGCGAAGAGCGGTACGCGGTCGTCTCGAATCCCGATGGCACGCGGACCTTGACGTCGACGTTCGATATCACCGACCGCGGCAATCGACGTACGACGACGGCGACTTTGACCACGACGAAGGACGAGCGCCCTTTGAAGCTGGAAGTGAAGGGCAATACGTCCGTGGTGGCCGATTTCGTCGAGGGGACCACGACCATCGGCGGTCGCAGCCTGACGAATCCGGAACCGACGCGGGCGGTGGGCGCCGGCGTCGTCGGTGCGTCGCCTTTTGCCCTGCAGATGGCGATGATGCGCACCTGGCGCGCGCGGGGCCGGCCCAAGCGCCTGGCGATCGTGAGCACGAACCCGCGCGCCGAACCGATCGAGATCGCGCGCGTCGGACGGGACATCGTCACCGTGGACGGGCGACGTCTGACGCTCGAGCGCTACACCGTCGACAACCTGATGTTTGGACGCGAGATCCTGTGGACGACGGCGGACGGCGAGCTGGCCGCAGCGATGACCTTCGCGGGCGGCCTGCCCATGGAGGCCGTGCGCCAGGACCTCACCGCGGCGCTGCCCGCGCTCCATCGGGCGGGAATCGCCCAGGAGATCGCGAATCTCGCGGCGATCGGGCGCAGGGTGAAGCCGACCCACACGGGCGCGTTCGCGATCGCCGGCACGACGATCATCGACGCCACGGGCGCCCCACCGATTCCCGACGCCGTCGTCATCGTCCGCGACGGTCGCATCGTGGCCGCCGGGCCGAAAGCGGCGACGCCGATTCCGCGCGGGGTGACGACCGTCGACGTGGAAGGACAGGTGCTGTTGCCCGGACTGTGGGACATGCACATTCACGCGTCCGGCGTCGAGTTCGGGCCGGCGTTGCTCGCGGCCGGTATCACGACGGCGCGCGACTGCGGGGGCGAGATGGATTTTCTCGTCCAGGCTCGCGATGCCATCGCCAGACAAGAGGCGGTTGGCCCTCGCTTGCTCCTGGCGGGACTCATCGACGCCGGTGGTGACCGCGCCTTCGGGCACGTCACCGCCGAGACCCCGGCAGAAGGACGGGCCGCCGTCGCGCGCTACCACGCGGCCGGGTTCGAGCAGATCAAGCTCTACACGTTTCTGTCCGCGGAGGTCGCCACCGCGATCTCTGCTGAAGCGCATCGGCTGGGCATGACGGTGACCGGACACGTGCCGCGGGCGCTGTCGACCATCGGCGGCATCGAGGCCGGCATGGACCAGATCAATCACCTGAACTACGTGAGCAGGATGCTGCGCAAGGAGGGGCAAGACGGCAAGGATGACGGCAACGTCGACTTCCAGTCCACCACGGCGCAAGCCGCGGTCAAGTTCCTCCTGGCGCACAAGACCGTCGTGGATCCGACCGCCAGCTGGGGCGAGATGGCGGGCCATTCGCGGCAGGTCGACGTCGCCTCCTTCGAGCCCGGTATCCTCACCGCACCCGCGGTCCTCGAGGCCAAGTTCCGCGGGATGGAGGGAGACACGACCGCCGAGCAGATGAAGTCGCGAACGGCACAGACCCTGGCCGTGATCGGGGGACTGCATCGCGCGGGCGTGCCCATCGTGGCCGGGTCGGATACGGGGCTGGTCGGCCACGGCCTGCACCGCGAGATCGAGTTGTACAGCCAGGCCGGCATGACCCCGCTCGAGGCGATCAGATCTGCCACGATTGTCCCCGCGCGCGCGATGGGCCTGGATCGTGACAGCGGCACCATCGAAGCCGGCAAACGCGCCGATCTGATCCTGGTCGACGGCAACCCGCTGCAGGACGTTCGACTGCTGCGGCGGGTGACGCGCGTGATCACGAACGGCCGAATGTACGACGCCCGTGCGTTGTGGCGGAGTGCGGGATTTCGCGGGCCATGACCGCAGATCACCAGGGGCCGCGGTTGAACAGCACCACCACCTGATTGCGGAGGCCCTTGGTGCGCGGGTAATGCAGGACCAGATCGCTCTTGCCGGTCCGGTCCAGGTCGACCGATTCGGCAGAACCGAAAGCGGGGACCGCGATCTCTTCCACGGCATCATCGTCGAACAGCGACGAGCGGCCGGTGCCCGGGAAGATCGACAGCTCGTCGTCGTCCGTGCCGAAGGCGAGGTCGGGACGGCTGTCGCCGTTGTAGTCGCCGCGCATGTCGACCGCCTGTGCGCCCGCCTCGCCGGACAGCGATAGCTTGAACTTCAGCTGGCGTTCGGCGGCGGGCCGGTCCGCGAAGCGCCGCAGGCGCGCGTCGTAGGGAAACACCTGGAGGTTCACCTTGACCGTCTTGGTGGTCAGGATCCGCACGATGGCCATCACGCCGATGTTCACCGAAGGCACGGTCAGGTCGGGGTGGCCGTCGCCATCGAGGTCCAGAAGCTCGATCTCGTTGCCCGCCACCCCCTCGCTGCGGATCACCTGGTCTGGCCGGTCGGGGTAGCCGGCGCCCGGTTTGCCGAAATAGACGAAGGTGGTGCTGGTGGCCGAGGTGATGCCGCGGGCCACCTGCTTGCGCACAACCACATCGGCCACCCGGTCCCGGTCGATGTCGGTCACCGTGATCGAGACGCCGCTGCTGAGGTCGGTCAGCTCGGCCGGCGAGCGCACGTCGAACATCCGGCGCAGGTTCGGTTGCTCGGGGAAACGGAAGCCGGGGCCCTGCTGGTAGACGGCCAGGCGGTCGTCCAGGGCCAGCAGGATGTCCGGCCGTCCGTCGCCGTTGGTGTCGGCCAGGGTGAGCGCAGGGAACGTGTAGGTCACGCTGAGCGGGCCGGCGCTCTCGCCCATCCGCGGGCGCCCGCGCCCGCTGGCGCCGCGTGCGCCCGCGTCCAGGGCCACCGCCAGCCGGGCGGTGCGGACGTAGCGGGTGGCGAGGTGGTGGTACACCTCGAGCGCGCCGAGGGAGGGAATCAGCAGGTCATTGATCCCGCGGGCGCCCAGCTCCTGGGCCACGATGAAGCGGGGCAGGGCGCCACGGGCGGGCTGGTAAAACAGCGTGGGTGCGTCGACCAGGTTGGCAGGCGCGCCGGCGTGCCGTCCCCGCAAGCCGCGGGCGCGAACGCCGCCGGGGCCGATGGTCAGCAACTCGGCCCCTCTTTCGCCGTCCACATCGGCGACATCGAAGGCGCAGTCGATGGATTCATCGGCCGGGATCAGCAGGTCAGGACGGGCGGAGAACGCCCGACCCTGATTCCAGAACACCGCGAACTGCCGGCTCTGTCGCGGCGGCACGCCGGCGCGCACGACCGCCAGCAGGTCGATCTTCCCGTCGCCGTCCAGATCCGCGGGCACCACCGCCAGCACCTCGCCGTCGACGGTCAGGCGCCGGACCTCGAACCGCGAGGGGGCCGCCTGCGCGCTGGAGGCGGCGAGCAGCAGGCAGGCGATCGCGCCGGCTGGCCTCACGTGACGATGTCTCCCCGCCCGAGAGCATACGCGCCCAGGCCGAGCGCACCGCCCAGCCAGACCAGGCACACCAGGACGCTGGCCAGCGCCCCTTCGGCGACCGGGCGCCCGGCCAGCCCCTGCGCCTGCTGGGCCAACCGGTCGAATGGATCGGTCACCGCCCCGATGGGCAGCAGCGGGGCCAGCGATTTCCAGCGGTCCAGGGTCAGCAACGCGGCGGCCAGCAGCCCCGCCGCCACGACCGCCAGACCGGACCGCCCGATGGCCGCGCCCAGGCCGGCCCCCGCCGCGACCGCCGCGCTCTGGGCCAGCAACGACAGGGCGGTGGCCACCAGCAGCTGCCCGGCCAGCGCGCCGGCGCCGGCGATCACATAGTCCCCCTCGACAGCCCCGTGCAGTCCGAAGCGGGCGAGCCCGGCCAGCAGCGCGCCCAGGCAAGCGCACAGGAACAGCGCTCCCAGCCCGGCGGCCAGAGTGCCCACCCGCCCGATGAGCCAGGCGCCGCGGCCCAGCGAACGCGAGAACACCGTCCGCAGCAGCCCGCTGGCGCGGTCACCCCCGACCGCGCTGGCGGCGGCCAGCGCGCCCAGCGCCGCCGCGGTGAGGGCGGCGCCCGAGGAGGCCGCCGCCGCGAGGTAGAAACCGGAACGCGATCCCAGCAGGCCGCTGTCGACCGCCAGGCTGAGCGCGAGCGCGTAGCCGCCGCCCGCCAGCGCCGAGCCCGCCAGCAGCAGAGGCCAGCGCCGCGACCGGAGGCGAAACCATTCGGCCTGCAGCGCACGTCCCGTTCCGGTCATGAGGGCTCCTCTCCGGTGATGGCGAAGAACTGCCGCGCCAGCATCCCCGGTTCGCCGGGGGCGAGCGGGAACGCGGCCGCCACCCGGCCGCGAAACAGGATCGCCACCCGGGCGGCGATGCGCTCGACGTCGTCGAGCAGGTGGCTGGCCACCAGGATGCCGGTGCCCTGGCCGGCCAGCCGGCGCAGCAGCTCGCCCATCTCGCGCAGGCCCGCTGGATCCAGACCGTTCATCGGTTCGTCGAGCACCAGCAGCCGCGGTCGGCCCAGCAGCGCGGCGGCGATGCCCAGGCGCTGTTTCATGCCCAGGGACAGCTGGCCCACCGGCTTGTGGGCCGCCGCGCTCAGGCCCACCTCCGCCAGCACCTCGTCCAGCCGCCCGGGCCGGACCTCCCCGTCGAGCAGACCCAGATACTGCAAGGAGGCGCGGCAGCCGAGCTCGGCCGGCAGGGCGGGGCTCTCGATCAGGAACCCGGCCGCCGCCAGCGCCCCGGCGCGGTCGCGGGTCAGATCGCGGCCGTGGATCTGGATACGGCCCCGGTCCGGCCGCACCAGCCCGGCGATCATGCGCAAGGTGGTGCTCTTGCCCGCGCCGTTGGGTCCCAGCAGGCCCACGATCTCGCCCGCCGACACGGTCAGCGACACCGACTCGACGGCGGTGAGCCGACCGAAGCGCCGGGCGACATCGAGCACCTCCAGGGCGGGCGGGGCGGTCGACGCGGCAGCGGCCACGCCCCGGACTCTACTCCAGCGCGCCGCCGCGGTCAGGGCTGCCAGCCGGTGCCCGCGTTGTTCCCGCGCGGCGTTGCCAGGCGCATGGCCGCGAGGCCGGGGCTGCCGGTCTGAACGGCGATGAGCTCGCCGGTGGTATTCGACGCCTTCTGTCCCGGTGGTCGGATCCGGCGGTTGTCAGCCGCGTTTGCCGTCGGAAAACAATGTGACTCGCGCGCGAGCCACTGTGACTGGCGCGGAAGTCACGTGACTCCCGACCACTCGCGACCACGCGATTAGAATGTCCTCGAAGACCGCCGCCGCGCTCGGCGTGCAGGTCAACGGCTGGCGCCGAGGAACGCCTCCACCGTGCGCACGAAAGGCTCGGGCTCCTCGTAGAACGGCAAATGTCCGCTGCGCTCGAACACCATGAATTGCGAGCCGGGTATGGCCTTGTGCATCTTGTAGGCGACCGACGGCGCCACGTTGATGTCGAAGCGGCCCGTGATGATCAGGGTGGGAAATTTGAACTTGCGGATCTCCGGGTTCAGGTCGAAGCCCTGGACATCGTGATCGAGCGCCTGGTTGACCGTCTTGTTGTAGACCCCGCGAGCCACCTGCGCGAGAAAAGCGTCGCGTTTCTCGGGCGAATAGAACAGCCAGCTGAGATATTCGCGGACGCCGGCTTCGCGTGCGGCCGCATCGCCCAGAGCCTCGGCAAACCCGAAACCATCAGCGCGTTCCTGGCCTTCGGGAAAGATGTCCTTGAACAGCATCACGGTGTCGGTCCACTTGGGAGCGGCTGAATCGACGGTGATGAGATGACGGATGCGTTCGGGATGTCGGGCGGCATAGGCCATGACCAGATAGCCGCCCCATGAGTGGCCCAGAAGATCGAGCTGCGCCGCGCCCAGATGTGCCCGCACGGCCTCGAGGTCGTCGATCTGGTCGGCCAGGGTGCACGACTGGCCCGCCTTGAGCGCCCCCGAGCGCCCGTTGCCTCGCTGGTCGTAAAACACCACCCGCCGCTGCCTGGCCAGCAGCTCCCAGGCCGAGGTCGTCCCCGGCACGGTCACGTGCTCGTAAGTGTGGTCGAAGCCCGGACCGCCATTCACGACCACCAGCGGTACACCGCCGGCCGTTCCCAGCACCTCGACGTAAAGCGTGGCGCCGGGTGCCCGTATGGTCCGCCCCTTCTCGGTCGGCGCAGCCCAAGCCGGCGTAGCGGCCATCAGAAAGAGGACGCCGAGAACACGCGAGGTACCGGTCCCGACGGCGGTGGCGCGAAAACGATCCATCAGTGGCCTCCTTGGCTGACGGACGATTGTCCATGGAGGCGAAAAACTGGCAAGGCGCCGGAGACCACGACCTCCCGGGCGAAGGCCAGCCGGGTCCGGCCGATCACCGCGTCCGGCGCGAGGCTTTCCCCCTTCCGGTCCCCGGCCGCAGGCGGGTCGGATCACGCGGCGGTTTCGCGCTGGCCTCCAGGGTCTTGCGCAGTGATTCGGCGACCGCGCTGACCCGCCCACGAGGAGCCCGCAGCGCCACGATGGCGTCGGACAGCACCGCCCGCACGTCGGGGTGATGGGCGCGCTGGCACTCGCCATCGAGCCAGTCCTTGCCTTCATCACCCGCGCTGAAGGTGGCCACCACCGCAGCCAGGGTCCGCGGCAGGGCGGCCAGCAGGCGGGCGCGCCCGTCCGAACGCGCGGCCGAGCGGGGCGCCTCCGCCGCCTCGGCGATGGTGCGCGACAGGTAGTCCAGCAACTCCTCGCGACGGCCGACCTTCGCCAGCACCCGCCGGTCGCCCAGCACCTCGACGATCACCGCCGCGGCACCGAAGCGCAGCTCGCGATCGTCGGCCTCCAGCCAGGACAGGGCGCGCGCCACCAGCTGGTCGGCATCGAGCAGGCCCAGGCCGACCAGCGCGTCCAGGGTCCCCAACCGCACGGGTGCGCGCTCGTCGGCCGCCAGCTCGAACAGCGCGGCCCAGGCCGGCTCGACCTCGCGACCCGTGCGCAGCCGGCCCGCCCAGCCGTGGGCGGCGGCCATGGGCAAGAACACGCGATCCGTGTCGGGCGCGGCGTCGTCGCTGCCCAGCCGCGACAGCAGCGGCGCGGTCGGGCCGGGCAGGGCCGACATCTCGGCGCCGAAGGCGGCGGCCAGCTTCAGGTTGGGCCGGGCGGTCACCGCCGCACCCAGCCGGCACAGCAGCCGCTCCAGCTCGGCTGGCCGGCCGGCCAGCGCCTGCGCGAGCGCCGCCTGGAGCGCCTCACTATGAAACCCGATCTCGGACATGCCGGCGAAGGGTACCCCTTCGCGGCCCCGAGCGGAAACGCCGGTTCTCCGGGGTTTACGGGAGACGTCATGGGCGCTTATGAAGAATTTCAGATCCACTTAGCGACTTCTGAGCAACCGGCATCGGCGCGGACTGGCATTCCTGAGCGTGCGTTGCCGTTGCCGTCGCCGGACTTTCCCGGCGGGCGCGGCGCCAGGAAAGGACGCCCGCCATGAACACCCGCCTCGCTGCTGTTGTACCGCTGCTGCTCGCCAGCGGCGCCTGCTCCTCGCCGGAGGAGATGATGATGACCACCATGACCCCCGACGCCGGTCCACCCGCCGCCGAGCCGGGATGCCCGGAGCCGAAAGGTCCGACCGTGCATCCTGCGGCGACGTTGAGCGAGGACCAGACCTGGACCGCCGCCGGCAGCCCGCACATCGTCCAGGGCTCCATCACCGTGCGCGACGGGCGCAAGCTGACCATCGAGCCCTGCGCCGTGGTCCGCCTGGCCGACAAGGCCGGCCTGCAGATAGGCTTCTCGGCGGTGAACGCGCCGAGCACGCTGGAGGCCGAGGGCACCTCGGGCAAGCCGATCCGCTTCGAGGGACTGGACGGCGCGCGCTGGGGCGCGATCTCGGTGGTGCACCCGGCGACCGCGCGACTGGCGCACGTCACCCTGGAGGGCGGCGGCAAGGGGTCGCTGTCTGGCGCCACCTTGATCGCCCAGGGCGACAACGCGCCGCCGAGCAAGCGCGGCCTTCTGGTCGACAACGTCACGGTCAAGGATTCGTACGGGGCGGGTGTGAAGCTGTGGCGCACCTTTGCGTTCGCCGACGGCTCGCGCGCCCTCACCGTGGTCGGCTCCGGCAGCGGCGACGCCGCCCACCCGGCGCCGCTCGAGATCGACGAGCACGCCATCGGCACCGTCCCGCAAGGCCGCTACGACGGCAACCGCAGCGACGAGATCTGGGTCGACCCCGAGCACTATCTCGGCGAAAGCGCCACCATGCGCGCGCTGGGGGTACGCTGGCGCATCGGCGCCGAGGAGCGCGACTCGCTGGTGGTCGGCCTGGGCCGGGACACGCCGCTCGCCACCCTGACCATCGAGGCGGGCGTGACCGTTGCCTTCGCCGGCGGGACCGCACTGGAGATCGAGCACGGCGGCGGCGCGTTCCCGGCCTCGGGCGCGCTGCTCGCCATGGGCACGGCGGAGGCGCCCATCGTCTTCACGTCGGCCCGCCCGACCCCGGCACCCGGCGACTGGCGCGGGCTGTGGTTCGGCGGCGTGGCCCAGCCCGACAACCGGCTGCAAGGGGTTCGCATCGAGTACACCGGCGCGCCCTGCGGCTGCGTCCTGGTCACCTGCAGCGCGGGCGTCACCAGCTCGGCCGGCGCGGTCACCTTCACCCAGCCGCCGCCGGGCGTCTTCATCACCGACTCGACCGTGGCCAACGCCGCGGCCAACGGCTTCGTGCTGGGCTACGAGGGCCCCCTGGTGGACTTCGCCGCGCAGAACCGCACCGAAAACGTCGCCGGTTGCCCGATGACACTGCCCCGCGATCGCACCTGCCCGCAACCACTGCCCGCGTGCAAGTAGCACCGGCGCCCTTCGGGTCGGTTCCCGTGAGGCATCTCCTGACCGCGGACGCGGCGACCGTGCCGGACCGTTGACGGCGCCGCGGGCGCGGCGCACCTCGATCGTGCATCGTGTGGACGGTCGGAACCAGGATCGTGCTCGCCGCGTTCACCGTGGCGGCCGCCTCGGTGTCGCGCGCCTGGGCGTTCGACCCGACCGGGCACGACATCATCGAGGCGGCGGCGTACCGGAGGCTGCTGCGCACGGAGGAGGTATCGGGCACCGGGGTCTCGGGACGCACCCTGCTGGGCACGCTGATCGCGCAGAAGGCGCTCGATCCCCCGCTGTGCTTCCGGGATCCCAACCACGACGGGTGCGACGGCCAGACGCTGCGCGGGGCACCCCTGCGCAGCTGGCCGCGCATCGGCTCGGGCGCCGCCGATCTTCTCATCGACCGGCAGCTCGACGAGTCCGGGCAGTGCCAGCACTTCATGGCCGAGACCGCCGACGCCCTGTCGCCGATCGATCCGCGGCTGGGCGTTCCAGTCGAGCTCGCCACCACCGCCTACCGCCGGTGTGTGGAGATCCTCGGCGCGGTGCTGGACAACATTCTCCGCCACCCGCGGCTGTCCTCCTGGCGTGTGGCGGGGATGTACGTGCTCATGCACGCGGTCGAGGACTCGTTCTCGCCCGCCCACGCCCGACGCGATCAGGCGGGTCGCATCGTGCACCTGATGTCCTGGAAGCTGATCGACTGGCCAATCTACCTGTGGCACGGGCGCCACGACTTCCCGTCGGAGACCCACCACGCCATCACCGACGACCGCGATGCCACTTTTCTGGTCGAGGGCGGTCGGGCCGCGCAGGGGCAGCCGTGCACCTCGTTTCACCAGGCCTACGCGGTCCCCGAGGAATGCCTGTCAGACCGGGCCCGGGCCGCGGTGGCCGCCATCGTCGACCTCCTGGTGCTCACGTACAGGTTGCGCCAGCAGGCTGCCGCGCACGGCACGGTCGCGTCCTTGTGGTCGCCCGCGGGGGTCACCGGCTGGCGGGGGTTCGTGGGGAGCCACCTGGCTTCAGCGTCGTCCGACGTGCCGTTGCTCGAGCGCCCGGTCGAGGCGCCGCCGCGGCCGGACGTCTTCGTCGGAGCGCTCGGTTCCTGGCGGTCCGGCGGGTGGGCCGCGGGGCTGTGGGGCGGGCGCCTCATCTACGGCCCCGCCCTCCCTTTCGCCCTGGGTTTGTTCGGTGGCGCCGGGTATGGCCAGCAGCCCGAAGGTGATCGCCTGATCGGCAGCGTGGCGCTGAGCCTGTACCTCCCCCTGGTCCGGCGCTTCGCGATCGGGTTCTCGCCGGCCACGTTCCGGGTGACGTGCACGACCGACTTCGGCGACTGCACCACGGGCGCGCATGCGACGCTCTTCGATCTGATCGCGCGCCTGGGTCCGGTCTGGCTGGCGGTGCAAGGGCCGATCTGGTCCTGGAACAATCGCCAGTTCCAGGACTCGCACCTGGCAGTGGCGCTCGGCTGGTGGCACGAGCGGCACCCCGACGAGGTGCCCACCGCCGAGGCGACGCCCGGCTGGCAACCGCCGGCCCCGGCCGAGGTCCACGCCTATCGCCTGCGGCCCACGACCACGCTGGTCTATCTGACCGCTTCGGTCGCCTCCACCGCGCAGAACCAGAGCATCGGCGCGGGCATCGAGGGGATGCTCGATCGCGATCGCTGGAACCGGCGGGCGGGGCTCGCGCCCGGGCTGGCCGTCCAGTACGCCCGGGGGACCTTCGAGGGCGCCAGGACCCACGCGCTGTCCATCGCCGCGCTCGGCCGCTGGTACCTGCTGCCCGATCAGATCGCCGTCGTGCTCACACCTGCCATCCTGGGCGTGCGCACGACCAGCGCAGACGCCCACGGGACCCTGGACGTGGGCGGGCGGATCGGTCTGGCCTTCGTGCTGGGCAAGATCGAGGTGCGCGCGGACACGCCGGCGCTCTCGTATCTGACCTCCGATCGCTGGCACGCCCGCCCATTTTCCACCAGCCTGGCCCTCGTGCTCAGGTAGAGAGCCCTAGTACCGCGCGCCTGCGACGCCCTGGTCGACCAGAGACGCCAGACGGTCCAGCTGCTCCGTCCCGAGCGTGATGTCCTGGGCGGCCCAGTTTTCCTCCAGGCGCTCCGTTCTACGCGTGCCCGGGATCGCGGCGAGGTGAACGTCCCTCGACAGGACCCAGGCCAGCGCGACTTGAGCGGGCGTGGCCTTGCTCTCCTTCGCGACTCCAGCGACGATATCGGCCAGCCGGCTGTTCCTGGCGATCGCTTCCTCGCTGAAGCGCGGGTTGTCCAGCCTCCAGTCTCCGGGCTCCAGATCACTTCGCGACCGGATGGCGCCGGACAGGAATCCTCGACCGAGAGGGCTGTACGCCACGAAGCCGATGCCGAGACGTCGAATGGTGGGAATGATCTGGGCCTCGACATCCCGCGACCACAACGAGTACTCGGTCTGGAGGGCGCTGATCGGGTGGACCTCGTGGGCGCGTGTGATGGTGTCCGGATCTGCCTCGGAAAGGCCGATGTAGCGCACCTTCCCCGCCTTCACCAGATCGGCCAGGGCGCCGACCGTTTCCTCGATCGGTGTCTTGGGGTCCACCCGATGCTGGTAGTAGAGATCGATGTGGTCCGTCCCCAGTCGCTTCAGCGAGGCATCGCAACAGGCCTTGACGTAGTCTGCACCTCCTTTGATGCCTTGCCATCGGCCGGCTTCGTCGCGAGAGACGCCAAATTTCGTCGCCAGGACAATTCGATCGCGGCGGCCCGCGAGCGCCTTCGACAGCAGGATTTCGTTGGTGAATGGACCGTAAATGTCCGACGTATCCCAGAACGTACAGCCGATTTCCGCGGCCCGATCGAGGACGCGGAGGTTCTGCTCTTCCGAAGAGGAACCATAGAAGTCCGACATCCCCATGCAGCCCAGACCGATCGCAGGGACACGAAGCCCCTGGGACCCGAGATTGACCTGTTTCATGGCAGGACGATACGATCCTGGGCTCGGCCGTGCCCGCCCGTTCCTCCCTGCGGAGGACGTCGTCACGCTCCTTCACGACCCTTGCCCGACACGGGCGGGTTGCTGGCGGGCGTTCAGCCGATCGACAATCCTGGTAATCTGGAGAACGATGCGTGGTCTTCTCGTAGTCGCACTGTCAGCTGGGCTGCTGGCTGCTTGCGGTGGTGGTTCCGGCAGCAAAGACCCGGCCAGGCCCGATGGTGCGGCGGCCCTCGACAGCGGAAGCGAGGCGGATGGGGCCTCGCTGCCGGCGCCGATCGTGATCGGGACCGGCTACAACGCCGGCGTGACCGTCGATCCGGCGGGGACAGCCTACATCGCCTGGGTCGGGCCGGAGCGTGATACGACCAGCCTGCAATTTTGCCGCTTGCCCCGCGGCGGGAACACCTGCGACGTCAGGGGGATGATCGCCGCCGAGGGGACCAGTCTTTCGCGACCGTTCCTGGTGGTCGAAGGGACGACCGTGCAGGTGCTCTCCTATCGCTACGGGCTGACCGGCGGCGAGTTCTCGGCGGTATTCCTGTTCACGTCGAGCGACGGGGGCCGCACCTTCGCCGCCGGCCGTCGCGTGGGGACGGCGCCCTTCACCGCCGCGACGCTGGGCCCCGGACGCCTGGTGTCGCTGACCACGCACGCTTACCAGAAGGGCACCGTGTACCAGGCCGTGCCTCTGGATGGCAGCGCCTCGGCGGCCTCGACCGAGGCGGAGCTCTCGACGACCCATCCTTACAGCGGCGCCGTTGGTCTGGATGGAACCACGCCCGTGGTCGCCTTCGCGTCGGGTTCCGGAGACGCGCAGGTGCGCTCCTACCTGGGCGCGGGCGACCTCAACCTCGCGGCGAGCTGGTCGCCGCCACGGGACATCGGCAAGGGCGACCGGATGCACCTCGCCGGCGGGTCCAGGGGTCTGTTCCTGCTGGGCCAGGGCGCTGCCGGGCTCGAGGTCCGGCGCTACGGAGGAGGCGTGTTCGGCTCGGCGGTGGCGATCCCGAACGGGACCGGCGAGCTCGCCCACGCGCACATGGTCCAGGACGCGACCGGGCGCTTGCACGTCGTGTGGCCGCGGATCGAAGCCAGCGGCGTTCATCTGCATCACGCGGTTTCCGATGACGCCACGGCCTGGCAGACCGGTGTGGTCGCCATGGACGAGGGGGTCGACGGGGTGCGGATGGCCCTCGCGCCGGACCAGGTCGGTATCGCCGTCTGGGCGACGTCCGCCTCGTCATCGGGATCCGTCCACGCGGCGGTCGTCCGCGCGGCGCCGTAGTCCCACGGCCGTCGAGCTGGCGAAGGGCGCTGGCCTTTCACGGAGCCGTGATAGGGCGCAGGCGTCGGGACTGCTCGAGCAGGGAGCGGGCGGTCTCCTGGTCGTTGACCCCGGTCTGAGGCAAGCCCTGATCCTTCTGAAAGGAGAGGATTGCGGCCGTGGTCCGCGGTCCATGGAGGTTGTCGATCGGCCCGACCGGGTAGCCCAGGCGCACGAGCAGCGCCTGCGCCTGGCCCGTGCTCATGGTCTGCCCGCCCGCGCGTTCGCGGGTCGCACGGTCGCGC
>JBKPRZ010000028.1:0-6455 GCA_046734815.1 Myxococcota bacterium | reverse complement strand
GTTCCCGCTCTCGCTCCCGCTCACGCTCGCGCTTCTTGGCGGCGCTGCGGTCGCGGCTGGCCGGCTCGGACGGCACCGGGACCAGGCTGATGTCCAGCATCACGTTGTCGGCGAAGCTGACCAGACGTTCCTTGGCGGTGTAGCCGGGGGCGCTGGCCCGCACCCGGTGGGTGGCGGTGCTGCGCGGAAAGCGGGTCATGAACGGGTTGGAGGGCATCTGCTCGCCGTCGATCAGCACCACCGCGCTGGCGGGCGAGACGGTCACCGACAGGACGATGGTCTCGGGCACCGCCGGCACCGCCACCACCGTGGGTGCCGGGGCGGCCGGCGCGGGCTCGGTCTTCGGCGGCGCAGGCGTGGGTGTGGGTGCGGGCGGCGGCGGAGTCACCGCGATCGGGGCGAGCGGCGAGATGTCGGGCTCGTTCATCGACGAGCCGCGCAGGCCCAGCAGGAAGGCCACCGCGATCACCACCGTCACGCCGATGCCGATCAGCAAGTAGCGGTAGCGCGAGTACCAGGAGGCGCTGGCGTGGGCCAGCATCCAGAGGGTGGGCGCCGGCACCACCGGCGTCTTGCTCAGCGGATCCTCGTCCAGGGTGGTCGGTTCGTCGACGCTCCAGGCATCGGGTTGGGGACGCGCAGCGCGCCCGCCGACCGCGCTGGGAAACTTCACAGGCCGCGGCTTCATTCTCTCCACCCGTCTCCTTCCCTCTATTTCCGGGCCGAGCCCTCGCGCCCGGGACACCGATACCGGCGGTGGATATCGGCTGAACCGGCGCGGTCTTGAGGGACAGACGAGCAGCAACCCCCTGAATTGCGAGGGATTGCCGGTGTGCGGTCCTGATCGCGCCGGAGCGCGGCGCTTCAGGGGCGGCGGGGTGGCGGATCAGTCGGCGCTGGGCGGCGGCTGACCGGGGCCGCGCACGCCCAGGCGGATCTCGAACAGGTTGCCCCGCTCCTCGCTGACGGCGTACAGGGCATGGTCGTCCCAGCCCTGCTTGCCCGAGCCGAAGGCCAGGCCGGACAGCGGGACTCCGACATCGGCGACGGTTTCCACCCGTCCAGCCGGGCTCACGCGCATCAGCGCGTCGCCGTTGCGGTCGGCCACGTAGACGTTTCCGCAGATGTCGGTGGCCAGACCGTCGGGCCCGCGGCCGAGGTTGCGGCTGAGCAGGCGGGGCGGGTCGACGGTGCCGTCGGCCCGCAGCTGCAGGGCGTGCACGGCGCGGTTGTCGCGATCGGAGACGTAGACGGTCTTGTAGTCCGGGCTGAAGGTGATGCCGCGCAGGCTTCCGTCGATGCGGGTGAGCACGCGGGTCCGCTCGGTCTGCGTGTCCAGGTAGAACAGGTCGCCGCCGATGCCGGTGACGTACAGTCCACCGGCGGGGCCGCGCACGAACTGCACCGGACGGTCCATCGTGAAGCTGCGGCGGACGCCGCTGGTGTCGAACCGGAAGACGATGTCGGTGGAGTTGTCGGTCAGGAACACGGTGCCGTCGTCCAGCACGCGCACGCCGTACAACGAGCGGCCGGGGCCGAGCGCGTTCTGCACCAGCGGCAGCGGCGCCCTGCCGCGGGCCAGGCGCACGATGTCGCGGCCGTCGGCCAGCACCAGGTACCCCTCGCCGTCGAAGGTGAGGTCGCCGCCCGCGGACGCTCCCTGCATGGTCACGCGCACGGGCCGGGTGAGGTCACATTCGCCGGGCAGCGGGCCGGCCGGCGGCGCCGGCGGTGTGGGCGTGGGTGTCGGCATGCCCGACGGCGGCACCAGACCTCCGGGGCCCGGCGGCGCGGGCGGCGGTGTGGGCATCGGCGGCGGCATCGGCGCCGGCGGAGGCACCACCGGATCCGGGGCCGGCGGCGGTGTGGGCGTGGGCGCCGGCGGGGCGTAGCCGGGCTCTTTCACCGGGGGAGCGGGCGGCGTGGGCTGGGTGGCGCCGGGGCTGCCGCTGGACGGCGCCGCGCCTGAGCTGCCGTTGCGCAGGCCCGCCTGATCGACATCACAAGCGGCGAGCGAACAGGCGATCGACAGCGCCCAACCGAGTCTCGATTGCATGGGTCGTTTCATTGCTACCTCCGCGACCGTGCGAACGGACGTCCGAGGGGTTTTGCGAGACCCACGCAATTGGGGCACGCCCTCGGGCCGCCGGTCGGTTAGTTCAGGCCAAGCTCGGGCTGGTTTCGCGAATCCATCAGCGGCGCAATTGCCGCGCCGACACGCCACGAATACGAAACCTGAAGGATCAGTGCCCCAGCTGCGCGTCGCTCGTCAAATAAAATGTCGAGCAGTTGCCCCGGATTGCCGTGCTTGCGACGTGTGACGTTGGCGCGGCGAGCCCCTTTCCCGACCATACCTCCTGGGGGGAATCGGGGTGAGGCGAGGTGATCTCGATCCCGCCGTCACCCGCGGAGAAAAACGAACAACATCGCCGCGCTCGCGACGAGCCGACCGATCTCCAGCGGGCGGGCCCAGCGCTTTTTCTCCATCAGGCCCCCGGCGGTGACAACGGCGATCAGGACCAGGGCCGCAAAGATGGTCAGCTGCACGCGCGACAGGCTCGCGCTCCACAACATCAACAGGAAGGTGGCCAGCACCGCCAGCGCGAAATTGATGACGACGTACAGGCGCAACGGACGGGAGACAGGCACGTCGTATTTCTCCGCGCCGGCGGCGACCGTATGGGCGGGGGCCCAGGCGAACGAGCGCTCGGGCGGCGCCAGCCAGACGCGCAGCCGATCGCGCCAGCGGGGGGCGGTGGTGGACAGCGCGCCCAGCTCGGCCAGCGGCTGCAGCTGGGCCCACAGCGGGTTGAAGCTGCGCAACGGTTTGGTGATCCCGTAGTCGGGCCTTTCCCGTTCCGGTACGAAGGTGCCGAACAGGCGATCCCAGATGATGAACACCGCTGCGTAATTGCGGTCGAGGTAAACGTCGTTGCGAGCGTGGTGCACGCGGTGGTGCGAAGGGGTGTTGAGCACCGCCTCCAGCGGGCCCAGCTTGCCGATCAGCTCGGTGTGAATCCAGAACTGGTACAGCGTGTTCAGCGAGATCGCCGCCAGGTAGATGAGCGGCGGGATCCCGATCAGCGCCAGCGGCAGGGCGAAGGGAGTGAACGTCACCGGGGTGAGCACGCTCTGGCGCAGGGCCACCGCCAGGTTGAAGTCCTCGCTCTGGTGGTGAATCACGTGCGCAGCCCACAGGAAGTTCAGGCGGTGCGAGGCGCGGTGCCACCAGTAATAGATGAAATCGACCGCCACGAAGGCCAGCAGCGAGGCCCAGACCAGGTGGCCGGCCAGATCGGCGACGCGGAAGCGCTGGTAGACCACCACGTAGGCCGCCACCAGCAGCGCCTCGATGAACAGCAGGACGATGCGCTGGCTGATCCCGCAGCCCAGGTCGCTGACCGCGTCGGCGAAGCGGTAGGTCGTGCGCCGCTGCCGGCGGGCGACCGCCAGCTCGATCGCGATCAGCAGGAAGAAGAACGGCACCGCCAGAGCGATGTAATTCGGACCCATGGCCAACTCCGCCTGGCTACTTTAGCGCGCGTGCCGACCCCGCGTGCGTCTGTTAGGATCGCACGGGCATGGGCAAGACCTGACGTTAGAAGCTGCTGAACGTGGTTGCCGAGAAGTACCCGGAGCTGGCCGATCCCGCGGCGGCAATCCGGGCGGGTGACGTCTGGGTCGATGGGTTGCCGGCGCGCAACCCGGCCAGCTGGGTGGACCGGGACGCGCGCGTGACCCTGCAGCGGGCGGCGCCGCTGCGGGGCGAGGCCAAGCTGGCGGCCGCGCTGGAGACGCTGGCGCCGGCGGTGTCCGCACGGGTGGCGCTGGATCTGGGCGCGGCGGCCGGTGGCTTCACGCGGGCGCTGCTGACTGCCGGAGCGGCACGGGTGTATGCCGTCGATGCCGGTCACGGGCAGCTGCTGGGGTCGTTGCGCCAGGACCGCCGGGTGATCAACCTGGAGGCCACCAACCTGGGGGCGCTGGACGGGACGTTGGTGCCGGAGCCGGTGGGGCTGGTCACGGCGGACCTGTCTTATCTGTCGCTGGCGCGCGCCCTGCCCCAGCTCGACCGGATCGCGTTCGCGCCCGACGCGGAGCTGGTGGCGCTGTGCAAGCCTATGTTCGAGCTGGGGCTGGCAGCGCCTCCGGCGGACGAGCGGCTGCCCGAGGCGCTGGAGCGGGCGGTGGCGGGTGTGGCGGCGGCGGGGTGGACCGTGCTCGGGACCATGCGCTCACGGTTCCCGGGCGCGCGCGGGGCGGTGGAGTTCTTCGTGCACGGCCGCCGGCGGTGAACGGGCCGGCGTCGGCGCCCTGCCCGACGGTGCGTTCCTGTGGTACATCTGCGCTCCATGTCGCCCCGCCGCTGCTCCTGGCTGGCTCGCGCCGGCCTGATCGCCTGCGCCGCCCTCGGATCGATCGTGCGCCCCGGCCCTCTCCAGGCCGCCGGGGCGCGGGTCTATGTCAGCACCGAAGACGCCGGCGACATCGCGGTCATCGACGCCAGCTCCGAGAAGCTGGTCACCCGCATCCACGTGGGTAAACGCCCGCGCGGGATCAAGCTGAGCCACGACGGCAAGCTGCTGTACGTGGCGATGTCCGGCTCGCCCCGCGGCGGTCCCGGGGTGGACGAATCCAAGCTGCCGCCGCCCGACCGCACCGCCGACGGCATCGCGGTGGTGGACCTGGCCAGGCACAAGTTGATCAAGACCATCGCCAGCGGCCAGGACCCCGAGAGCTTCGACCTGTCCCCCGACGGCAAGCGTCTGTTCGTCTCGAACGAGGAGAGCGCGGAGATGTCGGTGGTGGATCTGCAGGCCGGCAAGATCCTCAAGCGGGTGAAGGTGGGCGGCGAGCCCGAAGGCGTGACCCTGCGCCCCGACGGCAAGGTGGTCTACGTGACCTGCGAGGTGGAAAACCAGGTGGCGGCGGTGGACACATCCACCCTGGAGGTGATCGCGCGGATCGAGACCGGCGCGCGCCCGCGCGCCATCGCCTTCACCGGCGACGGGGCCACCGCCTTCGTCACCGCCGAGTTGGGCGGCCTGATCAACGTGATCGACGGCCACACCCACAAGGCGGTCGCGGCGGTGCAGCTGCCGCCGGAGGGCAAGCCGCTGCCCCCGCGCCCGATGGGGGTGGTGCTGTCGCCCGACGGAAAACACGCCTACGTCTCCAACGGCCGGGGCACCTCGGTGGCGGTGATCGACGTGGCCGGGCGCAAGCTGGACCGGATGATCGAGGACGTGGGCACGCGTCCCTGGGGGATCGCGGTCAGCGGCGACGGCAAGAAGCTGTTCACCGCCAACGGCCCCTCCGACGATGTGTCCATCATCGACGTGGCGACGGGCAAGGTGCGCAAGAAGATCAAGGTGACCGGCCTGCCCTGGGGCGTGGCCATCAGCCGCTGATCCGACGGCGCGCTCAGGGGCAGCCGTCGAGGGAGCGGATCCAGCCCTCGACCGCGTCGACGCCCTGGCTGTCCAGGTAGCGGGTGGCGATCTGGGGCATGCGGCCCATGCCCAGCAGCCGCATGCGCAGCGCGAGCACCGAGGTCTCGGGGCTGCCCGGCACCAGCACCCGGGCGCCGCGCACGCCGGCGTCGCCCTTCAGCGGGACCGCGTTGCAGGCGCCGGTGTTCTGCAGGGCGGTGAAGTGGCGCAGGTCCAGCGAGGGGAAGTTGCTGTCGGGGCGGTGGCAGATGGCGCAGTTGGCGTGCAGGTACGAGCGCGCGCGCTGCTCGGCGCTGGCGGCGGGGCTGGTGGGCGACGGCAGCGGATCGGGGAACGGGCGCGCCAGGGGGCGGTCGAACAGCCCCCGCGCCTCCCAGACGTCCAGCTGGTTGGCGCGCGTGCCGTCGGGATAGATGAAGTCGCGGTTCAGCTGCACGAGCTCGAGCCCCAGCTGGTACCCGGCCGCGCCCAGGTGGCAGGTGAGACAGTCCTGCCGACTGGGATAGGTCCAGGTCTGCTGGCCGCCGGCCATCGCGGAATTGGCCACCACGCGCTCGACGGCGCCGTCCTCCTGGGGAATGACGGCGGCGTCGGTCTGCTGGTCGTTCCAGCGGTAGGTGTAGCCGCGCCAGCGGTCGGCCAGGTGGACCAGCAGGCGGGTCTCGATCCGCTGCTTGCCGATGAGGAACGTCTTGACCAGCACGCTGCCGGGGGGCAGCTCGAAGTGGCCGGGGTCGTGGGGGGTGCCGCCGGCGGCGGTGGGCAGGCAGCTGCCGGGCTCGCGCTGACAGTCCTTGATGTGGATCTTCTTGCCGGGCGGCAGGGCCAGGTAGCGCTCCTTGGCGGCGCCGTCGGACCACAGCGGGCTGTTGACGTCGTAGGGGACCAGGCCGGCGGCGGGCCGGGTGGGATCGCGCGGGTCTACGCAGCCGGTCTGGCTGAGCCGGGCGGCGGGCGCCTCGGGGTCGGCGGGCGGCTCGCAACGCGCGGGCACCGTCGGCG
>JBKPRZ010000027.1:0-4786 GCA_046734815.1 Myxococcota bacterium | reverse complement strand
GACGTAGAACGTGCCGTCGGGGGCGCGGTCGGTGCGCACGCCGATGCGCTCGAGCCCGGCGAGCAGACGGTTGCGCTTCTCGCGGAAGACCGCCTGGATCGCGTTGGTCTCCGCGACCACGTGCGCGTCCTCCAGCAACGGGATCGCCGCGCGCTGCAGCGGCTTCGACCCGCCGCCGTCGAGGAATGATCCGGCGCTCGCCACGGCCTCGATGACCGGCTTCGGCCCGATGGTCCAGGTGACGCGCCAGCCGGGGTAGCGCCAGTTCTTGGTCAGCCCGTCGAAGATGACGATCGGATCGACGTTGACGTCCTCGACATAGCGGGCGGCGCTCTCCACCGGCAGGCGGCCGGGGCGGTTGCTCCAGATGTAATGCGAGTAGAACTCGTCGACCAGCAGGGCGCAGTCCTCGGCGCGCGCCAGCTCGACCCAGCGGCGCAGCTCGTCGCCCTGCACCAGCTTGCCGGTCGGGTTGCACGGGTTCGACAGCAGCAGCGCCGCCAGCCCCCGCCCCTGCACCTCGCGGCGCAGGTCGTCCGCCGAGAAGCCGTAGCCCCGTTCCCCCTCCAGCAAGATGGGGATGGCGGCGAAGGCCTTGAAGATGTCCAGCAGCTCCTCGTAGGCGGTGTAGTCGGGCAAGAAGTGCCCCAGATTCACGCTGCCCAGGCTGGCGGCGGCGCGCGTGAGCGAGGCCCGACCGCCGCCCGAGACGCTGACGTTCTCGGCGGTGTATTGCGAGGGCAGCCCGCGCCGGTAGATGCGGTTGTACAGCGCGGCGATGCTCTCGCGCAGCTCCCAGATCCCCGGCACCGGCGCGTATTCCAGGTCGTTGGGGTCGATGGCGATCTCGGGGACGCGCGCGGGGGCGCCGGGCAGCGGACCGGTCTCGGGCTGCCCCTGGCCCAGGTTGCACCACTGCGGGTCGCCCGGGTGAAAGCCCACCTTCATCGCCTCGGTGGTGACGAAGATGACCCCGGTCCGCGGCACCTGCCGGAAGGCAGAGATGTGCTCGTCGTGCGTCGAATGCATGGAGCCGGACAGTCTACACGCTGGATCAGCGGGCGGCGGCGGCGTGCTGGGCGGCGATCACCAGGGCGACCGAGGCGGTGAGATTCTTGCCGGTGGGCAGGTGCAGGAACTCGTTGGGCCCGTGGGCGTTCGACTCGGGGCCCAGCAGGCCGGTGATCAGGAACTGCGCCCTGGGAAACTTCTCGCCCAGCATGCCCATGAACGGGATCGAGCCGCCCTCGCCGCAATGTACCGCCGGCTTGCCGAAGGTGGCGCGCGAGGCGCGGTCGATGGCCTCCTCCAGCCAGGGCTGGAAGGTGGGTGCGTTCCAGCCGGTACCGGGCTCCTCGGGGCGGAAGGTGACCTTCGCGCCGTAGGGCGGGTCGGCCTCGAGGATCTTCTTTACCCGGTCGCTGGCGGCGCTGGCGTTCAGGGTCGGCGGCAGACGGATCGACACCCGGGCCGACATCGCCGGCAGCAGCACGTTGCCGGCGTTCTTGATCAGCGGGAAACCCTCGACTCCGACCACGGTCACGGTGGGCCGCCAGGTGCGGTTGAGGACCAGCTCGACCAGGTCGTCGCTGATCGGGCGGGCGCCGGGCACGAAGGGCAGGCGCGCGTGGACGTCCTGCTTCAGCACCTCGGCCACGATCTTCGCCTGGGCCCGGCGGTCGGCGGGGATGTCGACGTGCAGGTCCTGGATCACGGCGCCGGTCTTCTCATCCTCCAGACGCGAGATCAGCTGGCGGAAGATGCGAAATGCGGTGGGCACGATGCCGCTGGCGTCGCCCGAGTGGACGCCCTCGCGCAACACCTCCACCGACAGCACGCCGCCCACCGTGCCCCGCAGGGAGGTGGTGCCCCACAGCTGCTCGTAGTTGCCGCAGCCCGAGTCCAGGCAGACCACCAGGCTGGGCGTGCCGATGCGCGCGGCCAGGTGCTCGACGTAGGCGGGCAGGTCGTAGCTGCCGCTCTCCTCGCAGGCCTCGATCAGCACCACGCAGCGGGCGCGCGGGATCTTCTGCTCGTCCAGCGCCTGCACCGCCGTCAGCGAGGCGAAGGCGGCGTAGCCGTCGTCGGCCGAGCCGCGGCCGTACAGCCGGTCGCCGCGCTGGACCGGGGTCCACGGGTCCAGGCCCTCGCTCCAGCCCACCATCTCGGGCTGCTTGTCGAGGTGGCCGTACAGCAAGATCGTGTCGTCCGAGCCACGCCCGGGGATCTCGATCAGGATGAGGGGCGTGCGATCGCGGCCCGACGGATCTTTCAGCTGGACCACCTCGACGGTGGCGCCGGCCAGCCCGCGGCCGCGGCACCAGCTGGCGATCAGCTCGACGGCGCGGTCCATGTGCCCCAGGGCGCGCCATTCGGGATCGAAGCCCGGCGAGCGGTTGGGGATGCGGATGTACTCCGTGATCGCGGGCAAGATCGATCGGTCCCAGGTCTGGTCGACGAAGCCCCGCAGCCGATCGACCGACGACTGATCCCAGCTGCTCCCGGTGGTCGCCTTGGATGTCATCGGGACATCCTAGCGCCGGTGGTTTTCCTGCGTCCCGGGAGCGACACCGGCGTCGCACACGCGAGACGAAAAATAGACGCTGGCCATGTCCACCGCTGGTAATACGGTTACCGGGCGGTGACCGGGCGACCCACCCCCGTTACTGAAAGTCGCGTAAACGTGGGGTTTCCGAGAAGGGCTGGCCCCCAGGATCGGGCCCGGCATGGTTGGCGCAATGTTTGCTTTGACACGGAAGCATGTCCACCGAGCCAACCATCGGAAACCTGGTTTCGACCAAGGTGGTGAAGCTTCCGTCGTGGTTCACCGCCGGGGCGGCGTTGCGGATTGCACGGCTCAAGCGGGTCTCGCACCTGCTGGTCGAGGACCGGCGGCAGGTCGTGGGCTCTGTCAGCCGCCAGGCCCTGGAGGCTGCTCCGTCGGAGGCGGCTCTGGCCACTTGCATGGATGCGAGCGGAGCCTCCATCCGTCTGTCTGCTCCCGTACACGAGGCCTGGGCGCGCATGATGGTGGTGGGCGTGCAGTGCCTGCCGGTCATGGAGGGCGCGTTGCTGGTCGGTCTGGTCACTCTGGACGCGGTTCGCGAGGCGGGGCTGGGCCTGCAGGACGCGGCCTGAGCGCCGCTCGGAACAGAATCGAATCCCATCGAGCGCTGCGCGGCGGGCGCGGCCCGGGAACATTTGGCGCCGGCGGCGTGAAATGCAGATGGGAAAAATCCGATGCTGTTTCCGACCCGCAATGTCGCGCTGGGCTTGCTGCTGGGCCTCGGCGTGGCCGTGCCCGCCCGCGGCGAGCTGAAACCGGTTCCGATCTCCGTCGACGCGACCGCCGCGCCCGATCTGAAAGACTGGGCTACTCGCGCTGTCCAGATCTGCCAGGAGTGGTACCCGGTGCTCAAGGACCTGCTGCCGGGCGACCCGTCCACCTTTCCCGGCGCGGTGAAGATCGTTCTCGATCCTCTCATCGACGGCGGCATCCCCGCTTACGCTTCGGGCTCCGAGCTGCACGTGAACGCCCGTTACGTGCGCGAGCAGCTGGGCAAGGGCAATCCCGACTTCGGGATGATGATCCACGAGCTGACCCACACCGTGCAGCGCTACCGGCGCGCGCCGTCGTGGCTGGTGGAGGGCATCGCCGACTACATCCGCTACGAGCGCTACGAGCCGACCGCCCACCGGCGCGACTTCGATCCCGACAAGGAGGCCTACGACAAGGGCTACTGGGTCACCTCGGGCTTCCTGGCCTGGATCGAGCAGAGCCACGAGGGCGCCTTCGTCGAGAAGCTGCACCGGGCCCTGAGCACCGGCACCTACGAGGAGGCGTTCTTCGAGAAGACCACGGGCAAGACCTTGCCGGCGCTGTGGCAGCAGTTCGCGCAGATGCGCAAGCAGCAGCGAGCCACCCGGCCGCTGCTGGCGCTGCCGCTGCGGCGGGGGGCGCCGCCGTCCGAGGCGCGCGGGCCGACCCTGGAGACGACCCTGGCCCAGGCCCGCCAGGAGCGCAGGCCGGTGATCCTGTATTTCGGCGCGGTCTGGTGTGGGCCCTGCAAGCAGGTGGAGGCGTTCCTGAACACCCCCGCCGGCAAGGGATCGGTGGCGAAGATCCAGCTGGCCCACTACGACGTCGATTCGTCGGCGGGCAAGCTGCTGGAGGCACGGTATCCCGGATCCGCGCTGCCGCGTTTCGTGGCGGTGGATTTCTCCGGGCGCGAGCTGGGGCAGACGGTGGGCTGGTCCAGCGACGGCGCCCATCCCGAGTTCATCGGGCTGGTGAGCCTGGCGCTGGAGAAGAACCTCGGCGCCGACGAGCTGCTGGGACAGGCCCGCCGCGACGAGGAGGACACGGCGCTGCAGCTGGCGGCCGGCCGCAAGCTGGTGGAGGACCGGCGCCCGGGCGAGGCGCGGCCGTTTCTGGCCCGCGCCGCCGGCGCCAGCGGCGACACCCTGGCGGCGCGCGCGCTGTGGACCCTCAGCGAGCTGGAGCTGGACGGGCCCGACCCGAAGCAGGCGCGCAAGCAGGCCGAGCTGCTGATCGATCGTTACCCGGCGGCGCCCGAGAGCCTACAGGCTTTCCGCTGGCTGGCCACCCTGTCGGATCCGCCGCGCCCGCGGCTGACCGCCTTCGTGGCGAGCCGCCTGCGCGAGCACAATCCCGCGGCGGACCTGCTGGGCGATCTGCTGCTCTACAGCCTGCGCGCCGGCTCCGCCGAGGCGGCCGGGCAGGTGGCCGGGCACCTGGAGAGCGCTGCCGAGGGCGACGCCCGCC
>JBKPRZ010000026.1:0-27249 GCA_046734815.1 Myxococcota bacterium | reverse complement strand
GGCGATCCCGAGGCTGGACCCACCGACGCCCGGACCACGTTCCCCGATGGATCAGACGCGCGTCCGGGCGTGGACCCGACGATCAATGCACCGGACATCGATCTGTCCATCGGCTGCGCCTGTGATCTCGCGCGGCGCTCGCGCGGAGGCGGCGGCCTTGTGGCCAGCGTGATTGCTCTGGTGACCGGCGGTGCGATGAGGCGCTGCCGCCGAGGCGCCAGACAACCAGGAAGCGAGATCCGGCCGCAAACCGATCGGGTATCGTCCCCAAGATGACCGGTCAGACCACGGAGGCGCGGCTCGAGAAGGCGGCGGCAGAGCGAGTCCTGGTGGTAGTCGCACATCCCGACGATGAGACCATCGGCGCAGGCGCGCGTTTGCGCCGGTTGCGCCGCGCGCATGTGGCCTTCGTCACCGACGGCGCGCCCCGGGACGGTCGGGATGCGCGGGCGCGCGGGTTCGGCGGCCCCGCTGACTACGCACGCGCGCGACGGAGCGAGGCTCTCGCGGCTCTGGCGCTGGCCGGCCTACCTGATCGGGAGACGACCTGGCTGGATGTGCCCGACAAGGACGCGATCGGGGAGTTGCCCGCGCTGGCGCGTAGCCTCCGGTCACTGCTGCTGCGGCTCGCTCCCACCCTGGTGCTCACCCATCCTTACGAGGGCGGGCATCCAGACCACGACGCTGCGGCCTTTGCGGTCCACGCCGGCGTGCGGCTGCTGGCCGGCCAGGGGGTTGCGCCGCCGACCATCCTGGAGCTTGCTTCCTATCATGCCGCGTCCGACAGATCGGAAGGGGTGCGGCGGCTGGAGTTCCTTCCACCGCTCGGGCCGGTCTTCACCGATCTGCTCAACGACGAGGACCGCATGTGCAAGCGGCAAATGCTCGCCTGCTATGCCACCCAGCGCGACGTGCTTTGCGACTTCCCCGACGACGTCGAGCGTTTCAGACCGGCGCCGGCCTACCGGTTCACGGCTCCGCCGCATCCGGGGCGGCTGCACTACGAGAGCTTCGGGTGGGGCGTGAACGGGGCCGACTTCTGCGCGGCCGCCCGCCACGCGCTGAGCACGCTGGCTCTGTCACCGCTCTGATGTGTATGTGTGCGTAGTCACAAGGGTTTTTCGGTTGTAGTTTCTCGCCTGCGGGCGTAAGTGTCGCCTCATGGCGATCAACACGCTCAGCCTTCCGGTCGACATACCCTGGCAGCGTCTGGCGGTCAGCGAGGACATGTACGCGCCGTCGATCGACGCTCCTCTTCCCGCCAAGTGGCACTCCTCGCTGGCGGTGTTCGTGTTCGAGCCGCCGCCCGACCCGGCCACCGTGTCCAACCCCGACGAGATCACCACCTTCATCAAGCTGGTCGCCACCGTGTCGGGCTTCCAGCCGCAGGGGGAGGAGATCGACACGGCCGCGCTCACCGGCAGCTTCAGCACCATCGTCATACAGAACTTCGAGAAGCTGACCAGCCACTATTTCCCCTGCCTGAGCGCGCTGGTCCAGGTGGCGGTCTTCCCGTCCGAGGGTGAATTCGCGATCGGACAGTTCCCCTACCTGACCGACTTCGAGCCGAAGAAGCGGGAGGTGGTCGAGCTGGTGAGCGACACCGGTGAGGCGCTGACTCAGTCGTCCAATTCGCTCAACGTCCGTAAGGGGACCACCAGCACCAATTCGATGGAGATCGTCAACATCGACCGAGGCGGCTCCTTCGGCATCACCGTCGACACGCCCAAGGGTGGGGGCGGCGTCACCGCCAGCCACCAGCAGGAAGTGGGCACCCGCTCGGTGCTGGGCAGCGAGGCGGCGACACTGATCACCACCGACGCCTCCCGGGAGAAGCGGGAGTCGCTGTCGCACACCACCAACCTGTCCCAGCTTTATCAGCTGCTCGACAGCTACCACTCGGGGATGAACCGGGCGATCTTCTTCCTGAACGCGCGCCCGCACATCATCGACTCGCCCTTCACCTTCGTGAACGGCCCCCGCCGACTGGAGGGCATCCAGGAGTTCTTCGGGGTGGTCCGCCGCCCCAAGGCCATGCGCAATTTCTGTGTGAAGGCGGTCCTCGAAACCGCCCACCTGCACGAGAGCGAAACCACGATCACCGAAGGCGAGACGGTCTTCGAACGCAGCCAGCTGACCCAGAGCTTCTCCCTGCACGCCGACGGAGGGCGTTTCAGCGCCGACGAGAAGGCGGGCGCCTTCGCCATCCGCGTTCCCGACGGCTTCAAGCTCGACCGCTCGCGCGGCGGCGGTCCCTTCCGGATCGAGTGGGCCAGCGGGGCGGTCAGCGAAGGGACCATGCCCGCCGGCGTGTTCTGGTCGCTGCAAGGCAACACCGACGCTGACCACCGGCAAGAAGCCATCCCGAACATCAGCACCTTTGACGACCACATCGATTTTACCGTGCGGATCCACGGCATCCAGAACCTGGGCAGCCCCAAGGACGCCGACATGACCTGGACCTTCACGGTCTTCATCATCTCGGTCGATCCCATCTCCACGCCCACCACCCGCACCGAGAAGCACGTCGACCTGTTCATCACCGCCCGGGAGGTCCGCGGCTGCACCAGCTTCCCGCCCCCGCCGGCGCCGACGACCGGCACGGCGGTCGCGGCGCTCACGACCCGGCCGCCGGTCTCCAGCCCGGTGGAGGTGAGCGACACGGCCGTGCAGCAGGCGCCCTTCGTGCTCTACGAAAAGCCACTGGGCCAGGAGATCAAGGACCTGCTGGCGGTGGCCAAGACCTCGGGCAAAGAGGCGGCGGTGGCGGCGAATGCCATCTCGCGGGCGCTGCACGACGAGCTGGTGGCCAGCTTCCGGCCCAAGGTCCGATACGTGCCCGGGGCGATCGACTTCGTGCACACGGCCTTCGCCATCCGCGACCTGCTCAACGGGGTCAGCGAGCCGCCGCCCAACCCGGAAGGCGCCGCTTCCGCTCTGGCCGGGCGCCTTCCGCCCACCCTGCGGTCCCGGGTCGAGGCCACCATGCCCGGGATCGCACCGGCCGAGCTGCTGCGTGCGTCCGAGGACCGGCTGAGGCGCCGGTTCGGGCTGTCGGTGCGCGAGGTGCGCGAGCTGAAGCTGCAGGCAGCCGGGGTCTCCGTGCGCCGGGGCGCTGCTGCGCGGGCGGCCGCTCCACCTCCCGGTGAAGGCAGCTCCGACTCGGTCAAGTCGGCCGGACCAGCGACGCCGCCGGGCGGTAGCCGTCCGTCCCGCTAGCCGGGCGCAGATGCCGCCTCCCTACGTCGTCAGGGCACGCGAGCCCTTCAAGGTCGTTGTCAATGGCCGCACGATCGATTTTCCCAAGAAGGGCTCGATCGTCGAGGTCCAGAGCCCGTGCGAGCTGGTGGCACTGGTCGATGCGATCACCCGGCAGACCGGCCGGGGCACGGGGGACGGAACGCCCGAGGGGATGGAGAAGGTGCGGGAGGAATGTAGGGCCTCGCAGGGGGGAGCGGACGCTCCCCTGGCGCCGCCCGACACGCCAGCTGTCGATAGCGACCCCAGTCCGCCGGAAAAAGACGGAGCACCGCCCGGCGGTGAGGAGTCGTCCGAGACCCTGAACGCCCCCGATCCGCCGCTGGCCTCCGAGGTGGAAGGCGAACCGCGCCTCCCGGGTGAGCCGGACGACCGGTCTGCTGCCGAGCAGCTGCTGGATCCCCAGCTGCCCCGCTCGGACTTCGAGGTGGCCGACAATCTGGCCCGCCGCGGGTTGACCCCCGACCAGATCAGCGACGAGCTCGAGAACGCGCGCCGCAACCTACCTCCGCCCGCGGCACCCCATCCCGAATTCTCGCGCAACCTCCGCCGCCCGCTGGACGCGACGGTCGACCCGGTACTGCTGTTTTCCGGACAGTTCCAGCTCACCGTCACCGACGTCGAGATCGCCTCGGCCGGTTTCCCCCTGCGTTTTACCCGCCTGTACCGCAGCGGCATCACCTTCTTCGGGCCGCTGGGTTTCAACTGGGACCACAACTACAACGTCTACATTCGCCGGCTGGACGGAGGCCGGGTCGCGGTCTGGACCGGAGCCCTGGCCGAGGAGGTCTACACCCCCGCTCCCGGCGGGTTCGAGGCTCCCTTCGCCGTGTTTCGCAAGCTCGAGCTCCTGCTGGCGGACGGGGTGCGGCCCGACCGCTTCGTGCTGTCCGAGCGGGAAGGGCGCCAGCTGGTCTTCAGCACGCCGGTCGGCTGGCCCGATCCCAGCCGCGTTCCGCTGACCTCGGTGGAGGACCGTTTCGGAAACACCCACCTTCTCAGCTACGATCCGCAGGGTCGGCTCGACCGGGTCACCGATCACGCCGGGCGCTTCTTGCGGCTGCAGTACGGCGACTGCAACCTGCTCGAGGCCCTGCACGACCACACCGGCCGGACCTGGCGCTACCAGCACGATTCCGACATCGAGCATCTGCGGGCGGTGGTCACGCCCGCCACACCCGATTTTCCCCAGGGCATCCGCACCAGCTACGACTACGGGCGGTTCCATCCCCACCCTTCCCTACGCCACAACATGGTGCGGGTTCTGGACCACGAGGATCGCCCGGTGGTGGAGAACTTGTACGGCGACGACCCGTCCACCGACGACTTCAACCGGGTCGTCTTCCAGCAGTTCGGCAGCTTCCGCAGCGAGTTTGCCGCGACCCGGTTGCAGTTCGTGCCGCCGGGGCCGGACAGCCTGAACATCCCGGCGCTGCGGGTGGAGGTGATCGACCCGGGGTACTTTTACGTCTACACCTTCAACAACCGGGGCGACCTCCTGGACAAGCGCTTCCGCTTGACCGTGGACCGGAGCTTCCGGCTGGTCGCCTCCACTTTCCGCTACGACGAGCAGGGGAACCTGATTGAACGCTACGACGCCGACGGCCGGGGATTTCTCTACCAATACGACTCCAAACATCCCGACCCGCGAGCGCGAGGCAACCTGCTGCGCATCGAAGAGCGCGCCTCGCCACTGGCTCCCGCGCCCTCGCGGGAGATGTTTCGTTTCACCTACGAGCCGGTGTTTTTTCAGCTGAAGACCGCCCGTGACGCCGCCGGGGCGCTGACCGAGTTCATCTACGACTTCGAGCGGACGCCGCCGCCGCCCCGCCAGGGCGCCCTGGTCGAGCTCCGCCACCCGGTTCGCACGATGCCCGACGGCACCACCCGCCGGGCGATCGAGACCTTCGCTTACAACGAACGCGGGCAGCTGCGCCGCCACGAGGAAAACGGCAGCGTGCACCTGTTCGATTACGAAACCGCCGGCTTGCGGGCCGACTATCTGCGCGGGCGGACCAGCAGCAAGAACGGGACGGTGGTGCGCGAGACCATGGAGCGGGACACGGTGGGCAACCTCACCGTCCGCATCGACGGCGACGGCAACCGGCAGGAGTACGATCTCAGTGCGCTCGGCCTGCTGGTCGAGACCCGCTTGCCCGACGGGGCGGTCTGGCGCTTCGAATACGATACCGCCAACCACCTGGCGGTGGTGCACGAGCCCCGCGGGGACTACGACGACCCGGTACTGGCCGGACGACCGATCCGGCACGAGCTGCGCTACAACCCGCTCGGGCACCTGGAGTCCGAGACCCAGGGCGCGAACACCGAGGCTCCGCGCACCACAATCTGGCTGCACAACGCCGAGGGCGAGGTGCTGGAGGTGCGCGATCCCATCGGACGGGTGCTGCGGCGGCTGGTGGACGAACGCGGGCTGGCGGTCCGCGAAGACCTGTTCGACAGCGACGGGTCTCTGTTCGTGTCGCGCACCTTCTCCTATTCCAAGGTCGGTCAGCTGCTGCGGGCCGCCACCGGCGAGGTGGCGGTCTCCTTCGGTTACGACGGTTTTGGCCGGCTGCAAACCGTCCACTCGCCCGAGGGGCTGGTGGTGACCTATGCGCGTGACCCGCGGGGGCTGATCACCACCATCGAGGCCAGCGGACCGCTTGGCCCGGCGGGCAGCGGCAGCGGCCTTCTGGCCCGCCGCCGACACGAGCTGGACGAGCCCGGCAACATCCGCCGCGTATTCGAGGTGGTGTTCAGCGATCCGGCGGGGCCTTTCGTGGACCTGCCCAGCGCGTTTTTCCGCGACGACGCCGGCGATCCCGAGCGCATGGACAGCGCCACCGGGCTGGTCACCACCCGCCGTTACGGACCCTATGGCCTCCTGTTGTCCGAAGGAGACTCGCTGGGCAACCTGGCGGTCATTTCCTACAGCCCGGCTGCCCGCCCGACCAGCCTCCAGCTGACCGAGGCCTCCAGCGCCGGTGGCGCCCCGGTCACCGCCACCCATCTGACCCGGTACGACCCTCTGGGCCGCGTCGGCGGCGAGACCGACCCGCTGGGCAACGACGTGACCTACCACTACGACGCGCGCGGGGCCCTGCGGCGGCTGATCAACCCTCTGGGGTCGGTGCTCGAGCTGGAGGCGAACGCCTTCGGCGAGCTGGTGCTGCAACGGCTGGGGGGCGCGGCGATGCGGTGGACGCGCGACCTGGCCGGGCGCGTGACCCGCCTGCTCGATCCGGCCGGACGGGAGACCGGTTTTGAATACGACCCCACCGATCGGCTCACTGCGGTCATCCGCTCCGACGGCGCCCGCCAGGAGCTGCGCTACGAAGCCACCGGGGCGCTGCGCGAGTTCCAGGACTTCGACGGCACCTTGCTGACTTACACCAGCACGCCCAGCGGTCTGCCCGGCCGGGTGGTGGCCACGCCGGGCCCGGGGGTGGAGGCGACGCCCGACATCGTGCTCGAGTACGACGGCCTGCGCAGGCCGGTGCTGGCCAGCCACGGCGGCGTGAGCCACCGGTTCCGCTACGATTCATTGGGCCGGCTGCTGGCCGAGGAGGGCCCCGACGTCGTTCGCATGAGCTACGACCCGGCCGGCAACCTCCGCCGGTTGAGCTATCCGGACCTGCGGCGGGACCGGCGCGAACACGACGCCCGCGGGCGTTTGGTCCAGGTGGTGCTTGAGGCGACTGCCCCCGCGCCCCTGGGATCGTTGCCCGCCGGCGCCGTCCTGGGCCGCTTCGACTGGCGCGGGGTCGATCGGCCGGCGCGGATGCGTGTCGGCAGCGGGGTGGACACCGGGCTGGTCTACGACACCGCCCAGCGTTTGATCCAGCACGCCACCACCGGCGCGGGCGCGAACGTGCAACGGCAGGACTGGTTTCTCGATCGCCTCGGCCTGCGCCGGGGCGAGGTGCGCAGCCGGGCTGCGGCCAGCTCGCAGCGCGAGCACCGCTACGACCAGCTCACGCGCTTGACCCGGGCGCGCGACGGTCTGGGGGCGTCTCCCTTTCCGGCCAGCGCCGTCGGTCTGACCCAGCCGCAGCTGGACGCCGCCATCACCGCCGCCGCCGCCGCGCCGGCGGCCCACGAAACCGAGTGGACCTACCACCCGGCCGATACACCGGAGCGCCGGGTCGAGCGCGATGGCGCCGGGACCGTCATCGCCACCCGGACGTTCTCCACCAATGCCCTCGAACAGATCGACGCGGTCGACGGTCTGCCCCTGACCTATGACGGGGCCGGCGATCTGGTCGGGCGGGGCGCGCGGACCTATCGCTACGACGCCCATCGCCGTCTGGTGGAAGTGCAGGAGGGCGGCAGCCCGGTCGTCCGTCTGCAATACGACGGCCTCGGCCGCGTGCATCGGCTCGAGACGGGTACGGGGGGGCAGCGGTTCGCCTACTGGCAGGACGAGCTGATCCAGGTGAGCGGACCGGCCCCGCGCCAGCTCACCCCCAGCTCGATGCTCGACCGACCCTTCACCGTGGACCTCGGTGGTCGCACATTCGCGCTGGTCAGCGATTCGATGGGCTCGCTGGTGGCGGCCTGCGATCCCGCCGGTGCCGTCCTCGAGCGTTACGCCTACGACTTCTTCGGTGCGCCCACGATCTTCGCTCCCGATGGCACCACCGTCCGCTCCAGCTCCGCCATCGGGTTGGAGCCGCGTTTTCACGGCCGCCCGTGGCTGGACGCCGCGCGGCTGTACGACTTTCGCAACCGGTTCTATGACCCCGAGCTGCAGATCTTCGTGCAGCCCGACCCGCTGCTGCTTTCGGGCAGCTGGAGCCACTATGGATTCGTCCGCTACAACCCGATCAATTACATCGATCCGTACGGCGCGTTCTGGTTTGCGACCATCCTGGTCGGTGCGGTGGCGGGCGCGGTCATCGGGGGCGTCGGCGCGGCCCTGCACGGAGGGGACTGGAAGGACGTGCTGGCCGGCATCGGAGCGGGGGCGGTCGGGGGAGCGCTGTTCGGCGCCGGCATGCCGGTGCTGGGCGCGGCGGTCTCGGGCGGGATGATGGGCGCGTGGAGCGGCGGGCGCATCGGCAATCAGCTGGGCGGCACCGGGGGGATGGTGGCCGGAGCGCTGGCGGGCGGCCTGCTGGGAGCCGGTCTGGGTGCGGCCAGCGGCGCGATCGCCTCGCGCGCCGGCGCCTGGGTCAGCGGCAAGGTCTTTCTGACCTTGACCACCCGGGCGCAGCAGAGCGGCTGGACCGCGCTGGCGACCAGCCGTCTGGCTCGTTACGGCTCCATGGCCGTCGGCGGATATGCCGGGGGTGCGGCGGCTGGAATTTTCGGCAATACCGGTTCGACCATTGCGGTCGACCTGGCCACCGATCGGCCCGTGACACTCGATCAGCTCGGGACCGCCTGGCTGCATGGCGTGGCCATCGACGGCCCGCTGAACGCGGTGGGGGCTGCCGGCGAGCGCTTCCTGCTGCTGCGCACGTTCCGCGGCAACCTGTCGAACCGCCTGGGGGCGGAGGGCGAGGCGCTGACGGCGCGCGAGATTGGCTTCGCTCCCGCCAACGGGCGGGAGAGGTACATCATCAACGGCCGCGAGCGCCGAACGGATTTCCTCTCGTGGGAGACCTTGCGTACCCGGAACGTCGTCGTGGAGAGCAAATACAAGCAGGCTCTCAGCCCGCGCGATGTCGCTCAGCTTCGCGACGCCGCCCAGTTCGCCCAGCAGAACGGCGGCGACCTGCTGCTGACCCACCGCCCGGGCCTGGATCTGACGCCGGTGGCTGGCATCGGGAATCTCCGGGCGATGCCCACGCCGCAGCGACCGCTGGTGGTGGCCCCGCTCCAGGCTGCTGCGGACCTCGGTCGCAAAGACGAAGGCCCCAAGTAAAGGTATGCTGGGGCGATGGTCGATAGCGGCGGTGCACCTGCCACCCCGGTGGCCTACTTTCGAATCGCAGAAAAGGACGTGCGGCCGGTCGAGGAGCCGCCCCGCCCGATCCCTCCCACACGCAGGCGGGCTCTGATCGAACAGAGCGCCTGGGGCATCTTCCTGCTGTTTATTTCGGCGGGCACAGCGGTGTTGATGTTTTTTCGGTTCCACTGGGCATTTCTGATCGGCACCGCGATCTTCCTGGTCCTGGGCACCGTGCTCAGCTCGGACGGCATCCGCACGCTGCGGGTCCTGCGCCTGGGTCGGATGGTCCCGGCCCGGGCGTTCCTGGCGGACCCGCTCGCGCCCATGCCGATGGACTTCCTGAGGGACACCGAAGCCAAGCCGCCGGGGGGAAAAATGGCCTATCTCGAGCGCCGATCGGCCCTGGGGGTGGTGCTGGCGGAATACGACACCGCCGAGGGCCCCAGGAAGACCGGAGCCAAGCTGATGCGCGGCGAGCTGCCGTTCGCGGTCGACTTCGGAGGCAAGATCACCGCTGCGGTGATCGTCCTGGACCGGCGGGCCACGCTCTGGGCCGGACCGGCGCCGGAGGTGGCGCTGGTCAAGGGCCCACGTTCAAGCCTGCTGATCGAGCCATAACCGGCAGGCCTCTTGGTGCGCGGCCAGCGCCTCGGGCGAAAGCTCCGGCGGCGGGGCCGCCCGAGTCCAGGCACCAGCATCGTGAAAACGCCCTGCCGGGAAACGCCAGCTGTTGCGGGTGTGGCGCACGTAGGCGAAGACGCCATGATCGCCGATGGCCTGCAACCGGCACCCCCGCGCCCGGGCGTTCCGGATAAGGGCGGCGTCCTCGGCCAGGCTGATGTGGGGGAAGCGCACGTGATCGAAGATCGAGCGGCGAAACGCGAGGGTGCCGCCGGCGACGTCACTCTCGAACATCAAGCGGTGCACGTCGTCGCGGATACGCCACACCTCACCGCCGGGTAGGCAGAGCACGTGGTCGCAGCGCAGCCCGGTGAGGTCGGCCTGGTCGTAGAAGATCGGCAACACCTGGCAGCGCAGCCGGCCGGGGCTGTACCAGTCGTCGTCGTCCCACAGGCAGATGATCTCGCCGGCGGCCAGCGCGCAGGCGATGTTCCGTTTCTCCCCGATGCTGATCTCGTTTCGTTCGAGCCGGTGATAACGCACGGCCGGTTGTCCTTCGGCCAGCCAGCCGACCGCCCAGGGCCCGTCGTCGACGATGATCAGCTCCTTGTTCGGGTAGTCCTGAGCCTGGAACTTCTGCAGGGACAGCTGGACGAGCTCGGCTCGCCCGCGCGTCGGCATGATGCAAGAGGCCCGGGGCAGCGCTGGTAGCAGACCGCGCGCAGCATCCCGGTAGGCGCCGGCGCGGGAGCCCAGCCGCAAGACGACCGGACCTGCGTCGATGGACTGCCAGTAGGGCGGCTCCCGCCGCTTGGCGCTGGTGTTGCCGGGGTGGACGGTGGCGACACACAGGTCCGGGTCGTCCAGGTCCAGCAGCGTGCGCGCGTCGGGCAGGCGCCGCAGAAAGTGCCAGTCCTCGGCCACCTGGATGGGCAGGAAGCGGTGCCGCTCCCAGAACGACCGCCGGTAGACCAGACTCGATCCGGCCACCCAGCCGGCGCCCGGATACCCGTATCGCCAGGCCGCCTCTGTCAGCGGATCGATGAAGTACAGGCTGCTGGTGCCACAGACCAGCGCCTCGCTGGCCAGCAGTGCCCGCACCTGGCGGGACAGCCGATCCGGTGGATACCAGTCGTCGTCATCCAGGTGGGCGATCAGCGGACCGCGGGCCTGCTGGCAGGCGAAGTTACGCTTTTCACCGACGGTCAGGCGTTCGCGCAACCGGAAGTAGCGGATGCGTTCGTCGCGCGGGAGCAGACCCGCAATCGGTGGCTCACCGTCGTCGACGACGAGCAGCTCGCGCCGCGCGTAGTCCTGACCGAGAAAATTCCGTACCGCCTCGGCCACGAAGCCCGGTCGATCCGCGGTCGGCAGGATGCAGCTGACCAGCGGCGAGCCGGCCAGCGCCACCGCCGATGGCTGCACCAGCCTGCCGCCGGGCCCGCGTGCGAGGATCGGGTGCAGCAGGTGGGCGGGCGCAAAATCGGAGCAAGCTTCACCCAGGCAGTGGGCGCTGTATTCGCTCTTTTCGCCCCTCAGCAACCGCCCGCAGAAGCGCTCCTGGAAACGGCGGCGGTTGTCCGGGAAGAAATACGCCTCCCGTTCCCGGTGGCTGGCCTGCGGGGGCGTGCGATGCACGTAGCTACCCGGTACCCAGACTCCTCGCCAGCCGGCCCGATGGGCGCGCACGTTGAGGTCCATCTCCCAGCACGGACCCGGATCGTAGGCCTCGTCGGCACCGCCCAGGGCCAGCACCGGCTGGCGTCGAACCATCAGCAGGAAGTCAGCCAGCGAGTGCAGCGGCAGCAACTCGCGCACGGCATCGCCGTGGCGCTGGGCCAGCAGGGCTGCGTAGTCGGTCAACGCTTCGGCGGGGGCATGGGCCGGTGGAGCATCCGGCTGACGCTGCTCGTTCCACGACAGATTGGTCGACGGACCCGCCAGCCCCAGGACCGGTGCCAGGGCGCGGACCAGCCGTTCGAGCGCACCGGGCGTCACCTGGACGCCCGATTCCATGAACACCACCAGATCGGCGGCGCTGGCTTGCAGAAGCGCATTGAACGCGGTCGCACCGCCCCGGCGAGCGGTCCGCACGACTTCGACCGTGGGGCCCTCCAGGCCCGGCGGGACATCGACCTCGGGCGGAGCCAGGATCAGGACCCGTCCGCCCCACCCGGCGCGTGCGAGGCTGTCCAGCGTGAGCCTCACCCCGGCCGCGGAGTCGTCCAGGTGCAGGCCAATATCGAATGGGCACAAGCTGCTGAACAATACACCTCGATGCCGGCAGCGATGTGTGCGTCAGGTCGAGCCGCCGGGCTACTGCGACGGGGCATTTTCGTTGCAGAGTGCGGCCGGCTGGCCTTAGGCGTGAGGCGACAGCTCACGGCCCTTCCGAGGTGAGCAGGGGCCAGGGCTGCGTCGCGGGACCCGACTCACAGGTACCGGTACCGGCAGAGCGATCGCATTCGCCCGGGACGCAGCGGCCGACGATTGCCTCGCCCTGGTCGAGCAGCCGTCCGTTCGCGTTCAGACAGCGCAGCTCGCTGCCGTGCTCGTTGCCGTCGTTCCACTCGCTGTAGCGACACCCACCCGGACAGGCACACAGGGCGGTCCAGTGCTTGTTGATGCAGCGGAGCACCTGCAGGCCGTCGGGCGTGCAGGCCATCGAGTCCTTCTCCGGGGTCCTCACGCAGAACAGCTCGTCGCAGCTGTTGCATGCTTCTCCCGGGTTCGCAGGCGCGAGCGGCCTCCTCGGCTCGTCACCGCAGCCGCCGAGCAGCAAGCCGACAAGCGCCACCAGCGCCGTCGCACCGGTGGTATTGCGCGTGGCAAGGCGCCGAAAACCTGTCAGCTCTTGAACACGCGCAGCAGGCGGGTCAGCGGGTCGTAGAGGCGGTCCACCACCCGTTCCTTCAAGGGAATCATGGCGTTGTCGGTAATCGTGATCTCCTCGGGGCAGACCTTGGTGCAACATTTGGTGATTTTGTAATAGCCAATGCCGTGCCGGCGGCGCAGGTCCTCGGTGCGGTCCTCGCTGTCCAGCGGGTGCATCTCCAGCGCGCCGGTGTAGGTGAAGAAGCGCGGGCCGATGAATTCCTCGTGCTTGTGGTGGTCGCGCAGCATGTAGCACACGTCCTGGCAGATGAAGCACTCGATGCACCTGCGGAACTCCTGCACGCGCTCGATGTCTTCCTGCTGCATGCGCCAGGCTCTCCTTGCGCTCGACCGCCGCGCGGGCGATGGCCTCGGAGACCGTCAGCAGGTTGTGCAGGTCCAGCGCCGTGGACCAGCCGGGGTTGTATTCGCGGTTGCCGGTCACGCCCACCCGCGCGGCCCGCCCCTGCAGCTGCTTGATGGTCTTGATCGCCTGAGTCAGCTCTTCCTCGCGGCGGACGATGCCCACCAGCGCCTGCATGGCGTCCTGCAGCTCGTACTGGATCTGGAAGGGGCCGCTGGCGTCGGCGCCGCGCGACCTCGGCGTCGGGTCGCGGTAGGGCGCGAACGCGATTTGAATACGGGCGGTCGAGATATTGTGCGATGATGGAGCGGCCAGAAAGATCGCGCAGGTGTTGTTCCCGGCCCTTCGAGGTAAGCGCGCTGCAGGGCGAACACTGTTCGCCGGATTGCTGCTGGCCGCATTTCCGGCTGGCGCCAGTCCCGAATTCCTTCAGCGGGAGTCGTTCGGCTTCGAGCTGAGCCCGCTGGTGTGGAACGCGTTCCGCACGCCGGTGGATTATCCGCCGCCGACGGTTTCGTACCGGCCGGCGCTGGCCGTGCGTCTGCACCGGCTGCGCGTCGAGCACGGCTACTGGACTCCGGCTCATCTCGGGTTCGCCTGGGGCATGGGCGGAGAGAGCGGTCTCCTGTTGCAACTCGGAACCGAATTCGGCTGGGTGCACAGGGGGTCGGGCACACTCGAGCTGGGCCTGGGACTGGGCTTCGGCCTGTTCCAGGTGGAGACGCCCTCGCCGTTTTGCGACGACCCCTGCACCCTCGGGGGCGACGGCTTGCTGGTCTCGCCCGTGGTGCGCTACCTGTTTCACGACCAGCACGATCGCCTCTCTCTGGGCCTGTACGCCCGGGCGATAGTGCCCGCCAGCCAGAACACGTTTGCCCAGCACCGCACCGGGCGCGCCACCGGCCTGCTGGTCGGCCTGGATGTGGGCCTCGGCTACTTCGCCCCGCCCGTGGCCGCGGCGGTGGCGCTGCCCGCGCGGGAGTGGGCCGGCTTCGAGCTCGCGCCGCTCGCCTTCAACGAGGGCGACGGCTGGGGCGATTCCCAGCACGTCGCACCGCCCCGCTACTCGCTGGGCGCCGGCATCGACGTGCGCCTGCTTCGCTACCGCTTCCGGTTCGGCTACTGGACGCCGCTGGCGCTGGGTCTGTACTGGGCGCGGCTGGGCGCCGCCACCAACATGGTGCAGGCGCGCACGGAGGCCGGCGTGCTGTGGCAACGGCAGGGGGCCGCGCTGGAGCTGGGCCTGGGTCTCGGCTGGGGGGGCCTGGGCGTGGTCTACGCCCGCGACCGCTGCGATGCCGACTGCATCATCGGGGGACGCGGCTTCACCACCTCTCCAGTGCTGCGCGTGAGCGTGGCCCGCACGGCCACCCGTTCGCTGGGGGGCTTCTTGCGCCTGGTGATCCCCAGCAACGAGCAGAACTTTCTCGGCCGCACCTACGGCTCGGCCACGTTGTTCCTGGTCGGGCTGGACCTGGGCTTCGGCCGCGGCTGAAGAGCCCGCTACGGCGGGATGAGCTGGCCCGAGCTCTTGCCGAATTTTGCCTTCACCGCGTCCTCGACCGTCTTGAAGACGAACCCCTTGCCCTCGAGGAAGTTGATGATGTTCTGGAGCGCGGCGGCGGTGTGGGGCTGGGTCGAATGCAGCAGGATGATCCCGTATTTGTCGGCGTTGACCGCGCTCTTGATGTTGTTGAGGACGCAGGAAGCGGTGGAGCAGCCGCCGGCGTCCTTGGGGGGTGATGTCCCAGCCGATGTGGACCGCGTGTTTACCGACGATCGCAGCAATCCGCTTCTTGGCGCCCTTGTTGCCGCCATCGGGGTCGTAGGGCTCGCCGAACGGCGCGCGGAACAGAGTCAGGCGCCGGCCCGCGAACAGCTTCTTCACCACCGACTCGACCCCCGCGATCTCGGCCTCGACCTCGCCGTTGCCGAGCGAGGGGAGGTCGGGGTGATGGAGGGTGTGGTTGCCCAGCTGATGCCCCTCGTTCACGATGCGCTTGACCACCTTCTGGGTCGCCGGATCGTTGGCCACGTTGACCGTCCGATTGCCGTTGTCGGGGCCATCGGGTCCGTCGGTCGAAGGTCAGGATGGCGGTCTTGCTCGGCAGGTGCGGGCCATCTCCGGCCACGCAACCGCGACCATGCAACAGCGTTACAGCAGCGTGAGCGATGCGGAGAAGCGCCGTGGGCTGGCCAAGGTGATCACACTGGCCGGGATCACCGCCCAAGTGGTGATCCCGGTGGTGATCGAGGGCGACACGGCTCCGTCGACCGCGACTCCAAAATGAAAAAAGCCCGGGATTTCCGGGCTTTCTAGAGAGCGGGAGAAGGGACTTGAACCCTCGACGTCCACCTTGGCAAGGTGGCACTCTACCACTGAGTTACTCCCGCAAGAGGGGACGTAAAGTACGGGATCCGTTCGTCTTCTGCAAGTGGAACCTACGCGGCCCTGGTCGAAGAATTCGGATGACCACCACCTTGATCACCACTTCCGGCCGTTTCGGCCGCCGGGTCTGGCGTCCTGAAGCCCGCCAGAGAAATGACGCGGCCCAACCCTGACCGGAGCTCCTCCGCGCAGTTTCTTCCCCGTCTTGGTCCACTCCATCACCACCCCTTTCGTCACCGATCGACGAATCAGAAGCACGCCCGCCGTCCACAGGATCTCCGGCGTGGATCCGGCCAGTGCGGAGGGGGTGTCCACCGACTCCAGCGTTCGGGCCGCCGGGCCGTGGCCGCCACCTGTTCGAGCCCCGGCGGCCACCGCCAGCTGCACCAAGGGCACGCCACCGCCCACGGCGGGCAGCAGGCGCTGATCAAGCTGCACACGTATTTCAGCGAGGAGTTCGCCTACTTCGTCACCAAGCTGAAGACGATGGGCCTGTTCGACAGCACCGTCACCGTGCTGGCCACCCAGAATGGCAATAGCACCGAGACCGGCTTCTCGAAGGAGAACCACGACCGGCACAACGCCCTGTTCGTGCTGGCCGGACGCGGGGGCGGCTACTTCAAGAGCCTGGGCAAGGTGGTCGACTGCAACGACCTGGCCCACAACGATCTGTACGTGCACATGGCCAAGGCGATGGGCATGAACGTCGAAGTGATCGGCAACCCGGCCTGGTGCAAGGGCCGCTGCCGGGCGTGGTCTGACGGCGCCGGCGATCAGGGCGCCCGCGCGCCCACCGACGGCGATCCAGGGAGCAGGCGCAACTCGTCGGTGGCGCGGTCAATCTCGATCGCGCTGGCGGCACCCGGCATGAGCTCGCCGATCAGCAAGAAGCCGCCGGTCGCATCGAGGCTCAGCGAGCTGACCGGGCGCCGCAGGCTCATCGGGTGGCCAGAGCTGACCAGCTGCCCGTCGGCCGGATTGACCCGGTAGACCTCGACGGCGCCCGTGCGCCGCGCGGCGACCACTGCCCGCTCGCCGCCCGGATCGAGCAGCAGCGTGTCCGAGTCGGGCCCGATAGCGAGCGGCGGCGTCGAGGCCGGCGCCGGAATCCCGGTCTTCGGGTCTATCGGCAGGACCGAGATCAGAAGCGGATCGTCGAGGGAATTGAAAAAGCCGCTCGCCACGACATAGAGATGGCGGCCTGACGGGTGCATCACGACCCGGGCCAGGCCGTGGTTGGGCGCGGGTGAGCGCGCGTAGGGCGAGCCGTCCAGGGCGGTGAGGGCGCCGGTATCGGGATCGATGCGCCAGGCGCGCAGGTTGGGGGCGGTGTTGTCTTCGTTGCCGCTGTTGTCCACGACGTACAGGAAACGGCCGCCGGGATGGACAGCCACCGACCAGCAGTTGCTGCCCATCATCTTGTACGGCGAGCCGGCCAGCTTGGCGAGCGCGCCGGTGTGGACATCGATGCTGAAGGCGAGCACGCAGGTGCCCACTCCACTGGACTGGGCCGCGGCGTAGAGGAACCGCCCGCCCGGGTGGGGCGCCAGCGACAGTGTGCCCGGCAAGGCCGGGAAGGGCGAGGCGGCCAGGGCGTGAATCTCTCCCGAGCGGGGGTCGAACTTCAGACCGAAGATCTGGTCTGACTGCGGGGGGGCCTCCAGGGCGTAGCCGAAGCGGCGGTCCGGCGTCAGCACCGGCACGCCCTGGGCGGGGACGAAGGGCGAGCCGGGCACCACCTGGAAGCGACCGGCCGACGGCTCCAGGGCCACCGTCGAGATGCCTCCCCCGGTCAGCACCGGCGCGAAGGTCGGCGGCAGCGCTTCGACCACCTCCTCCGGTTCACAGGCGGCCAGGAGGAGAGCCGCGGCCAGGAAGGACCGGACATCGCGCGTACGTGAGTGGCTCATGATCTCTGGACCGCTTCTTCCACCTCCTGTCGCATCGGTCCGTGCCATGGCTCACGCGTTTTTCAGCGCTGGTGCCCCAGGCGCACCTCGATGGCGGGGTGGCGGGCGACCAGGTCGCGCAGGGCGGCCAGGCTGACGGCGCTGCGCGGCCGGTCGGCCGAGAAGCTGCCCGGCTCGACCTGATGCTCCCAGCCCCAGCGCGTGTGGCAAGCGTCGCCAGTGAGCAGCACCGGACCGCGCGGCGTGCGCACCAGGTAGGCGGTGTTGCCGGCGGTGTGCCCCGGCACCCAGAGGGCAGCCACCGAGCCGTCCCCGAACACGTCCACGACGCCGGCGAACCGCCGGTCGGGATCGGCCGCGTAGGGCCACTCCTGCACCGGTTGCTGCGCCTCCATCAGCCCGTCTATCGACCCGCTGGTCAGCAGGTTGAAGAAGCCGCGCTCGCTGGTCTCGCCCGGGCCCGCGAACACGGGCGTGCTCGAAGGAATGTCTGGCATCCCGCTGATGTGGTCGAGGTGCAGGTGGGTGAGGAATACGCCCGTGAGCGGTCGATCCAGACGCCGCACCAGCGAGGCGGTGTCGACTCCGATGCGCATCCGTTCGGTGTGCATCATCTGGCGCAGCAGCCAGCCGACGCCGGACCCGGCCGGGTCCTCGATCAGCTTGCGGCTCACGCCCGAGTCCACCAGGAATACTCCGGCGGTGGGGTGGCGGAGCACGTGCACGAAGACTTGGATGGGCTCGGGCTGGTCGGCCAGGTGGGCGGCTCTGGCGCGCGGGTGGTCGAGGTTGATCAGACCGGAACGAGGCACCTCCCAGTCGGCCCCCACCACCGTTTCGAGCTCGACGGGGCCAGGCTGATCCAGGACCGCCTCCAGCGCGGCGCTGGACCAGGCCTTGCCCAGCGACGCGGGGCGGACGGGGTGGCCGCTGGCGGCACAGCCGATGGTGGTGAGCAGCGACAGGGCGACGGTCAGGGTGTTTCGCGGCATCGAAAGGACCTCCTGGGTCAGAAAGTGACCCATTTGAATACGCATGACGATGCGCTAAGATCGGATGCATCCATTCGATATCGGATATCCCCTGGGACGACCTGCAGCTGTTCCTGGCCGTGGCGGAGGCGCGCAGCATGAGCGGCGCCGCCCGCAGCCTGAGGCTGGGCCAGCCCACCTTGAGCCGGCGGATTGCGCTGCTGGAGGAGCGCCTGGACGGCCCGCTGTTCGTCCGGCGCAGCCACGGCGTCACCTTGACCACCATGGGCGAGCGCCTGCTGCCCGCCGCCCAGCGCATGGCCGAGTGGGCCAGCGAGGCGGGGCGAGCTATCGCCACCGGCGAGGCGGCTCCCGAGGGTCGGGTGCGCATCGCCGCCCCGCCGGGGATGGCCTTCGATTTCCTGGCCCCGCTGGCGGCGCAGCTGCGCAAGCGCGCCCCGGCGATCCGGCTGGAGGTGAACGCGGGCGTGGAATACGTCAGCCTGGCGCGCGGCGATGCCGACCTGGCCCTGCGTTTTCGCTCACCGGCCGACGCCGACCTGGTCTCGCTGGCGGTGTTCCAGGTGCCGGTCGCCGCCTTCGCCGCCCGCAGCTACGCCCGGCGCTTGCCGCGTAAGTACGGGCTGGCCGACATCGACTGGATCGCCTGGTCGCCCCCGCACGAGCAGACACCGCCCAATCCCCAGCTGGCCGCGGTGCTGGGCGAACGCTTCCGCCCGGTGTTCACGGCCAACGATTACCTGGTGCAGCTGGCGGCGCTGGAAGCCGGCGTGGGCGCCATGATCCTGGGTAAGATCCCGACCGAGCTGTCACGCGTGCGCACCCTGGTCGAGCTCCCGCTGTCACTGGGCGAACACGGCACCGCCTCCTTCCACGTGGTGGCCGCCCGGCGGATGGTCGACGTCCCCCGCATCCGGGTGGTCTCGCAGGCGCTGCTGGAGGCGCTCGGCCGCGCGGTGTAGCCTGGCGGGGATGGCGGCTGAACCAGCCAACCGGGTGGTGGTGGCCTTCCCGCGGATCGAAGACGCGGAGCCCTGGCGAGCGGCGCTGGCCGTCCGTGAGCGGTACGACCCGATCGCCGCGGAGATGCCGGCGCACCTGACGCTCGTGTTTCCTTTTTGCGACCCCATCCCGGACGAAGACCTGCGGCAGCACATCCGCGAGGCGATCGCGGGCCTGCCCTCGTTCGCCATCATCCTGAGTGAGATCACCGGGCACGAGAGCGAATACCTGTTCCTCAACGTCAAGCGCGGCAACGACCAGCTGGTCGAGATCCACGACCGCCTTTACACCGGACCGCTGGCCCGGCACCGCTTGCGATCGCACACTTATGTACCGCACGTGACGGTGGGCCGCCTGTCCGCCGAGCAACTCGCCGGCGCGCTGGAGGTGACTGCCGCCGTGACCACCGCCATCCGCGCCACGGTCGATCTCCTCACGGTCTACGCCATCGACCCGCCGGCTGGCCGGCCGGTGCTGTTCGAGGTGCCGCTGGAGTCGCCGTGAACAAGCCGGGGCAGGCTCTGGCGGAGCTCGTGGCCAGACTGCGGCTGACCTGCCTGGACCTGCCGGAGGCGTACGAAGAGGAGGCGTGGGCGGGGACGCGGTGGATGGTGCGCAAGAAGAACTTCGCCCACGTCTTGATGATCGCGGACGGATGGCCACCGGCTTACGTGAAGGCGGCGGGCACCCGCGGACCGGCCCGCGTGTTGACCTTCCGATCGCCCCGCCCGCAGCTGGACAGCCCCCGCTTCCGGCGGGCGCCGTTCTTCCGCCCGCCCTGGTTCCCGGACATCGTCGGAATGGTGCTGGACGAGGCAGCCGACTGGTACGAGGTGGGCGCGCTGGTCACCAGGAGCTACCGCCTGCTGGCGCCGGCGAAGCTGGCGGCGCTGGTCGAGCCGCCGGAGTGACCGACCGTGCGACGCCGGGGGGGCCCGGCTCAGGCACTGTTGTGGGCGTGGCCGCGATTCGGTTACCGTACCGTCGTGAACGCGTCCTGGCACCGGGCCCACGTGTTGCCCCGCAACGCCACGCCGGTGCAACGGCTGGCGTGGCATCGTGCCCACCAGCAGGCCTGCGCCTGCCGCCCGGTGCCGGCCAGCCTGCGGGCGAAGCTGGCCGGGAAGGCCCCCGTTGCCGCCGAGATGGACCCGCGGGTGGCAAAGCTGGTGCAGGCGTTCGCGCGCGATCGGGAGGTGAGCTACGGGGGCAAGGGCTTCGGTTCCGGCGCGCTCAAGGTGTTCAACGAGGGCTACTCCGCCACCGGCGGCGAGGCCAGGCGGCCGGATCGCGGGGCGGGCCGTTGCAGGGCCAGTTCTTCAGGGCGTCGCAGGCGCTGGGCCAGCGACGACTCGGCGTCGTCGAGATCCGACAGCTGTTCGTCGGCCGGCAGACCGCGCTCCTTGCTGCGGCGGCGGGTGCTGTCGATGCCGCTGTTGCGCCCGACGAAGATCAGCGAGGATCACCACCTCCTTGCCCTTCTTCAGCGTGGTGGCTGCCGTGGTCGGCATCAGGCGTCTGAGGGGCGAGTTGACCGAAGTGGGTTTATCGGACGATTCTCGACGCGAACGAAAAACGAACCTTGTACTCACTGCCCCCCCTGACGCCGCGGTCAGGGTGGGGCGATCCGTTTCCAGGTCGTGCCCTGGGTGCGGTATAGCTCGCGGTCGTTCCAGCCCCAGGCCTGGTCGCTGCGGGGGCCCCACATCGAACCGATGGGTTTGCTGCTGGGGTCGGGGCGGTCCCAGTCGGTACCGTTCCAGCGCCAGACACCAGATTCGCCGGAGATCCAGAGCTGGCCGTCGTCGAATCCCTTCACGTCGTAGATGATCTCGCCCACGCTGTACCAGCGCCACCGGTCGAGGGTCTCGGGGGTCCACACGGTGTAGCGGTCTTCGCCGGTCTCCTTGACCAGGGCCCACGGTTCGGTCCCCAGACCGTGCACGCTGTTGACGTATTGCCAGCCGCTGCCGAATCCGTCGAACAGGCGGCAGGTGAAACGGCCGTCGTACAGCAAGACCTGACAGCCCCCCTCGCCGTCGGTCACGCCTTCGATCCAGCTCATCCACACCCGTTCGTCCTCGTCCAGCCAGACCTTCGAATGACTGCTGAAGTTGATGCCGTCGCCGTTGCGCCGGATCGGGCTCCAGCGCAGGCCGTCCCAGTGCAGCAGGTCGCCACCCCGGATCGAACGGTAGGCACCGAGGCCGCCGTCGGCCAGCACGTAGACGTTGTCGGCGCGGTTGCCGGCGATCGCGGTCAGGGTATCGGACTCGGTGCTGATGGTGGTCTGTTTCCAGGCCCGACCGTCCCAGTGCAGAGCGCTGCCCAGATCGCCCACCGCCCAGATATCGCTGTCGGAACTGCCCCAGATGCTGAACAGCGCGCTCTGGTGCATGTCCAGCGAGAGGAAATCCTTGTCCGTCTGGCAGAGCGTCTGCCCGTCCCAGTGGATCAGCGCCGGGCTGTACCCCACGCCCAGCACCGGCGCCGGTGCGCCCGGTCCCGAATAGGGCGGCGGGACGCCGTTGATCACCATCGCCCGGTTGGTCAGGAACCAGGCGTCGTTCTCGCTGGCCGCCCACATGCGCACGATGTTCGGCGCGTTGACCCGCGCGCCCTTGCCCACGCGCAGGCACCACTGATGGCCGGCCGAGGAGGCAGCGGCCGTACTGCCGGAGCCCGGCCCCCCGCACACCCCGCTGTTGCAGGTCAGCCCGGTGTCACACGCGCCGGAACTTGTGCACCGGCAGCCGGCCGTCCCGACGACACAGCTGTCGTCGCCGGCCGAGCCGCACGCGGCCAGCGTCAGCACGGCGATGAGAGATACGAAACGGGGCATTCATTGTCGCTTTCCGACCGCGCCGGGATCGCAGACGGGCGGTCGAGGTCGTATCGGCCGCCCCCCGGGAAAAGTTGCGCGCGAAAGTGTCAACCACCGACCGCCCCGCATGTCTCGCCTCAGCTCTAGCCAGGCGCGGCCGACCCTGGCGCTGCTCTACCTGGCGATGGTGGTTCGGTGATCGTGTTTCCCATCTATCTGTTTCTCATCAAGCGCCTGACCCTGATGGCCGCATCTACCCTGCTGTTCATCGAGCCGGTGCTGGCGCTGATCATCGACGCCGTCTGGGAGCGCCAGATCCGGCTCAGCCCGCACACCTACCTGGGCGCCGCCATCACTCTCCTCGGCGTCGCCGTCAACCTCAGGTCCTCGCCGCTCTTGTCGACCAGCTCACGATGAACGCCCGGGTGACGACCGCGGATTCCGCCCTGGTCCTCCCCGCCTCGCTCGCGCACGACTCCGTCACCCTCGCCAGCCTGGCGGCCGGGTACCTGCGCAACCTGCCCGCCTTCGCCGGCCTGCTCCCCGGCATCGGCCTGCGCGCGGCCGTCGCCCTGGTCCCCGAGCCCCTCCGGCACTTACGGCACCCGCACCCTCCTCGGCGGCATCCTCTATCTCCGCGTGGCCGCCGCCCCGACCGCCGGCGGCCACCACCACTGAGCGCGGGGTGCTCCGACGAGGTAGGTGAGCATCCGCTGGCGATCGATCTGCCAGTGGTAGCTGTCCATCCCTGCCACCAGCCGCCGTAGCTCTCGCGGTGAATAGACCCGCAGGCACGACACGAAGCCGTCCCACAGCAGGCATAGCGGCACCACCGGGACCAGATAGGTGAAGACTAGCCGCGACAGCCTGAACGGCCGCAGGATGGGCGTGACCAGGAGAAGGATCAGCAAGACCAACGGCAACGTGGCGATCGACCACACCGATCGGCTGACCACCTCGACCACGGCAATGCCCTGGCCCCTCGCCACCGCGTCGGACAGGACGCGACCCGCATCTTCGGGCCGGAGGTGGTGCAATCCATTGCACAGCAAGCGGAAACCGGAGAGGGTTTCGGGGACCGCGCGGGCATCGACCGGTTCCGCGCAGTGCCCGATGCGACCGCCGCTCGCTTGCTCGAGGCGCCGGAATGCCCTCCGGTTGGGGTAGAGGTCGGTGAGGGTCGCGGTGGCGCGCAGGCCGCGTCGCTCGAGCTGTTCCAGCAGCCCCCGCAGCGGTCCACCGGCGCCCGAGCACAGGTCGACCAGATGGCTGGTGCGCAGCCCCGTCATCGCGGCTAGCAAAGGCGCGGACACAGGTCGATAGGCGGTCGATCCCAACCTGCCCATCAGCTCGAGGAAATCCTGCATGTAGCGGCGGAGCAGGGAGGGAAACCAGGGGAGGTCTTCGAACTCGAACAGGTGCAGGCGCGACATGGTTCAAACCTGAAGCGACTGGGGCGCGCGTTCGACCCGAGCCGCAGATGCTCACCACGTGAGCAATCGACATGCGCGCTTGGCGCGAGAGTTCCAGCGCCGGACACTTGGCTCATGAGCATCTCGGCAGTGGACACCCTCCCCGACAAGCAGACCGTCCGACGCCGCGCGGAGCGTCTCGGCGAGCTGTTCCGCCGCCAGCAGCGCCGCGGGCTGTTCAGCGGTGGGACCATGGTGGTGCGCAGCCGGGGCGAGATCGTGGTCGAGCAGGCGATCGGGACCGTCCGCAGTTCCTCCGCCAGCCAGGGAGACGCCCTGGAAACAGTGTCCCCGGCCACCCATTTCCAGGTCATGTCGGTCTCCAAGGCCGTGGTGGCGTTTGCCATCGCGCTTCTCGAAGACCGAGGGCTGGTCGATGTGGACGCGCCGGTCGCCCGATACTTCCCGGCCTTCGCCGCTCGGGGCAAGGGCGACATCACCGTCCTCGACATGCTCACCCATCGGTCGGGGCTGCTGCTCGAGTCCTTGGTCGGGCGGCCCGAGCTGTGGATGGACTGGGACGGTCTGGTCGGCGCGATCGCGGACGCCCGCCCCGAGCATCGGCGGGGAACCCTGGCCTACGAGGCCTACGCCTTCGGCTGGGTGCTGGCCGAGGTCGTCCGGCGCGTCACCGGCCGCCCGCTGCCCGAGTTCCTGGCTGACGAGCTTCCCGGCGAGCTGACCGGCCTGCGCTTCCTGGATCCGACCGGACCGGCCGCCCGGAACGAGTGGGTCGGCAGGCGACGCTACTGGCTCGGGGGGCTCGACCTGATCCAGGACTTCGAGCGGGTCAACAACGACATCGCCTGCAGACGGGCGCTGGTTCCGGGCGCGGGCCTGATCACCACCGCGCGAACCCTCACCGCCTTCTACGAGATGTTGCTCGCCGGCGGGAGGGCGCCCGGTGGCCGCCAGCTGGTTCGTCCCGAGATCCTGCGGCGGTACCTGGTGCGCCAGACGGCGGGCCGCGATCGGATCACGGGCTCCTTCGTGGTCCTGGGGCGCGGGTTCGCGCTGGGCTGGGCGCTGCCCCATGTCTATGGCTGGTGGGGCTCCGGCTCCTGTTACGGTCATCCCGGTGGCTTCGGCCACCTCGCCTTCGCGGATTCCCGCCGCGGGATCGCGGTGGCGATCCTCACCAACGCACACCGGTCGATGGTGGACCTGGTCAGGCGGTTCGCCCCGCTCAGCCAGGCTGCGCGGGCGCTGTGAGGGCGAGCTCCCCCAGCAGCAGATCGAGCTCCTCCGGCGTGTAGGGCCGGGGGCGCGGCTCACCCGGCTGGTACAGCAGATCCAGCACGCGCGGGCGCCAGGACCCCTCCGCACCGAGCTTGGCGAGCACCGCGTGCAGACCCCAGTCGAGGCGGTTCAGGAACACCCAGTCTTTCGGCATGTTCACCCGGAATCGGTTGCGGTTCGCGATCCATCCGGCGTGCCAGGTCCGCTGGACGTAGTCCGGCGTGAACCGAAACGGGCGCTCCATGAGCCAGGGGATGTGCATCAGCAGGATCATCCGGTGGTGGTAGCCGAAATCGAACCGCGCCGGGTCGGGCACCACACCCAGCCCGATCCAGTGTTCGGCCGCCCTGGCGAAGTCGCGCTCGAGCATCGCGCGCATGACTCCCTTCCACCGCGCCAGCTGCCGGGCGTCCATCACCTTGACGCAGCCGAAGTCCAGGAACACGACCCCGCCCTGGGCGAACAGGAAGTTTCCGGGGTGCGGGTCGGCGTTGAACAGCCCGTGGCGCGCGATGGACTCGAACGCGAACTGGAACAGGATCTCTCCGGCCCGATCGCGCTCCGCCTGCGAAGCATGGGTCTGCAGCTCGTGAAAGCTCGCGCCCCGCGCCAGCTCGGTCACGAGGATCCGGGCCGTGGTCAGCTGCTCGAACACCCGCGGGATGTGCACGACCGGAGACTCCTTCCACAGCCCGCGGAACCGCTGCTGGTTGGCGGCCTCGTTGCGGTAGTCGCATTCCTCCAGAAGGCGCTCGCGCAGCTCGGCCACGAACCCCCCCGGGTCGAGGCCGCGAAAGACCAGCGCCGCCGCCTGATTGACCAGCGCGGCGTTGCGCAGGTCCGACTCGATGGCCTTCACGATGCCCGGGTATTGCACCTTCACCGCCACCTCCTCGCCGCTGCTCAGACGGGCGCGGTGGACCTGGCCGATGCTGGCGGCGGCGAAGGGGGTGGGCGACCAGTCGGCGAAGATGCGCCGGGGACTGGCCCCCAGCTCCTGCAGGAAGATCTGCGCCACCAGCGACGGCGCCATCGGCCGGGACTGCGTCTGCAGGGAGGCCAGCGCATCGCGGGCATCGGCGGGGGCCGCAAAATCCATGTAGCTGGCCATCTGGCCCAGCTTCATCGCGAACCCCTTCATGGCGCCGACCTGGGCCACGACCTTGCGGGCGATCGCGGTCTGCGTCCGGCGCGTGATGGCTGTGGCCTCCGCTTCGTCCGCCAGCGCGCGGCTCACGGCCGCCACGGCGACCTCGCCCGCCAGCCTCGCCGCGGTCCCGGAGATTCGCAGGGTGCGCGCGGCCCAGGAGGTCGGGACCGCCTGCGGTGGGTGGCCCGGTTCCCGCCGATCACCGTCGAGCCCCAGCTGTTCCTCGAACAGCGCCAGCAGCTTGCGCACCGGCCCCGGAACCGGACGCGCGCGGCTCTCCCATTGCCCGATCGCCCCGTGAGTGACGCCCAGTTCGTCGGCCATCTCGCGCTGGGAAAGGCCGAGCGTCTCGCGGACCCGGATGAGCCGCGCCCCCTCGTCGCGAGGCGCCCGCTTCCGCCCGGACCTGGACACCCCGCCAGTGTCGCCCCACCCGGACGGCGCGATCAAGTCGGCCACGCGCTCGGCGCGCAGGGTCGGTCACGCCATCATCTGACCGCGCACGCGCTCGAGCAGACGCTTGGTCGCCAGGATCCCCTCCATCTCGCCCATCTTCTCGCCCTCGTATTCGATCCCCACGTACCCGTGGTACCCGGCGGCCACCACGATCTTCATCATGCGGCCGAAGTCGATCTTGGTCTCGTTGCCCTTGTCGTCGAAGTCGTAGGACTTGGCGCTGACCGCCTTCGCCAGCGGCATCATCTCGGTGACCCCTTTGTAGCGGTCGTACTCCTTGCCGTCGTCGAGGGTGAAGTTGCCGAGGTCGGGCAGGGTCCCGCAGCGCGGGTGCCCGACGCTGCGGATCATCTTGGCCAGCCAGGCCCCGTTGGAGGTGATCCCGCCGAGGCTCTCGACGATCACGCTGATGCCCAGCGCGTTGACCAGCCCCATCCGCTTCCGTTCGCGCTGGCGTCGGCGGTAGTCACGAAAGTAGCGACGGCGCTCCTCCTCCGGACTCCCAGCCGCAGCCGGGGTGACCTCCACCTTCGGCGGCTTGCGGGCGCGCGCCCAGCGCTGGGAAACAGCAACCCGGACTTGGCGCCGGGATGCTTGCTGGCGATAAGCTGTTGACGATGCCAGCGTAGGATGTCCACCACTTCCCGCGGTAGGTGGATCTCGCGCGGCACCTTGGTCTTGGTGGGACCGCCTTCTCGGCGATGCGCTTCGCCCCCTTCGCGCGCGGATGTCGAGCACCAACGGGGCAGCATTCGGAGCCGGACCCTCGGATATGGGACTGGGCCCGGGGTACTCTGTATGT